>JASFNW010000142.1:0-13827 GCA_050116835.1 Desulfobacterales bacterium
CGCGGACGCTGAGCATGCCGCGCTACATAGATTTCAGATTGTTATATTGTTATAAAAAAATATAAATGCGTTCATTTTTTGATGTTTACATACTTAATCAATAGGAGTCGTGTGCATTTTTATGTACGCACATTTTTTTATCGCGGCCAACATATTGACAATACGATACTTTTGGTTCAACTTGCCTGCGCAGCGCTTGTATATAAAAAGATAAGGTCATCTTATCGTTTGACATTTATGTCAAATTTATTGACAACCCCTAACGGATATTTGTGCCGATTTGCAAGTGTTCATTCGTGGATGCATTGATTATACCGCTTGTCATTAAAATGTTCCGAAAAAAGAATGGCGGCATAAGTGTTGTCGCAAAAAACGTTTTGCAATCGGAACGTTTTTTTGACAACGACTATAAAGCCAAAGCATCGGCGCTGTTCAGGTTCGCAGAATAACAGGTGGGTCAAGGCGCTTTATCATAGGAGGAAAATGATATGCTATCTATCACGCTTTATTGTAAATCAGTTGAAATCAGCCTCAGAACAGGTCCGGATATACGAGATATCACACCGGCACTTGAGCAATTGATTCATGAATCTCAGGTTGTGAAAGGTAGCTTGAGTGCCACCATGGTGGGATCTACCGGGTCGTTGACGACCATTGAGTATGAACCTGGTGTGGTCAGCGATTTAATGGCGGCCGTCAATCGCATGGCGCCGCCGGAATTAGAATATGAACATGAAAAAGCCTGGCATGACGGCAACGGGCACAGCCATGTGCAAGCCGCGTTATTAGGCCCAGCGATTGCCCTGCCGATTCGAAACGGTCGCCTGAAATTGGGAACCTGGCAACAAGTAGTGGCCATCAACCATGATAATCGCCGCCGTCAGCGCACCATTGAAGTCACCATTATTGGTACAGGCGCTTAACGATCGGTCTTTCAGGTCCTTTGAAGCGGAACGTAACACCGTCACTGGGCAAGAGATGAATGCTCTAAGTCCGGTTTTATCTCTTGCGACGGAGGCGGTTCATGGCCAACCTCAAACTGGTCTGCATACGACCAATCGCCTGGGCCAACAAACCGATCTCATCTTTGGATTTTATATCGATTTTCACATTCAATTCACCCAGACTCATGCGCTCGGCTGCATCGGTCAGCTTCATTACCGGTGTCACAATTGCACGGGCTGAGAACCATGCGATGACCGATACTAGCAAGATGGTGCAGCCCAGAAGGGTCAGCGCAAACTTTTGCATGCGGTTTAGCGCCGCAAACACCTCACTGTCTTCCTGTTGCATGGCCAGGGCCCATCCGTAATTGTTGCTGCGGACATGACCCAGAGCCGGCTTGCCGTTAGCGGTTTTGAATCGTGTGGTAATGGTCGTCCAGCCTTTTTTGCGGTAATTGGTGATCAAAGGATGATCGTTGAGGTTTTTGCGTGCGGCCACAAATTGCCTGTTGGGGTGGGCGACCACAAAGCCTTTCTCATCCACTAAAAAAGCGTATCCGGTTTTATCTTTTTTCCAGGTCGCAATGCTTCTGGATATCTCGTCAATAGTCATTGCCGCTGCCATAACGGCTACGGTCTGGTCTGCTGACTTAATCGGTACCGACAATACCAGAGCCGGCTTTTTAGACGTTTTGCCGATCAGCGTTTGCCAGCTGAGGTTTTTACCGCGAATAATATCCTTGTAATATTGGCGGTCGGAATAGTCTTTAAGCGGCACATCATCACTGCGGGCAACATTGAAGCCATCGGGTCCTACTGTGAATACCAGATACATCCAGGGGTATTGTTTTTGAATCGTTTCCAAGATGGGCTTCTGTAATGCGCCGTCCATGGATTGGATTTCAGGCAGCTTTGCGGCGGTGCGTAAGATGGCAATATTGTTATTAATCCATCCATTTATCTGACTCTCCAACCCCGCAGCCGTTTGAGCCATCAGCGCTTCGGTATCAGTGCGAATCCGCTCGTTGGTTTCCCGTAACGTAATTCCCCAAAAAATGGCAAAAGGCAATAAACTGACGATGAGCATAACAGTGATAATTTTACCAAACAGACCGAAACGCACTTTCTGCCCACCGTAAAACGGGGGTGCCTCACGATGCAAATCTTCGGCTTCCGGGCGCAGCGATGCCGGTCTTTCAGCGGCCTGCTCGGGCATCTGCGGTTCCGGGGGCGATTGCTCCTCGGCCGTATCAGGCGCCGGAGACGGTTCATCGGGTACAGCAGGTGCAGGCTTGGTGACAACCATGATGTTATCGCAGACTTTGCATTTAACCTTAGCTTTTTGTCTTTTCATCTTCGTTTCGTCAACACGATATTTTTTCCCGCATTCATCGCAAATAATGTCCATCATGGCTTGGGCACCTCCGTATAGATTCGCTTTTTATTTAGAATATCCATCATGGATTTTTTAAATTCGATCCGTTTTTCCGGATCCGGTATTTCGTGTGAAAGCGTGGTAATCATTTCAGCAGCCTGATGTACCGGGATTCCAGGGTCGGTTATTTCCATCTCTGAGGCAACTTCTTCGATTAACAATTCGGCCATCGGTCCGATTGCTCTGGATAAATTGATGTTTAATGCTTGCAGGAAGATTTTATCCAAGACCGGCAGGCCCTTTTTGATAGGCTCAACCAGTCCTAATTGAATCAATTTTCCCAAATTCTTTTTGAGTGTTGTCGGTTCCATCTGCACTTCAACAGCGATTTGAGACAAACTCTTTTTTTCATCGACAGCGATCAACAAGCGAATCATCTCCGCATCAAGAGCGATCTGGTCATGATCTTTGCGATGGATCTTGCGATAAAAAATCTCCGATTGTTCAGGTCTGCCTATGTCCATTTGAAAAATTCCAGTCCGTGGAAAAATAACGCCAAATCGTTAACAACCATTACACAGCCACGCACAATCAATGGTGAGCGGTTGTTATAACATTGTGGTCATATTTATTTTATGTATTTGAAAACAATACGAATTGGATGGCTGTAGCAATAAGCTTAATGATAAAGGCAATTTTATGTCAAGCAAAAAATCATCATGATATTTGATAGTTGGCCTTGTGTGATGTTTTTGACATGAAAAACGATCAGGCTGACGGGCAAACCGTTATCCATTTCTGCGATGATAAAGCGGCAATCCGGTCAGGTGCGGCTGATGAATGCGTGAGGGGATATTTATGCGAACCTATTTTTTATCCAGCTTTTGCTTGAGTTTTTTTTCCATTTCGGCAAAAAGGTCCTTTTTCTTTTTGGCCTGCTGGGCTTGAAACGTCTCAATTTTATCCGCTAGCGCCTTCTGGGATTCTTTAAACTTTTGCAATTCAGCATCCAATTGGGTTCCATCGGCATCGCGGGGGATGTTTTCAATTTTCAAATGGTCCCGTACGAACAATCGATTACCATATGAGCCTTCAACGCTGTCAATAACGCCCAGCTCTTTTAATTTTCTGCAGACATAGTTGCTGCGTTCAAGGGACATCGCCAAGGTTTTTGATAGATCATCAATCGTCGGCGGAGAGCTCATTTGATGTTCGCACACCCGGATGGCAGCCACGAAAAGGTGGGCAACCAAATATAAATCTTTGCCTTTTTCTTCCATATGGTAGGAATTTTTTCTGTGCAAAAAGCGTGTTTTTACAACTCTGGCTCTACTTGACATCAAAGCTATTGCAGAGTAACATTTCTCTATTATTTGTCAAGCAACATGGCTAGTTGCTTTTGAATCCCTTTGTTCAACCAGATTGCCGCGAACGTGCGGAAAAAATAGATCCTGCCAACAACAGGTGTCAGCCGGCAACCGATACAGGGAAAGGGCCGGGTGCGAACATTGAAAGTCGGCAAGATGAGTCTTTCTGCCACAGCCAAATTGTTAGGCTATTTAAAGCCTTATTGTGCCGTAAAAGGGGGGAGCGTGATATGACCGAAATCGTTGATGTAAAAGCAAGACAAATTTTAGATTCAAGAGGAAATCCTACGATAGAAGTGGATGTTATGGTCGCCTGCGGTGCTGTGGGTAGAGCAGCTGTGCCCTCCGGAGCTTCGACTGGAAAGCGCGAGGCGCTTGAACTGCGGGACAAAAGATCCAAAGCATACGGGGGCAAAGGCGTTTCTACGGCCGTAAAAAATGTTCTCACCCAGATTGCACCGGCCATAGCCGGCATGGATGCCGGCGATCAAGCCGCGCTGGACAAATTTATGATTGAACTTGATGGCACATCCAATAAATCAAAGCTGGGTGCCAATGCCATTCTGGGTGTATCCATGGCAGCTGCCCGGGCTGCTGCCGCTGCATATGCCGTGCCGCTTTACCGTTATCTGGGCGGTATCAATGCACGCTACTTGCCGGTTCCGATGATGAATATCATCAATGGTGGGGCGCATGCGGCCAACAACCTGGACGTTCAGGAATTTATGATTGTGCCCTTTGGCGCGAAATCAATCGCACAGGCAGTTCAGATGGGTTCCGAGGTCTTTCAGCAATTAAAGAAGATTCTCAAAGACCAGGGGATTAGCACGGCTGTCGGAGACGAAGGAGGCTTTGCACCCGATCTGGAGTCCAACGAGGCTGCCATAAAGGAGATTTTACAGGCCATTGAAGCTGCCGGCTACAAACCGGGTAAAGAAATCGGCCTTGCGCTGGATGTGGCTGCGAGTGAAATTTTCAAAGGTGGCAAATATACCCTAAATTCGGAAAATAAAAAGCTGAGCGCCAAGAAAATGATCGACTACTATGAAAACCTGATTGACAAATATCCAATCGTTTCGATTGAAGACGGACTCGCCGAAGGGGATTGGGACGGATGGAAGATTATGACCGATCGACTTGAAAGCCGTATTCAAATTGTCGGTGATGATATATTCGTGACGAATCCTAAGATATTTAACAAAGGCATCGAACAGGGCATTGCCAACTCCATTTTAATAAAATTGAATCAGATTGGGACCGTTACTGAAACCCTGGACGCAATTGAACTGGCCAAACAAGTGGGGTATACAACCATTATCTCGCATCGTTCGGGAGAAACAGAGGATACCTTCATCGCCGATCTGGTGGTTGGTGTAAACGGCGGCCAGATAAAAACGGGCTCCATGTCCCGCAGCGATCGCGTGGCCAAATACAACCAGCTCATCCGTATTGAGGAAGAACTCGGTGCCGCGGCGTTTTTCTCCAGCGAATTATTTTAACAATGACAATGGCCAATTTAAAAACAAATGTCATTACCTTTCTGAGTCTGGCTCTTGCCGTACTTTTTGCGGCCAATGCACAATCATACGTGTTGCAAGGCCCCCATATCATCCAACTCGTTACCGATAAACTGGGTCAAGCGAACACTCTGTTCGTGTCGCAACGGGTCATTTTTTATAATATCGATCCCACGCCTGAACTTTTGGACGAAGCCAACGACCACACGGCTGCCGATGATACTTTTGAAAGCCCGAACAGTCAGCCGGCCGGGATGGATGATATGGCTGTTGCACCTGTTGAAACCAATTCCATTGAACTGGAAGAGTCGATCCGATACGTTTTTTCTCGGGCATTTCGTTCCGATATTATCTCGGACACAAACCAAAGAATATATGTTTATAACAGGGGGCGGACCCTTATGGTAATTGATGGTGTGATCGCCAAGTTCAGCGAGTCGCGCTTTGACCTTTACAAGGATTTGCTGTTGTTCCGCTCTCGAGAGACGCTTTCTGACCGATTGGTGAATCTGGGGATTGATGTCACCGTCTCCAGCCTGGGGAAATTTGACGATCGGATTGCGCTAGTGATCGGCGCCGAATATCCAGACGAGACAGTCTCCCAGATCTGGGTCGACAAGGAGACATTTCAACCTCAGCGGTTGATTATCCCATCTGCAGGCGATGAGCGCAACGGCATTCTGGAAGTTCGGTATTCCGATTGGCAACCCATCGGCAAAACCTGGTATCCGTTGCAAATAGAATTCATTCAAGATGGGACGACGGTGCGTACGATCGCGGTTAGCCATTATCAAATCAATCCGAAATTCTCAGAAGACATATTTGATATTGGGCGTCTGATGTCTGAATATCGCCAAAGCGAACAAGTGCCTGGAGAAGCCGGTAATCAGCAAGGCCTGAGCGAGGTCCAAAAAACCATCGAGGACTTCAAAAAGATATTTGAATAAATGTCCCGGTTGCCGCGAGCTTACTCTTTTATTTACCCGGAGATGCATTCGCGAATAAGACCGGTACGGTATGCTATATCTATAATGGCCCAAGAAACAGAATGAGGGGAGACGATGGCAAAGGACACAAAATTTATATTTGTAACCGGTGGTGTGCTTTCTTCTCTTGGCAAAGGACTCGCATCGGCCGCCATAGGGGCCCTGCTTGAAAGCCGGGGACTGACTGTGACCATTCAAAAGTTGGATCCTTATATCAACGTGGATCCAGGGACAATGAATCCGTTTCAGCACGGTGAGGTGTTTGTAACCGATGACGGCACCGAAACCGACCTTGACCTGGGACACTATGAGCGTTTCACAAATGCCCGGATGGGAAAAGACAATAATTTTACAACCGGGAAAATATATCACTCCGTCATTACCAAAGAGCGCAGGGGAGACTATCTGGGCGGAACCGTACAGGTGATTCCCCATATCACTGATGAAATCAAAAATAGTATCAAGCTGGCCGCTTCAGATGTTGACGTGGTCATTGTTGAAATCGGCGGGACGATCGGCGATATTGAAAGCCTTCCATTTCAGGAAGCGATCCGGCAATTCAGAGCGGATGTGGGCAGAAAAAATTCGCTGTATATTCATTTGACGCTGGTGCCTTATATCAGCACCGCCGGAGAAGTCAAAACCAAACCGACCCAGCATAGCGTCAAGGAGTTGAGAAGTATCGGTATTCAACCGGACATCCTGTTGTGCCGTACCGATAGATTTCTTTCCAAAGACATTAAAGCCAAAATTGCGCTCTTTTGTAATGTCAGCGTTGAAGAAGTGATAACCGCCAAAGATGTCGATCACATTTATGAGGTTCCTCTTATCTTTCATCAAGAGGGTCTGGATGACAAAATCGTTGAGCTCCTCAATATATGGACACGCAACCCGCAATTGGACGACTGGGAAAATCTGATCAAAAAAATCAAAGCCCCGCGACATTCGGTAACGATAGCCGTTGTCGGGAAATACGTCGATCTGACTGAATCCTATAAAAGCCTTAACGAAGCGTTGTATCACGGCGGGATCGACAATGATTGCCGAGTGAACCTGAATTTCGTTGATTCCGAAAAACTAGATGGCGGGACCTGCGATCAGTTGTTGGCCGATGCTGACGGTATTCTGGTACCCGGTGGATTCGGAGAGCGCGGCATTGAAGGCAAGATCTGTTCTGCCCGGTATGCAAGGGTAAACAAAGTACCTTATTTCGGCATATGTCTGGGGATGCAGATTGCTGTCATTGAATTTGCGCGCCATGTCGCCGGAATGGAGGGGGCCAACAGTTCTGAATTTGATCCCGATACGCCGTATCCGGTCATATATCTGATGCGTGAATGGTTTGATGAACGCACCCAGAGTGTCCAGCGGCGGGATGATCTATCCGAAAAAGGCGCTTCCATGAGACTGGGTGCCTACAGTTGCCGGATTGAAGAAAATTCCCTGGCATTTGAGGCCTACCGGCAAGCGGAAATTTCCGAACGGCACCGGCATCGCTATGAATTTAACAATGAATTTACGGATCAACTCAAAGAAAACGGATTGATCATCAGCGGCAGCTCACCTAGTGGCGAGCTGGTTGAGATCATCGAAATCAATGATCATCCGTGGTTTCTGGGTTGTCAATTTCATCCGGAATTCAAATCGCGTCCCATGACACCCCATCCATTATTCAGCAAATTTATTAAGGCGTCCTTAAAAAAATCAGAGAGCCGCAATTAAGCGCAGGTCAATCAACCCACTGTTGACAGGACGTATTTGAGCAGACATTTACCCACTTTCAGGCTTACCGTTTTTGTTTTCCTGAAGTGTCCAATTGAATATCAGACAAATAGTTCTTGGTCTGGCTGGCTTTACGATGGGTAAAGGCGTCCATGGTCCGCTGAGCGCAGTCCGGACAGTAGCTGGAAGTGATATCCAGATTGGCCCTATCATGGATAAACTGTTCAACTTCAACCCATTTGCCCCTGCCGGGCTCTGATTGGCGATCATCTCTGATCTTTTTACAGACGCAGCACATTGGCAACAATTTTTGATACAGTTTTAATCTTTGTCGCAGGGCCGCTTTTTCCTGGCATTGGTGGATACGATGAAGCATCTCTGCTGATTCACAGGGCTTGAGCAAAAAGTCATCAGCTTCATGTCGCAGCGCTTCGATAGCGGATGCCATGTTACCATAGCCGGTCAGGATGATGACCATTATATCCGGTTGTAGCGTTTTGGCTTTTTTTAAGACCTGAATTCCATCCACATTTTCCATGACCAAATCCGTAATCACCAGGTCAAATTGCTGTTCGGCCAGCAATTCCAGCGCCCGGTCACCGCTATTGGCTTCTGTTAATTCAAAGCCCTGGCTTTGAAGATCCGCTCCAATGCCCTCTAATATAAACGGATCATCATCGACTAACAAAATGCTGTATTCTTCCATTTTATCCTGCCTTTTGTTGGCATCGGGGGCGTTTTAAGGTGAAGGGTAGGGTGGTCCGGCCACAGTTGCTTGAAAATCAAATATTCAATCTGTATAGCCCGGCTTTTGAAGTTCCAAAACATTTCATGTGTCCAGCAGGCCATAGCGGCTGATAAGACGGGAAAGGTAAGTTCTTTGAATATCCATGGTTTTGGCTGCCTCGCTCCTATTCCCACCGGTGTGCCGGAGATTCAGCGCTATAAATTCCTTTTTAAACATGTCAGTGGCTTCTTTCAACGTCAAGCCGACTTTCATGCCCGGGTAGCTGGGTTTAGCGGCAAATTGTGGGAGATCTTCTGGCATTATCGCCCCACCATTTCCCATGACAACCGCTCTTTCGATCGCGTTTTTCATTTCGCGAACATTTCCGGGCCAGTCATATTGTATCATGGCATTCATTGCTTTTTTGGATATGGCCAGATTCGATACCCCGCGGTCGCGTTTAAAAATATCTAAAAAATATTCGGCTAACAAGGGGATATCTTCCTTTCGATCCCTGACGGGCGGCATATGGATCTGAACAACATTAAGCCGATAATAAAGATCTTCGCGAAACCTGCCCTCTGTTACCTCTTCGGCAATATTGCGATTGGTCGCCGCAATGACGCGAACATCGACCGGGATCGATTTGTTTCCACCCACCCGATAAAAAACGCCCTCTTGCAAGATGCGAAGCAGCTTTGATTGCATGCCGGGACTCATTTCACCAATTTCATCCAGGAAAATGGTCCCCTTGTCCGCAAGCTCAAATTTTCCAATTTTACGGCCGGTTGCTCCGGTGTAAGCGCCTTTTTCATGACCGAAAAGCTCATCTTCAAGCAAAGATTCCGGCAGGGCCGCGCAATTGAGAACGATCATGGGCTCATCTTTCCGGGCCCCCGCACGATGAATCAAACGCGCGAGCAATTCTTTGCCGGTGCCGCTCTCTCCCAGAATTAACGTGCTGGCTTTGGAATTTGCAACCTTGACGGCATCGGAAATCACTTTTCTGAGAGCCGGACTCTCTCCAATGAGTTCGTATTTAAGATCCAGCTCTTCCTTCAGATCCCTGATTTCTTTTTTATCGTGTTCGATTTTACGCGCGTTGCCAATGCCGACCGCAGCCAGTTCGGCAAAAACCGACAATTTCTTTAAATCTTCACTTGTGATCTCACTGCCGTCGGCCTTATCGATAATTTCAACAACGCCGATAATCTCACCCATAAGCTTCATCGGAACGCAGGCTATAGAGCGCGTTTCAAATCCAATACTTTCACTGATTTCCTTGTACCAGCGCGGATCCTCAGATACATTCGGAATCAACAGCGGTTCGCCGGTCTGGGCGACATAGCCGGCGATGCCTTGCCCGATTTCGATTTCAAATTGTTTGACATCATCTTTTTTTTCACCGGTGGCCACTTTGAAGTACAATCGTTGCGTTTTAGGATCCAGCAGCAGCAGAGAACTGGCCTTGGCATCCATCATCCGCGTGGCGGTTTCAATGATCAGTTCGAGCAACTGATCCAGGTCTTGCACCGACGATACCCAGGTGGAGATCTCTCTCAATCGATCAATGGAAATGCCAGCAGCGGTTGCATCTTTATCCATTTTTATACACCCTAACGCAATTTTCGAATTTATGTGCCGAACTATACAAAATTGCGTATACGAAATTTTCGTTCATTCGGAACATATTGTAAATATAGAAATATTAGCTAGTTAAATTTTAAATAGACGTTTGAAATATTTGTTTGTGGAGTGCATTTATATTGCCGTGTATTCACTTTTGTATACGAATTATAGCATACTTCGAATTGATGTCAATTTATATTCAAACTATTGTGCACTTTTTTGAATATATTTTGATTTCAATCGTAAAACCGTGGCCCGCTCCCATTCGACTGAATAGGTCAGAAAATAAGTCATGCCGCCGTACCAGGGATAATTTACCCAAAAAGATACGCCGAAAAAGTCGAAATAGGCTGTCTGGGTCACCTTTGTTTTCTGGCCTGCAGATCCTGCTGTTTCGAGCCGAATGGATCCGTGATGAAATTTTTGGCCGCATTCCACCGGGTTTAAAAGTACAAAATCCAGACGGTGCTCGTCTGGAAACAACGTGGTTTGCCAGCGAAATTTAACATTAGGTTTGTGGGTATACAGATCCTGGCTAAAAACAACCTCGGTCACCACCACATTATCATGCTGGCTGATCAGTCGGTGGGTGATGATAAATTTGTTGGTTGTCATAAACGCATTATCAAAATCTGTTTTGAACCTCCAGAAAGCATTAAGAGGGGCGTCGACCACATATATGAGCTCGTACCCGCTCCCGCCCTGTTGAGAAGGTGGGAGTTTTCGGATAAGCGTCTTTCCGTCGAGAAGTTCGGCTTCATTTGTTCCCTGGGCCTCCAGTTCAAAGGTCAATAATGGCAGGATTACGAGGCATGGGATCAACAGGGTCCACACTAGCAGACGGATATGCATGGATAATCTCAGAATGGATCAATGATCGATGTGTTGTGCGTTCAGAAGACAGAAAACTAAAACGATGCGCTCGGTTCAGTGACATTCATATTCTGTCTTTATTCTGCCATCTGACCTCTGTCATCTGAGAACCGGCACTATGCGCTGACCTGAGATACGATGTGTTCGCCTATTTTTTCAGCGGAACGTCCAAATAATTCTTCAACGGCGATGCCCTCGAGCAATCGATCATCCCAGAGGATGTTGTTTTCCTGAACAATATTTTGGATATGTTCGTATTTGCCGCCCAGGGCTTTGATTTTAACGCTCAGCGGAATGTTTTCTTTGAATATAATATGCAGCAAAAGCAAATTTTCAATGATACTTGGTGAAGACGGTGAATTCGATAGGACCGGAATAACAGCGATGCTGCGGTCATCTTTGCGACCTTTGCCGATATGAACGTTGCCCTGTCTGACAATAATGCGCTTGGTTCCTTTCAACTGGACATCGCTCTCAACTCGTGATTGGATATTTTGGGCAGCACCGCGTTTGGCAACAACATGAATGGTCGTACCTTCACTCGGCTCGCCCAATAGATTTAGGCCTTCAATACGATAGAGAATAGAACCGCTGATATCGTGAATAATTTGCTGTAGATTTTTTAAGACGATAATATTGCTGGCGGTTAGCTGAGAAACGGTGATATTTTCAGCTGCCAGAGCATCGAATAATATGCCTTCCATACGCTCGCTGATCCGGCTGGTACCGACGGTAACGGTTTTCGCCTGGTGTTTGATGGCATCCACCGGGCGGGCTAAAAAGTTGATTGCCTGCCCCAGACAAGCGAAGATTGCATTGATCATATTGATGGCGGTGCCTTTCTGGTTGAAATCAAGTTCGAAATCAGAAACCGGCAAGCGTCCGGATAGATATTTGAGCAGCAGGGTTAAATCCGAACTGACATCCGATCCGATGGCAGCCGGAAACTGTTCTTTGGTTTTTTGGGCTCTAAACGCTTTGTCAAAATGAGCGACTTTTTCCTGAAATGCTTTTTCAAGAATAATTTCGTACACCGTTAAGCCCGCCTCTGTATGCGCCTTTATGCTGTTTTGCAGGTCCTCCCGGAATCGATACAAAAACCGGGAGCCTTCGTTGATGGACAGCGCGGCATAATAGCCCCAGATATGCCCCACCAGTGTATTCAGGATAGGCGCCAGGTGTTCTTCAACCGCCGGAACATGAAAAACATCGACGGCGTAAGGATTGAAGCGTTCTTCACCTTCATTGACGATGACCACAGGGGTTGCTTTGTGGGCCTTGAATATGGCTGTATCCTTGATAATATCGCCGATGACGGTACTTCTTGAACCGGCAGCGCACACGATGATCAGCGGCTCGGAAGACAGGTCAATGTGCTTTTTGTCTTCAACATAATCGGAAGAAATCGTTTTGTAGCAGAGCTCGCTGAGCTTGATACGTATTTCATCAGCGGCTGCTTTATTGGGGCCGCTGCCAACAGACGCCCAGTAAGCTTTGGTTACGGCCAATTTCATGGCCGATTGCTTGATGGCTTCTCGCATGGCCAGGACTTTGCGCATGTGAGCGGGCAGGGCCAGAAGGCGCCGAATTTCCTGGTCGGCGAATGCATCATCCCGGCGATTTTTTAATCTGGCGATATACAAACCCAAAACAGCACCGGCGACGATTTGGGAATAAAAAGCTTTGGTGGACGCCACCGACATTTCAATATCCCGACCACTGCTGGTATACATCACCCCGTCCACCTTAAACGTGATGTCTGAATCGCGGCGATTGACAATCGCCAGCGTAAAAGCCCCGCGCTCTTTGACCATATCAACCGTGCGATTGGTGTCGGTGGTAGTGCCGGATTGACTGATGGCCACTAACAGCGTGTCTGTCATGGTATGGCGGCTGTCATTTTCATTTAATTGAAAGCCACTAAACTCCGAGGCTTTTAGGGCACTGATCTGAGTGGAGGGATTGTCCAGGTAGTAATTCAGAATATTGGCACAGGCCAAGGCGGCGACACCGGCGGTGCCCTGACCGATGAAAAAAATACGTTTTATCTGATCGGCTGTCAGTGCCTCTTGCAAGGATCGAGGGATGATCGTTTCATCCAGTGCAATCGTATATTGCGATGGGTCATCCTCTTTGAATTTCCATCGGTTCTGCAGTGTTTTGTCAACTGATGCCGGTGATTCTGAAATTTCCTTTAAAAAATAATGCGGAAAATTTTGACGATCGATATCCCGTGTCGTTATTTTAGTATATTTTAGGTCGCTTTCCTGAAGCGCCAACGGCGTGCCATCATAAAAACAGGCAGTGATGCCATCCAAGCCCCCGTTGCTTGTCTGGTCCAAAACGAAAATTTGTCCCTGGGTGCGCCCCTGTTTGCCGGTGATTGCTTTTTCGCCGTCCAGTTTAAGGTAATAGGGGGTTTCTTCCACAAAGCCATAAACCTCAGAGCTGGCCATATAGTGTTCATCTGCGATACCGACAAAAATCGCTTGTCCGCTGCCTCTTTGCGCCAGAAACAGTTTGCCGGGTGCCAGATCGGTGTGCATGGAGATGGCATGGGATCCTTCAAAATCGTTGACGGCCAGTCGAAAGGCCTCATCGATCGCATGGCCCTGATGGACATACTGCTGGATTTTAAGCGGAATTATTTTCGTATCGGTGGTGATGTCGCTGTGGATTTGGCTGTC
>JASFNW010000143.1:0-13757 GCA_050116835.1 Desulfobacterales bacterium
ATGCTATGTCCGAATTTTCGACTGCGAAAAATGACCTGCTAGAAGATATACTGACGATGTTTCCCATTTCGACCCAAAAAGATATGGATGATCTTTACAAAGAGATTTACCTGCTCAAAAAGCGGATAAAGGCTTTGGAAAAGAAGTTGGATCATTAATATGAGCATCGCTTAAACTTTAGTGTTAAAAAAATGAGGAGTGATGTCATGGATGAGCCTAAAATTCCGGTAGATCTGATCCTGTCAAAGCTCGTCGAGGATGCCGATAAGGCTCGCGCACGGGCTCACAAGGCTTCAGATGTCCTGCTCGGACCCCTGGATTCTGAGATCGCCGCAACGCCATACGAAGTCGTGTGTCAGGAAGACCGGGTTAAACTGAAGCACTATATGCCGGTGACCGATATCAAGTTAAAGACGCCGCTGTTGGTGGTCTATGCCCTTATCAACCG
Source organism: Desulfobacterales bacterium (assembly GCA_050116835.1). Classification (GTDB taxonomy): domain Bacteria; phylum Desulfobacterota; class Desulfobacteria; order Desulfobacterales; family JAHEIW01; genus JAHEIW01. Next base: position 449 of record JASFNW010000143.1, read on the forward strand.
GGAGACCATGCTGGATCTTCAGCCGGGCAGAAGCGTTGTTGAAACGTTTTTAGACCACGGTATCGATCTGTACATGATCGATTGGGGCTATCCGACCCGCAAAGACCGTTTCCTGACCATTGACGATCATGTCAATGGCTACATGGATACGATGGTGGATTTCATTCGGCAGAAGCATCATCTGGAAAAGATAAACCTCATGGGGATTTGCATGGGCGGAACTTTTTCTGTGATCTATTCGGCTTTGAATCCCGCCAAAATTAAAAACCTGGTCACTACGGTAACGCCGACCAATTTCGACACAGACAAGGGATTATTGCATGTGTGGATGAAAACCATCGACCCGGATCGGCTCACCGACACCTATGGAAATATATCCGGCGATGTCATGAATTTCGGCTTTCTGCTGCTGAATCCGGCCCGTTTGATGATTGACAAATATGTGGGATTCTTTGAGAACATGGACAACAAGAAGTTTGTGGAAAATTTTATACGCATGGAAAAATGGATTTTTGACAGTCCGGATCTACCGGGAGAAACATTCCGGCAGTTCATCAAAGATTTCTACCAGAAAAATCTGTTGATTCAAAGTAAGCTCAAAGTGGGGGGCAAAAGGGTTAATCTGAAAAATCTCACCATGCCACTGATTAATTTTTATGGCAAATTTGACCATCTGGTTCCGCCGGAAGCCTGTGAGCCACTGACGGGCGAGGTCGGCAGCAAAGACACAACCGATGTCTGCCTGGAAACCGGACATATCGGTATCTATGTGAGCTCCAAGTGCCAGAAAGAATTTGCGCCGCGGATAGCTGCCTGGTTGGCGGAAAGAGACGCACCGGATCATAAGCCGCGCAAGAAAAAGTCAACTTCAGCAAAGAAGTCAACCACCAAGGCTGCTGCAAAAGCGAAATCAACCCGACGGCGCAAAAAACATGCTTAACGATCCAGATAATGAGGAGAGTGGTGATGACAAAGGAAAAGGATTATTTCAGAACATTTTGCAAGGTGAGCAAGGCTTTTGGAACGACCCTTTCCAGTGAAAAACTGTTGGACCTGATCGTTCAGAGCGCCATCGATACCATGGATGCCAAGGCCGCCTGTTTGTTTCTGGCCGAAGAGCAAGAGGATGTCTTTGTTCCGGTGGCCCAGAAGGGGTTGTCCGAAAATTATTTGCATCAGAAACCGATGAAAGCCCGGCAACTTGTCAAGGAGATCATCAAGGCAGGCCATCTTCATTTTCGGGAAGCCACTTCCGATCCGCGTCTGGAACATCATGAAGTCAAAAAGGTCGAGGGTATTGCCTCAATATTGAGCGTTCCGGTGACGGTCAGAAACCAAACCAAGGGAATCTTATCCCTGTATACCGCTAAGACAAGGGATTTCAGCAAAGACGAGATTGATTTTCTGTCAGCCCTGGCCGAGCAGGGCGGTATTGCCATTGAGCATGCCCGGCTGCTGGGCCGGATCCAGAAAAACGCCACGCTTTTTCTGGATCTGGCTTCGCACATTAATTCCAGTCTGGATATAAAAAAGATCTTAAACAACCTGACGATCGATATCAGTCAGGCGCTGGGTATGAAAGGCGCTGCCATCCGTTTGCTGGATAAAGACAGCGGCGATTTGAAGCTGGTGGCCAGCTATGGCCTCAGTGACGAATTCCTGGACAAAGGACCGGTGTCGGCAACCCAGAGCGCCGCCCAGGCCCTCAAAGGCGAAACCCTTATCATCAAAGATGCGACCACAGATGAACGGATTCAATACAAAAAAGAGATGAAAAAAGAAGGCATCGTCTCTATGATCGTTACTCCGATAAAGTCGCGGGATGAAATTATCGGGGTGTTACGGCTGTATGCCAGTGTCGAACGGGAGTTCCCAGAGGACGTCGTTACCATGGTTCAAGCCCTGGCCCATCAGGGCGCTCTGGCCATCCAGAACGCTTCCATGTATCTCTCGCTTCAAAAAGCCAAGGAAGACCTGGAAGAAGATATCTGGAGCCATCGCTCATGGTTTTAGATATGCAACCCAGGCGTTACGGCAAGCCTGGATTGATGTAAAACGACCGTGTCGTTCGGGACGCTGCGGCCGTCAGACCGCCTAAAGCATGCCGCACTAGAATAATGAAGATCATTCCTTTTTAAAGACCTTGCCCAAATTGATCATGAGTGACTGGAATTGACGCCCCTGCTCTTCCATCATCTGGCTAAAGCCCTCTACCGCATCTGCATAGGGCAGCCCCTTTTCACTGAGCAGTTTTCGCAACTGCCGGATGATTTCATCCTGCGATGCAACCTTTTGCTCCAGGGCCGCGCACTTTTTTTCCAGGGTCTGATATTCGCTTTTGGGAATGACATTCATGAGGTTTAGCCACTCATGATACGATTTTTTGAAATTTTCCGAGGCTATTTTCCAGGCTCTGGCGTAATCCGATGAAGCCGGCGGCAGCCCGTTCATACCGTAGAATTCGCGAAACATGCGCGTTAGCTCATCGAAGCCGCTCAATCCGCCGCCGACCCATTGGGTCATATCTTCAAGCTGTTTTTGACCTTTGGCGGCATTCAGAAAAAAATGTCCCAGAAATTCAAGAAACTGCTTATCCATGGCTGCCTTTCGCATCACCGGTCTTTGCGCTCCTATTCTGCGATCATGACCCCGTAGCTGAGCCATCCAGATCAAGCTGAAAGCGAACCGGTCCCCGCCAGTTTCCGTCTCCGAAGCGGGTGTGTAGCGCACAGGCCGACTTGGGATCCGACCACGAGGTGGCGATGGCCACATGCCCTTTTGGAAAAGGCGTGACCTCTGCCTCGATGTGATCCAACGGTGCCAGCGCGGTTTCCTTCTCCACCAAATCATCGCCCGTGCCGTAGCAAATCAACCAGGGGATGGCCATCTCTTTGAGGCGCTTCAAGTTGAGTTTCTTGCCGAACAATTTAACCGGCAGCGTCCCATCATTTGTAATCGGAACGTTATAAGAGGCAAAACTCAGCTTGGTAATTTCCAGGGGCAGGTCGAAACGCTCATTGTTCAGCCAGAAATTCAGGCCTGCCGCGGTCTTGCTGATTTGTATATCTTTCTTGCCCTGTCGGGCAAACATCATCAGATCCCGGTAAAATGCGGAAATCGGCGACTCGTTTTCGATGCTTTTCAGCTTGTAGACCCAGCCCATCAGTTTGCCGTCGGCCACCCGATTCCCGCTGGGCAGCGTCTTGGTGCCGTAAGACAGGTCGTTGAACCGGCTGGGCAGGGTGTTTAGAAAGTCCGCCAGCCCCTTGCTGCGCGTACCATCCATCGGAGCAACGCAGGTGATAAACGCATCCACGAGTCCATCCAGCTCGCCTGTAAGCAGATTACACAAAGCGGAGAACCCGCCCTGGCAATAGCCGTTTAGGGTCACCGGTTTGCCGTGGCGTTGCATGACGGTTTCACAAAACAGCCGGGTATCCAGGGCGTCATTTTCACCGGTCATGACCTGAAGGGCTTCTGTTGATTCGATATCTTTTAAGATTCGGATATAGGTCGGAATTCCCCGGTTGGCAAAACAGTGCGCATAACTTCTGTTTTCACCAGGTAAAAATCCCAGGATATTGGCGCCCAGGACATAGGGGGGAATGATGATAATGGGTTTGCCGGATTTTTTGATTTTTTGATTTTTATCCGTGGGAGAGACCTGATAAAGGTAAAAATGGTCCGTCTCCGCCACCAGCTCGTGTTCTCCCCGCTCAAAATGAAAACCATACTCGGGTTCAATCGCCTCGATCGCCTGGGGGTAGATATTGACGACCAGATCCATTAGGCGCGCCTGGCGCTCGACAAAGTCATATAGATCCTCCCCATCCGCATTTAAAAAAGTATTATAGACGGCAGCAATGAAGCTGCTCATTTCAAACTGGGTGAAACCGTTGATGGACGCAAGCCCGCCAAAAAGGCCCCGGTTGAAAATATTAAGATTAAAATCCAACAGTTTAAGGTAGGCGGACAGACTATCCAAGGGGGAGGTGCGCAATAGTTTTTCATCCTCTGCTTTTTTGAAATAAGTGGTGGAAATCAGATAAGGAATCATAAAATCGGCGGCATATCGGGAAAGCCCGGCAAGATAGTTCTGGGTGATGTTCATAAGGTGATAAACGGCTGAAATGTTTTTGTCGAGGGTTTGGGACAGAATGGATGAATAGTCAGAAGGTTCTTTGCGTTCGTTCATAAGCAGTTACTCCTATTCAAATTTGCTGCAAGGTTCATGACGGCAACGCCATGAACCTTGCTTGCATCCGTCTGCACATGACAGCGTCTTATTCTCCGGAGCCGGCGAAAAACGCCTCTACTTTCTGATAATTTTCGTCCGCCATTTTTTTGAAATCTTCGCAGCCCTTTTTGTATGACTGCATCCAATTCTCAATGGCCTTTCTGCCTTCTTCGGGCATCCAGGTCGCCTGTTGCAGGAAGGTGGTGACCATTTTCTCATTCTGTTCGTACACCATGGTCATGGCATTGAAACTGTTGTCAAAAGCGGTTTTGTTAAATTGAATCATCTGCCTTGCAATTTGTTTTTGGTCCATTTGAGATGCCTCCTTATTTATGGGGTGGTCGTTATATTTCCGAGCGAACTTCATTATCGGCTGCGAATAAATCGTCTAACCGGGTAAAGATATCGTCCATTGCCGACTTATAATCATTGCGCCCCTTTTTACAGATTTCAGACCATTGTGTAACGAGCCGGCTGCTTTCCTGCGGAATCCAGTTGGCCTGTTCAAAAAGCGTAAAGGTCAATTTTTCCGCGTGGTCATGAATCATAACCATGGAATCATAAATGTTGTCAAAGGTTGTTTTTTGAAAATCAATCATTTGTTTTGCAAACTGGCTTGGGATCATGTTAGGGTGTCCTCCTGTTTTATAGAACCATTCTTGTGACCTCTTTGGAAAATACTATAGGGGTTCAAATCTGATTTGTCAATTAATAATTGTGCACTGCACAAAAAAAAATTATAATTTTTTTGTTTTTTTAAAATTCAAGATGTGTTATAGTATATTGTAATAATTAGTTTATAATATATTATTATAATCTTTTCAATAAGTGTGTACTATATAAATCTGATATATTGTTGCAATGTGACAATCAACAGGACATACAATGGCTGAAAAAATTTTGTTGAAAAAATATGCCAACCGGCGACTGTACGATACCCAAAAGAGCCGTTACGTGACCCTCAATGAAGTCGCCGAAAGAATCCGCAACGGTCAACAGGTAAAAATCATCGACGCGAAGAACAAAGATGACGTTACCGCTTTTATCCTCACCCAGATCGTATTGGAGGAAGCCAAAAATAAAAACGTACTGTTGCCGGAGCCGCTCCTGTATATGATCATTCGGTATGGTGATAACATGCTGGTCGATTTTTTTGAAAATTATCTGCAGCAAGCTTTTAAAAGCTACCTGGCTTACAAAAGTTCGATGGACGACCAGTTTAAAAAATGGTTGGATATGGGATTGGGCTTCTCCGAGGCAACTCAGAAAAGCCTGATGCAGGCGAATCCCTTTAAGGCAGTTTTCGAAAAGCTATCTGAAGAAAAAAAAGCCGATAAAAAGAAGCCTCAGGAATAATCGCCGACATTGCCGCTCGGCAAATTTTGCCGGAGTGATGCGGTGTTTGCGCACCGAAACTTCCGCTCTACAGCCCCACAATACGATCGCTTCGATCCAATATAAACCTTGCAATCTTGGAATAAAAGGCTTTCAGAATTTTCTCCGATCGAAACAAACCCATATGGCCGCCGTTGCAGATTAAGTTTAATTTGCCGTCATTTGAGATAGAGTTGATCAACTCCAGATGGCCGGTGGCTTGAAGGGGAGGTGCAATTTTATCCCGGCTGCCCCCGAGGGCCCAAATAGGGACATGGTCGGGGTAATCCCTAATATCGATGATTTGGTTGCCGGCGGAAAGTTTACCCCGGATCAGCTCATTTCTAACGAAAATTTTTTTATAGGTATCCCGTATAAAACCGGCCGGAAAATGATGCACCGTATGATACCACCGGTAAAATTCCATCTGGCGTTCGGCTGATTTGCTGTTGCCCTGCTTTAAGTCCAGCAAAAGCCGCTTGAAGTTTCGAACATGCTGATCCATTCCCAAATAATAGAACCCCAGGACCTGCAGCGCCCCGTCAAAGCTCTGCCTTCCATGTCCCGGGCGTTTGGCGGTAATTGTGCGACCGCAACAGCGCATCAGCTCATCGATATAACTTTCTCCCATCAAGCGGGCGAAATCGGTTAATACGCCTTTTTCTGCTTCGGTATGCATGGGTGATCCTGCCGAACCGAAGGTTTTTCCCAGTTGCGGATTCAGGATCAGGGTACTCATCAACAAAGGGCCGGGCTGGCATATGGCAATCAGATGGGGCGGGTATCCGGAAAGCTGTTTCAGATGGGTCAATACTTGCTTGTATTGGTCAATCTGGCTATCGAAGTTTTCCCGATGACGTGTTTGGTCGACATAGAGGGGAATATCATCTGCGCATTTTTGTTCCACAATCGCCATACGGGTGAGCCCTTGATCTCTCAAATACAGTGCTACCCGTTCGGCAATGTTGGAGTGATGCCCGGCACGCGGCGCAAATACCACAGCATAATTATGAAGGGTGTGCTTGACCTCAGCCGACATGTCAATTACCCTCAAGCTCGGCAGCTCAAGCAGGATGCGGCTACGGTCATAGGCCTCCGTCCAATCCTGGACAGGAAGCGGTTCGGTAAACAGGCGGATAAATTCCAACTCCCCCCGTTTCTCCTGGCGCATTTGTTTTAGGGCATTTAACCATAGATTTTTGAAAACAGCGCAATAATTATTGAGTGTCTGGTACTGCAAGGCTGTGTAATGACTGGAGGATTTCGGCCGCCCACCGTTAAAAAGGCCGTACCATCGTTGGGCCAGCTTGAATCCGAGTTGCTGGAAGTTGGCATTCAGATCGAAACCTAAAGAAAGGGATCGAATACCTTGATCGAGAATTTCTGTAGTTGCTTTGAGGGGTATTTTGATAGCTTCAAGTTGGTTCAATGCGCAGGGGAATCGGTTCATCAGGTTGTCCGGCATTCGCATGCTCCTTGAGGTGTAAAATTGCGTTTAAAAAGAGCAAGATACGTGCCAACACAGATATCATTTCAATACGTTAACCTGATTGTATCCGGTAAATCGGCCGTAAACCCGTTTTCTTTATTTAGATAAAAAATCCGCTATACGTTTTCCGATAACCTCACCTTCTTGAACACAGCCCATGTGCCCCCATATTGAATCTATAATTTTAACTTGCGCCTGACCCGGATTCTTTCGGTTGAGTATTTCTGCCAGTTCCTCGGCCCAATAAGGCGGAAATTCTGCATCTGTGGAAATATTAATGAGCAAAACCGGGCATTTTATGCGTTGAACCCCTTTATTATAATCTCCTGTATCTCTACCCAAATTATAACTATTAATGGCATTTAAAATGCGGATATAGCAATTCGGGTCTCTGCCCTCTATTTGCTCTTCAACTCCGGCAAGCAAATAGTCCCTGGCGTTCAGACTTCGTTTTGCCTGCGAGTCTTTGCCTTCCGGCACTGTATCCCAATATCTTTCTTTAATAAATCTTTCATGGGTATAGTATATTCGGGCAACCTGTTGTATTAAGTGAAGCGCTAACTTGGGGGCTCCAATTTTATACCGCCCGTTATTAAACGCCGGATCCATCTGAAGCGCATTGATCATGAAATGATGAATGCACATCCCGGATGGTGTCATTCTGCCGGCCGTTGCAACAGCCGCCACGGAATCGACGTAATCCGGATAAAGGGCTGCCATCTGAAGCGCCTGCAATGAGCCCATGGAAGGTCCGGCGATCATCGCAAGGCGAGTGACACCCATCTGATCCAAAAAGGCCTTATAAAAACGAACCATATCAATGAGCGTTATCTCAGGAAAGTCCGGGCCATATGGTTTGCCGGTAGCCGGGTTGATCGTCAATGGGCTGGCAGAACCGTACATGCTTCCCAGAGTGTTTGCCGAAAGAACCCGGTACTGATGTGTGTCAATCGTTTTTCCTGGGCCGATGATATCGTCCCAGAATCCGGGCAAAGGATCCTTTTTTGCGTATCGACCGGCTGCGTGATGACTGCTCAGTCCCCCGTGAGTGATCAGTATTGTGGGTAGCCCCTCTTGTCCGTATGTTTCATAGGCGACGACAGCTTCCTGAATGACCCCACCCTTTTCGGTAAAGAACGCTTCAGCGAGTTTTAGGGTCTGGGATTTTACGATCATTTCCAACCCTCCATTGATGTGAAATAACCGCACGTTAACAAAAGTTTTTCCTTGATGTCAACGGGCGCCGTCACCTGTATCCGTATAGCCGCCGGCCGAGCAAAAAACGCGATTGCTGCGCAGCGATTCGGAAGATCGTCTTGCACTGACATTAATATCTACCGATAAAAGTTCTTGATATGAACATATATTCCTGCTAATGGCGTCAATGTAGCGGCGTGAAATCGCTGTACTTTACCATAACCCGAAGTATTTGGAGGCGGTGTTAAAGGCCTTTTGACGGTTGTTGCCGCTAGATGCAGTGAGAAACTATAAAGCAGGGAGATGTTTGTCATGCAAAAAACCAGGAAACTCGGTCGCGGGGTGGCCATCGTCGGGGCCGGGATGTCCAAATTCGGCATGTTCAAGGATAAAGATTCCAAGGATCTGTTTGCCGATGCCTTCAGGGAACTGATCGGTTCGGTGGACAAGGGGGTTGACCCAAAAGACATCGATGCCCTTTATCTGGGCAATTTTAGCAATGACTATTTTATGCATCAGTCCCACTGGGGGCCGATCATCTCTGACCTGGTGGGCATTGCCCCCAAGCCGGCGACCCGCACCGAAGGCGCCTGTGCCTCCAGTGCCCTGGCCTTCAGAGAGGGTGTTTTTGCAATTGCCTCCGGGTTTTACGATATGGTTCTGGTCGGCGGCGTGGAAGAGATGTCCAAACGCACCACCGAGGAGGTCGCCGAGGGGCTCGCTCTGGCGACGGTGCCCTATGAAGGGCGGGCGGGATTTACCTTCCCCGGCGTTTTTGGTGCGGTGGCCACAGCCTATTTTGCCAAATATGGCGCCGGCCGGGAGCATCTGATGAATATCACCATCAAAAGCCACAACAATGCACCGCTGAATCCCAAAGCCCAGTTTCCCGTCACCATCGCGGATCTGATGAACAAAAAGAAGGAGAGCTTAGAAAAAAGGGAGGGTATCGCGCCGGACTGGCAAACCGAAAAGGATTTTCTCGCTGATCCGCGTGCAAACCCGGTGGTTGCCTGGCCCATGCATCTTTTTGACTGTTGCCCGATCAGTGACGGGGCCAGCTGCATGTTGCTGGTGGCCGAGGAGATCGCCAGAAACTTTACCGACGATCCGATCACCGTCGCTGGATTGGGACAGGGCAGCGGTCGGGGGTTTCATGCCAGTGACGATCTGACTTATTTTGAAGCTACACGCTATGCGGCCCAGGAGGCATACGGGATGTCCGGACTGACACCGGATGACATCCAGTTCTCCGAAGTGCACGATTGTTTTTCGATCGCCGAGTTGGTGCACATCGAAGATTTAGGCTTTTTCAAACCCGGCGAAGGCTACAAGGCGATTGCAGACGGCGCAACACGTCTGGATGGAATCAAACCGATCAATACATCCGGCGGGCTCAAATGCAAGGGGCATCCGGTGGGCGCCACCGGGATCTCTCAGCTTTATGAAGTTTGGACCCAGCTCAGAGGTAAGGCCGGTCAGCGCCAGGTGCCGGCCGGTGATTTGCGGATCGGCGCAGCCCATAATCTGGGCGGCACCGGCGGGACCTGTACGTTCACCATTTTGGAGAGAAGATAACCGTTCCCTCATCCGCCTCTAAGGCTTCGGAGGGCAAGCAGGGTACAATGGTTTAAAGGTTCAAAACATAGGGCCGCTGGCTGCTGGTCTCTGGCTTTTGACTTGAAGAAGGAAATCAGTTGAGAACAGATAGAAGCAAGTAGCCAGCAGCAAGAAGCCAGTAGCTAATAAGTCTTTGAACGCTGAACCTTTGAACCCTTGATCAAAGGAGACACTCAATGGAAGAGAAGCCTTTTAGCGATATTACCTATGAGCAGTACTTGAAGGAAGAAAAACTGATGGGGTCCCGATGCACAAAATGTGACGCCCGCTATGTGCCCCCTCGTTCTATATGCGTCAAATGCTTCAGCTCCGATATGGAATGGGTGACGATGAAGGGCACCGGACGTCTGGTTGCCTTTACCTGCATCACCATTGCACCTCCTTTCATGATTGCTCAGGGCTACAACCGCAAAAATCCTTACATCTCCGGTGTTGTGGAACTGGATGAAGGCGGTCGCGTCGATGCACGGATTGAAGGGCTGGACCCCAACAAACCGGAAGACATCAAAGTGGGAATGCCGCTGAAAGTGAAATATTTGCACACGGAAGTGGGAGATACAAAAGAGACCTATCTGGCGTTTGAGCCCCTGTAGTTATTTGATGGATAGGGGATTTTTCAGAGATGGAAAGGAGGAAACACCCATGCGTTTAAAGAATAAAGTCTGCCTGATCACCGGCGGTGCCGCCGGTATTGGCAAGGCCACTGCCGAGCGCTTTGCGGAAGAGGGCGCCCATGTCGTTATCTGTGATGTGGATCAGAATGCAGGCGAGGCGGCCATCAATGAAATCGGCCATGATGCTGAATTTTACCGGGTGGATGTGACCGATAAAGCGTCGGTTGAAAAATGGATGACTCATGTGATGGATACATCCGGTCGGATCGATGTGCTGGTCAACAATGCCGGGATTGTGCGCGATAGTTTGCTGGTTAAGGTTAAAGAAGGTGAACTGGTAAAACAGATGACCGAGGCGGATTTTGATCTGGTTATTGCCATCAACCTCAAAGGTGTTTTCAATTGCACCCAGGCGGTGGCCCCGATTATGATTCAACAACAAAGCGGTGTTATTCTGAATGCCAGCAGTGTTGTCGGCCTTGATGGAAATTTAGGTCAAACCAATTACGTGGCCACCAAGGCCGGTGTGATCGGCATGACCAAAGTGTGGGCACGCGAACTGGGCCGCTACCATATCCGGGTTAACGCCGTGGCCCCCGGGTTCACGGCCACCGACATTTTAGCCTCCATGCCGCCTAAAATCATTGAAGGCATGAAAGCGCGCACACCGCTCGCGCGCATGGGCCAACCGCGTGATATTGCCAACGCCTATCTTTTTTTGGCATCCGATGACGCCAGTTTTATTACCGGCGAAACCCTGCGGGTTGACGGCGGCATCGTCGTCGGTACCTGACGTCTGATTGACGTCGGCCCATTTAATCTTCATTCTTAGCATTAATCATCACGGTGACCGTTATGAAAGATGTTCACAAAATTTTTAGCGAGTTCAAAAAAGAATTTCCCAAGATTCATGCCAAACACGCGGCCCTGGGTGAAGAAGTTCACAAGCATGGTGGACCGCTGCCGGAAAAATCCCGCTGGTTGATTAAAATCGCGATTTCCGCTGCCTGCAATCACAAGCGCGCCCTTGAAACCCACATTCGCAAAGCCGCCGCAGCCGGTGTCACCGAAGATGAAATCAAACATGCTTTGTTGCTGCTGATACCTACGGCCGGTTTTCCGACTTTTATGAAGTCATATGCGGTTTTGAAAAGCATAAAATAAGGGGGGCATTTTTGCCATCTTGTCAGTTGTCCGTTGGTTGTCGTCCGTTGCGAAATGGATGTGATCAGCGGACCACGGGCAACACGCCGCGGACTTTTAGCTCAGCGGGATACTCATGAAACCCTCAAAAAAACCCGATATACGGAACTTGATTCTGCGGGTGATTGATTTTATCCGGGTGGATATCTGGCGAATCCGACTGGCCGACCTGCCGTTCGGTAAATCCTTTCTGATCAAACAGCTCCGAATTATTATCCTGGCGATCCGGGGCTTTGATGAGGACAAGTGTTTTGTCAGGGCCTCTTCACTGACATTTTATACGCTTCTGTCAGTCGTGCCGGTGGTTGCCATGTTCTTTGGTGTTGCCAAAGGCTTCGGATTTGAAAAAATACTCGAAAAAAGATTGTACGCAAATTTTCGCGGTCAGGAAGAAATCATTGAAAAAGTGATCACCTTCTCCAGCTCCCTTTTGCAGGAAACGAAAGGCGGAATCATTGCCGGTATCGGCCTGGCCGTTCTCTTCTGGTCCGCATTGAAGGTGCTCAATCACATCGAAAGATCCTTCAATGACATCTGGGAAATAAAAACCGGCCGGAGCTGGGGCCGGAAATTCAGTGATTATCTGGCGATCATGCTCATCAGTCCTCTTTTTATTATTATGTCCGGCAGTGCCACGGTGTTTATCACCACCCAGGTCGAGCAGATAACTCAACGCATTGCTTTATTGGGAATGTTCAGTCCATTCATTTCCTTCATGCTGAACTTTTTACCGTACATCCTTGTCTGGATGCTCTTCACTTTTCTGTATGTCCTGATGCCCAATACCAAGGTGCAATTTAAAGCCGGCCTGGTCGGCGGTGTCGTTGCCGGGACACTTTACCAGATTGCCCAATGGGCCTATATCAGTTTTCAAATCGCTGCCGCTAAATACAATGCCATTTACGGCAGTTTTGCCGCTCTGCCGTTGTTTCTGATGTGGCTTCAGATCAGCTGGTGGATCGTGCTTTTCGGTGCCGAGCTGTCTTTTGCGAATCAAAATGTGGACACATATGAATATGAGCCGGATTGCCTGAATATCAGCCCTGGATTTAAGAAACTGCTTACCTTGCAAGTGACCCACCTGCTGGTACATAATTTTTCAAACGGCGAAAAACCCTTAACCTATTCCCAAATTTCGCATCATCTGAACATGCCGGTCCGGCTGGTGCATCATATTATTTTCGACCTGGTTGAAAGCGGCCTGGTGGCGGAAACCCGCACCAAGGCCGATAAGGAGTTCGCCTATCAACCTGCCCGCGACATCAACATTATGAGCATTCAGTATGTTTTAGATGCGCTCGACCAGACGGGGACCGATAATATCCCGGTTGCCAGGACCGAGGATTATGAGGCCCTGTCCGAAGCATTACAGGAATTCGGCGAGGCCATGGAGCACTCGCCGGCGAATAAGCTGCTCAAAAACATCTAAAATTGCTTTAAAAACCCTGATCTTTTGCCCGATAGCAGTGCTGCAAATTGCTGCGAAATACTCACGTACTATCGTGTACGCTCCGCTTTCGCAGCAATTTGCGCCTTGCTCTCGAACAAAATCCGAGCGTTTTTAAAGCAATTTAC
>JASFNW010000144.1:0-13496 GCA_050116835.1 Desulfobacterales bacterium
GCATGGGCAGTCTGGTCGCTGCTGGATGACGGTTATAATTGCACCACGATCAATATTGATATTCATTATTTGAAACCCGCACAGAGCGACGTGCTTTTGTGCTCTGCCTGGTGCACCCACAAAACAGGTCGTTCCAGTTTTGTACGCGCCGATATTCATAATCGGCAAGGCGATTTGCTGACCATGGGGCAGGGAACATTCAGAATCATTCCCATAGACCTGTTGAAATAATGCTGATCCACTAAAACATAACACATATTGAAATTAAACCCTTGCAAACCGACCACCAGATCCTCCACTAAGCTGCATATTCTCTGATTTCACATTTCTGGCATCAATGTCAATGTCACTTCTGAAAGCGATATCCTCAACCCCCAACTGTTAATATGCACGCATCGGCCAACCGGGAAACCCGGTTCTAATAATGCTAGCATTATATATTTACAAAATTAATCAATTAATAATTATTTTTTTCTTGATTTATATTTTCATATAATATAAGTTTTATTTCATGAGTCAGAAGAAGACCTTTTCAACGCGCATCGATCAGGAAATTCTCAAGGCGCTCAAACACCTAGCCGTCGATCTGGATAAGTCTCTGGGCGCTTTGCTCGAAGAAGCGATCAAGGATCTTCTCAAAAAGTATCAGACAACCTAAATTGCAGCAGTAAGATGTCCTTGCGAGCATCGTGACATACGCTGCCAAGTGAGACCCAAAAAAAGCGAATGCAGATGGAAAGGAGCGGTCCGACAAAGGGGGTGCCTTAAGAAAGTCGAATCAACAGATTGGAAATTTCTAACGCAAGGAGAAATTAAAATGGCCGCATCCAAAAGAAGCCAGTTGAAAAAAGACGAGGAAACCGTTGTTCGCCAAATCAAATTGAAAGAACCCCTTACAGTAGACTGCGTTTGCCCTAAATGTGGCAGCAATCATCGAATGAAGCTGATTTGGACCGGACGGGGCAAACCCAAGAAATTCTGTCCACCCTGTAAAATATTTGTCTCGTCCATCGAGCAGGTTGATCTATGCGCGATGCCGGCTCTGGCGGATAGCCGTGTCGACTGAAGAATATGATAGGCGCTATTGCCGGAGATATTGTCGGGTCGGTTTTCGAGCAGAGCCCAATTAAAACAACCACATTTCCACTCTTTTCAAATACGTCCCGCTTTACTGATGATACGGTCCTGAGCGTCGCCGTAGCCGACGCCATTTTAAACCGCACTGATTATGCAATTGTTTTGAAATCTTATGGACGCAGGTATCCGACGGCTGGATATGGTATGTCTTTTTTCAGCTGGATGCAGTCCGACGACCCCAGGCCTTATAACAGCTGGGGCAATGGCTCAGCCATGCGGGTCAGCGCGGTGGGATTCGCCTTTGATTCCGTCCGTGATGTTTTACACGAAGCCCGAAATTCGGCTGCGGTTACCCACAATCACCCTGAGGGGATTAAAGGGGCCCAGGCAACGGCGCTCGCTATTTTTCTGGCACGACAAGGCGCCGAGAAATCGGACATTCGCCGTGAGATCCGTCATCGATTCCACTATAATCTGGATCGTTCGTTAGCGGAAATCCGACCGCATTACGCCTTTGATATTTCCTGCCAGGGATCGGTGCCCGAATCGATTACAGCATTTCTGGAGTCAAAGAATTTTGAAGATGCCATCCGCCAGGCCGTTTCGCTGGGAGGAGACAGTGATACCATGGCCTGTATTGCCGGCGGTATTGCCCAAGCCCATTATGGTCAAATACCTGCCGATATCATCACTCAGGTTCGTCAGCGACTGCCGGCGGCCTTGTTGCGCACCGTCGACCAATTTAATTCAACTTACGCCGTTGCCTTTTAAATCTTTACACACTAAAGATCCCGCCAGCCGATTGTTTTCTGCGTTCATTTACCAGCTGGCTTATCCGCGGGGATGAAACTTGCGATGCAATTTCTTCAGATGATCTCGGGTGACATGTGTATAGATTTGGGTTGTCGATATGTCCACATGCCCCAGCATAACCTGCACGGCCCGCAAATCGGCGCCCCCCTCCAGCAGATGGCTGGCAAAAGAATGTCGCAGGCTGTGGGGCGTTATTTTTTTTTCAAGACCTGCCTTCAGTGCGTAACGCCGCAGCAGTTTCCAAAACCCCTGGCGGGTCATCGGCCGATCGCCCCGGGCAATGAACATAAAAGGACTTGAGCCTTGCTTTAACTGTTTTGATCTGACAGTTCGGAGATAAGCTTGAATTTTTTCTCTGGCCTGCATGCCGATCGGCACAATTCTTTCTTTGGCACCTTTGCCGATGATACGCACAAAACCGGCCTCCAAATTGATATCCTGTAGCTTTACATGAACGAGTTCCGACACACGCAGTCCGGCAGCATAAAGAAGCTCAAGCATTGCGGCGTCTCTGACGCCCAGCGGTTTGTCGCTATCGGGGGCCTGTAGAAGACGCTCAATATCCTCTCGCGACAAAACATCGGGCAATGTCAAGCGGGTCTTGGGTAGATCTACCAGTCTGGCCGGATCATGGCCAAGGATTTTTTCGCGAACCAGAAAACGGTAAAAGCCCCTGATCGCCACCAGGTGCCGTGCACGCGAGCGTGCCGCTAAACCGGATTTTCTGAGATGAATTAAATATTTTAGGATAAATGGGGTGTCTTTTTCCGTAAAAGACTCTATTTTTTGCTGCGCCAGAAAATGCCGATAACGAATAAGATCCCGGCTGTAAGCCTCAAGGGTTTTTTTTGATAATCCTTTTTCAACCACTAAAAAATTGCAAAATTGGTCGATGAGGATATCCGCAGTGGGCGACTGAGATTCAACCATACCCCATATATCGCATGCTTCAGCATTTTTTTCAATTGGGACTAAAAATGCTCAGAAAGCTTTAGCGTGTTTTTATTGATGGCAAAGTGCAAATCAGGCTGGATATACTCATGGTGTTTTTCGATGAAAGGGACATACACCGCTGCAAAGCTTCGAGCGGTGATACTGACCAGCGGAAGGACGTCTATCAATTGGTTTTTGGGTTTTAAAAAGCTGGCCAGATTAACCTTTAAGCTTTCGTTGGCCTCTGTTACCGGTAAATTTATGCGATAATGTCGCGCTTCGGGCAGTTCCTCGACATGTTTGGTGTGAAGCTGGGCGAGGGTCATATTTTTTGAAAGTTGCATAAATATCTTAGGGCGTACCTTGAATGCGGGCACCCAGAAACGGAAGCCGATTTTTTCCCATCCGGGTTGAACAACTCTGGGAATGTTGGCAACCTTAATTAAATCCGCATAGGATTGAAGCTCTAAACCGCTGATCCTACATTTAATACGCCAGAAGGGCAGATACAGGGCATTTTTGTCATCGCTCGGATGCGTGCAAAATTTGATCTGTTTGAGGCTTTTGCCCACCGGATACCAGGCCGACTTGCAATTTTGACACAGCAATACCAGCGAATCCCTCTCTCCGTCTAAATCCCAGCCGCAATTGGGGCATAATGTCGCCATAAAGTGAATGCGCCAGTGCGGATTCTCATCCGGCAGTTGATTCAATTCCGAGGCATCCAATGCAGGGGCTGAAATCGGGCTGTTGAGGACACCATCATATAATCGGTTTTCGATATAGTAGGGGGCATAAATTAGGCTGATGGTCTCTCCGATATGAGCATGATGCAGCACGGGTTTGGGAAGTGTCTTGTCGAAGCGCTTATCGAAAATTTGTCCGATGCGTGTCAAAGACTGGGTGGGTTTCAGAAATCGGCCTTCGGTTTCAGGTGTTATGAATTTAAGTTTCAAAGCCTGGCTGCGCAGGCCCAGACTCACCGGAAAAACAGGGGATGATATGGCTTGATAGCTAACATCAACAAATTTATGGTCGACGCCATTGTTGGCACAGGAAAACTGCATCCCCTTAAAGCGCCAATAAGGAAAATACAGCAGGTCCTTGGACGCCGGTGCTGCGCTGGGCAGCATGTATCGAAAAACATCCGGTGCCTTCAAATATGATTTCACCCGACAAAATTTGCAGGCAAACAGACGATCGGTTTCTTCCATTACGGCAGGCGCGCCGCATTGGGGACACTGATGTTCAATTAAAAAATTAATGCTTGTCTCCGTCTGGTCAGCGTGTCACAGAGCACCCACTGAACACGACCAAAAGCCATTCAGGTGAGCGGGCGGGACGTTTGACAGGCTTCAGGACGCTCCAGTGAACCGCTTAATGGGTCGTCAACGAATTAAATGATCTATTTCATTTTTTCGCCGCATTCATTGCAAAAAACGGCATCCGCTAAATTTTCATTTCCGCAATTTGGGCAGAATTTTGTTGCGTCTTTTTCTTCAACTGCATGGCCGCAACGCGAACAAAATTTCGCTGTCGGCGTTAGATTTTTGGAGCAACGTGGACATTGCTCAAACACCAATAGCTGGTGGCCGCAATCCGGACAGAATTTCGACTTCGCAGGTATAGAATTATCACATTCCGGGCATTTCGCCTGGGGATGATGTTGTTCCGATTGGGGTTGGGCTGTGGCAAAATACTGGGCAAACATGGCCGGCATCATCAATCCAAGCCCGGTACCCATCCCCATGCCAGATCCCCCCTCCGATTCGGAGGCTTTTTCCATGGCCATTGCGGCTTTCATTTGCATGAGCTTGTTCATGTCGTCGAAAACGCCCATTCGGCTGCGATCATCTATGGCTTGCTGGACCTCCGGTGGCGGCGTGATGGCATTAATGTAAAGATGCGTCATGCAAATGCCAAAACGACTGAAATCTTCAGCCAAACGCTCTGAAAGCCCTTGGGATAATTCATCATATTTGGACGGCAGGTTCAAAATGGAATCAATGCTTTCGCCCATATAATCATTAAAACGGGACACAATCACGCGGTTTAAATATTCTTCTATCTCAGCGGTGGTGAAAATACCCTGGGTGCCGACCAAACTGTTCACAAACAAGACGGGCTGGACAACTTGCAGGTTAAAAACACCGAACGCTCTTAACCGTATCAATCCCAGCTCTGAATCTTTAAACGCCACCGGATCGCGCGTGCCCCACTTCAGATTAGTGAATACTTTTAAATTAATAAAGTACATCTCCGCCCGTAGGGGGCTGGTTCCGCCCCAGGGCAAACTGGCGATTTTGGTCAACAGCGGAATATTCATGGTTTTAAGGGTGTGCCGGCCCGGACCAAAAGCACCGACCGCTTTGCCCTTATAGAAAAAGACGGCGGCCTGGCTTTCGCGTACGGTCAGTTGAGCGCCGTATTTGATTTCCCCTGAACCTTCTTCCGGCAGGCGGTGAACCAGCTCCTGGCCCGTGTCGTCAAACCATTCTAAATTTTCTAAAAAAACGAGATTATTGGTACCCATACGGTTTTCTCCTTCTGTTATGGCTCACATGGTATTGGCGGCATTTTACCGCAACCTGCAAAGCAGGAGGGGCTAAAATGCGTCTTCTGCAGCATTCAGCGAAACCTATAATTTGCCTATCGGTCGGTTGGCGAGCAAACTTAAGCAGTTGTGCTGGCAATCTTAAAACCGTTACTGTGATTATCGATAAAATATCCGGCAGTTACAGCCAAACTATCCTTTATGATCGGACAAGGGGGTACGATATGACCACCAAGCCGCATTGGATGCCGCAGTTTGCGGGCAAAAATGTGGGCTTTTTTTATTGGTTCCGGTCGCTCCGCTGGAATCAACATGTCATCCATTTGTTTGATATCACTATAATTTTTGATTGACATCCGTCTCAATATGATTGATAATATAATAAGTGAACCTGCCTGATTTATTTTCTCCTGACCGACTATCTGACTGGAAACATCCTGACCCGATAAACCCCGACCTGAAAGGGGCGTCATGATGGAAAATAACGATCGAAGGGTGTTTGATCGCATTAAAAATAATGCTCCCATCGTTTTTGCCTACCATAATACCGATCATTTCTATCGTGCGATGATGTGTGACCATTCAGCGGATGGAATGTGTTTTATCACGCCGGATGGGGTGGATCCGGGCTCTGATATTTACATTATGATGGAAAATTATCATCCGGATTCGCTTCATGATGACCTCTACGAAGGCTTTTTTGCAGAGGTCAAATGGTGTCTGCCGACGTCCGCCAAAGAACTAGCTGAATTTCGGGTTGGGGTTAAATACTACAAGACCACCATCGACTAAAACTGTTTTCAAAACCACATCTAATGCCCGATGGCTGTGTTACGAGCCGGTTTAAAATACTCGTGTACTATCGTGTACGCTCCGTTTTTAAACCGGCTCGCGCCTTGCCCTCGAACATGATCTGTAATTTTGAAAACAGTTTTGGGTCATTTCATTCATTCACCATATCCTTCATTTTCACCATATGGGCTCCCCCATTGATTGTCTGCGGCATATGATCAGAATCTGATGGTTGCGAGCGTGATCTTGAAACTGCTGGCTGGGGTCTTAACTTAATAATTCAGGCAGCAATAAAACGGGGCGCGCAGGCAAAACCCCTAACGGCGAGTATTTCGGTGGGAGGCTTTAATGATTCGACTTTCAAAACACACCCAACTCGATCCGGATCAAATTATCGTCAAAGCTGAGAATTTCTTTGGTGAAAAAGGGGAAGGCCTGGTTGCAAAAGAAAGCACACCGTGCTGCATAATGTTTGTCGGCAGTGGAGGATTTGTTACCGTATCGGTTGTCGACGAGCAAAAAACAAGGACGGTTGACATTGAAACCAGAGAATTTGATTATCAGGTCAAAGAGTTTCTTCAGTCACTCTGATTTGTAACGATTTTTTCTTAAATTGCTCTCTACCCCATATCGAAAGAAAACTCTTGTGTTCGCCGCTAAGTCCTGTTATCTAATATAATCTGAACGAATAAAGAGATGGTGAAACACTCAAAAGGCAGAACGAGAGGCCTACCTTAATTTAGCTTCAGTTGATTCCGTGCTGACTCCAACCCCAAAAGCTCACGAGCGTTCACCTGGGAGCGTTGGTAACAATGGTACGCCTGGCAGGATTCGAACCTGCGACCTACGGATTAGAAGTCCGTTGCTCTATCCAACTGAGCTACAGGCGCTCATGTAAACCCTTTTGATATCATAGGTTCGCTTTGCTGTCCATAAAAATGCAGGTAGGAATTTATCGTTTTTAAAAACGCATTACAACCTCTTGCATTTGCAACTTAGATCATTACTGATAAAAAAATGCCGGCTAAAAGTAAAAAGACCGTCCAAAAGAAATCCGGCGCCCGGCGATCGGCGCGGAAGACCAAAACCGCGGATAAAAAGACGCCCAAAACTCGCCGTGCACCGGTCAAAAAGACGACCTCCGGGCCCAAAGGCGCCGCTACAAAGAAGACCAGCCGCACCGGAGCGGAAGCAAAGAAAACGGGCAAGACGGCAAGAGGTCCGGCCAAAAAAACAGTCAAGCGGTCCACATCCTCAGTTAAAACGGCTGCCAAAAAGGCGAAGCGTTCTGGCATAAAAACGACACGCAAAACAAAATCAGCGGCAACGAAGACGTCGACGGCTGCAAAAAGCAAGGGCAAAAAGCGCACCAAAGCCCCCACTTCCCAGGCCAAAAAGAGAGTCCAAAGCGCCAGGCGCGTTGCCCAAAAAACAAACAAAAGAACCAAAAGCGCTGCAAAAAAATCGGCCACCACCGCCAAACGTCCGGCCCGAAAGGCCGCTAAGGCCGCTAAGCCCAGAGCCTCCAAACCGGTAAAGGGCAAAAAGATGTCTGCCGCCAAAGCACCCAAGGGGACTAAAGCGCCGACCAGCAAAAAGCCTGCTGCCAAGCTTTCTGAAAAGGCTCTGGTTAAATATGATCCGCTGCAGCGGTATCTGACGGAAATCAGTACCTATAAATTGCTGACCAGGGAAGAGGAGCGCGAACTGGGTATCCGCGTGCGTGAAAAAGGCGACAAGGAGGCTGCTTACCGACTGGTGACCTCTAATCTAAGACTGGTGGTTAAAATTGCCCTGGAATTTCAGCGGGTGTGGATGCAAAATTTACTGGACCTGATTCAGGAAGGCAACATCGGTTTGATGCAAGCCGTTAAAAAATTTGATCCTTATAAAAATGTCAAATTTTCCTATTACGCTTCTTTCTGGATTAAGGCCTATATTCTTAAGTTTATCATGGACAACTGGCGTTTGGTTAAAATCGGAACCACCCAAGGCCAGCGCAAGCTCTTTTTTAAGCTAAAAAAAGAAAAACAAAAATTAATAGATGAAGGTTTTGAGCCCAAACCCAAGCTGCTTTCAGAAAGACTGGGTGTTTCGGAGCGCGAAATCATTGACATGGACCAGCGACTGGATGGCTGGGATGTATCTTTGGATGCACCCCTGAAAGAAGATTCTGACACCGAAAGAATCGAATTTGTGAGTACCGAAACTGAATCCATCGAAGACAAAGTGTCTAAAAAGGAAATCGAAGTTCTGCTGCATAACAAGATCGCGGAGTTCAGGAAAAAAATGACACCGCGGGAGCTGGAGATTTTTGATTTGCGCATTTTTTCAGATAACCCGGTAACGTTACAAGAAATCGGAGACCGCTACGGAATATCCAGAGAACGGGTCCGACAGGTTGAAAAAAATATCATCAAAAAAATGAGAGAATTCTTCAAGCGAGAGATACCGGACTTTGCTGCTTACACCGAAGGCAGCGGCGCCGATTGACCGATCATCTGTTGAACTCACATCCATCGAATAATGAGAGTCTCCAATGCCTGGTGGATATGTTAGAATGTTTCTGGATGGTTCAGGATCACACCTCGAATAGGATAAACATCACATGAAGTTGCTAAGATTGGCGGTGACCATTCACTTGGTGGTCGTTTTTTTTATGTGGGGGTGTACATCGAATACCGCGCACAAAATGCCCTCGCTGTTTAGCCATTCGGTAGAAGATCAACCCGTAAACCAGTACTATTATTTTACCGAGGCACAGATTCAGCGCAAAAGAGGCAATTTGCCCAAAGCAATTGAGTTGCTGCAAAAGGCCATCGAGCTGGATCCGGAATCGCTGTATCTAAAACGTGAATTGGCAACAGTCTATTTGCAAAACAAAGATGACGTCAGCGCCCTGGAGATTCTCGAGGGAATTCTCGACGATCACCCGAATGACACGCGATCGCTGATCCTTTATGGCGGCATTAACCAGGTGCGTAAGGACAACCAGAAAGCAATTGAGGCTTATGAGCGCGTCATCGCGACGGATCCGCAACAGGAAAAAGTTTATCAGCTGCTAGGCGGGTTGTATCTGGAAGCTGAAGACTTCGATCAGGCCGAACGCGTGTTCAATCAAATGATAGATCATTTTCCGGACAACTACACCGGGTATTTTTATCTTGGGAGAATTTACGCCAAACAGGGCAAACAGGCCGAAGCCGAAGAAAAATTTGAGCAAACGCTGGAAATCGAACCTGATCTTTTAGAGCCACGATACGAGCTGCTAGAGCTATACAGAGAAGAAAAGAATGAAGCAAAAGTGCTTCAACTCTATCAGGATATTTTGGAGCGCAACCCAAACAACATCCGGGCTGCTATGGAGTTGGGCTATTACTATTATCGCAACGGCCGGCCGGCTAAGGCCGAAAAGATGTTTAGACGCCTGGGTCAGCGGAGCGTGTCCGAGTTTGAAGTCATTATTAAACTTATTCAACTGTATATCGACCCAAAAAAATTCGACGAGGGGCTCGTGGTCATTGAAGGCATGCTCAAAGCCGTGCCTGATAGCTCCGAAGTCAACCATATTGCCGGTATCGCATATTACGGGAAAAAGGATAATCCCAAGGCGTTAAGCCACTTTAAGAAAGTGGCGCCGGAATCACGATTTTATGAGGATGCCGTTATCCATGCATCCTTCATTCTTTCTGAAAACAAACAAAATGAAGAAGCGATTCAACTTTTATCCAATGCGGTCGAACACGATCCGGATAATGCAGAATTTAAATATTATCTGGGCACCTTCTATGAAGATGCAGAACAATTCGACCGGGCCGAGGATTTCATCAAGCAGGCAATCGAATCCGACCCGGATAATCCCCGCTACTATTTTCGCCTCGGGGTTGTCTACGATAAATGGAATAAAAAAGAAGATTCGATGGCAACCATGCGCAAGGTCATTGAACTGGACCCAAAGCATGCCAATGCGTTAAACTATCTCGGGTATACGTATGCGGATCTGGGGACGAATCTTGATGAAGCCGAACGCTTGATTAAAGAGGCCCTTAAATACAAACCCAATGACGGATATATTACCGACAGCCTGGGCTGGGTCTATTATAAAAAGGGAGAATTTGAAAAGGCCTTGCATTATCTTCAAAAAGCGGTTGAACTCGTTCCGGACGACCCGATCATGCTCGAGCACCTTGGCGATGCCCATCTAAAACTCAACAACAAGTCCGAGGCCCTTAAATATTATAAAAAATCCTTACAGCACAAAGAAAAAGATAAGGAAAAACTCGAACAAAAGATCCGCGAAATTTCCAACAATGGTACCTAGCCGGCATGAATTGGTATCGGATCATCCCCGCTTTCATCATTGCCTGTCTCTTAGCGAGTTGTGCCGCACTTAAACCGACCCGGGAGTTGACGGTTACCCCCGTCGAGCGAAACGCTCTGGTCCGGGACCTGCTTTCCACGCTCAAAACCCAAAATGAAGCGCTTGTCAATTTCAAGGGGATTGGCAACATTACCATCAGGCAAAATGGCCTCACCCAATTTGACCAGCGGGTCGCCTGGATCGGACAAAAGCCTGTTAAATTCAGCATTGCGGTGCTGATTTCCGGCTATCCGGCAGTTAAATTAGCCACCGATGGTCGCTGGCTTTATTACCTGGAGGTTCAGGGCCCGGAAACCCGATTCAGAAAAATGGCAACCAGCGATCCGGACTTAAAAAGACTCATTTCCATCCCCATATCCATCAGTGACGTGATCGCGCTGCTGAGCGGCAGAATTCCACTGCCCGAATTCGATTCGGTCAAATTCATTGAGGAAATATCGAATCAGCAATTTGCTCTGGTTTTAGTGGATAGCTGGTGGGGCGTTCAGCAAAAAATATTTTATGATGTGAGCCGGACTCGGGTTCAGCGTTTTGAGGTATACCATCGATCCGGTTCATTGCGATATCGCGCTGAAATCGAAAACACCCAACAGATCGATGGCTTTGAGGTGCCGCAGCGGTTGAGGTTGTCAAACGATGATGGGATTGATTTTACGCTCGATATACACCGATACTGGGTTAACGTTGAGATGTCGCCGTCGGTTTTTGTTTTGACACCACCCAAATAGAAGCTATTTCAATAATGCATCTACATGAATATTTATTATTGTAGGAAATGCAGGGGGAACATTAGCCATGAATGCCGAAGTCGTGGCGACCGGTGAAGAAATCCGAACAGGTGCACTCATTGATAGCAATTCCGCCCACATTGCTGACAAGCTGGAAGAAAACGGCGTTGCGGTTACCCGGCACACATGTGTCGGTGACAATCTGGAATATTTGAGCGCCGTGTTTTCAGAAATTGGCAGTCGGGTAGACATTGCTGTTGTTACCGGTGGATTGGGTCCGACGGCGGATGACCTGACGGCCGAAGCCGCTGCCAAAGCAGCCGGGGTCAGGCTTGAGCTGGATCCATCAGCACTTCATTCGGTTGAAGCGTTTTTCAAAGCCCGTCAGCGGACCATGAACGCGGCCAATCGCAAACAGGCATATTTGCCGGCAGGTGCCCAATGTATCCCCAACCCGGTTGGGACTGCGCCAGGATTTTGCCTGCAAATCGGCCGCTGCCAATTTTTCTGCCTTCCGGGCGTACCGGCTGAAATGCGCAGGATGCTTGCGGATGCTGTTCTGCCACAAATCGTCAAGCGCGTGGGAAACAACCGTCTAGTTTACCGCAAACGAACCCTGACGACACTGGGTTTGACCGAGTCCCGGACCTTTGAACAACTGGCCGGTTTTGAAAAAGCCTTTCCGCTGATTACGCTGGGATTTCAGGTGAAATTTCCCGCCATACTGGTGAAGCTCTATGCCACAGGCACCCAAGTCAAACGACTAGATGAAGATCTGGAGGCGGCTGCTCGTTGGGTCACCCAAAAAATGGGACCATATGTGGTGTCGCAACAGGGAGATCCGATTGAAAAAATTGTGGGCGATCTGCTCATTCAAAAACAGGCCAGTCTGGCATTGGCAGAAAGTTGCACCGGTGGCCTAATCGCCGACATGATAACCAACGTATCCGGAAGCTCCGCCTATTTTGTTTTTAGCGGCGTTAGCTATTCGAATCAGGCCAAGATCGACATATTAAGGGTATCGCCCAAAACCCTCGAGAGCCACGGTGCTGTCCATGAGGAAACCGCGATTGAAATGGCTATAGGCGCCCGGGATATATCCGGTGCAACCTACGGTTTGTCCACCAGCGGCATTGCCGGTCCCACAGGTGGCACCCAAGACAAGCCCGTCGGCACGGTTTGTATTGGATTGGCAACACCTGAAGAAACCAGCGGTCATCGGTTTCACTTTTGGCTTGGCAGTCGCAGCATGCACAAGCAGATGTTTGCGGCGGCTGCGCTGGATGTGTTGCGCCGCCGGCTGCTGGATGTTGACCCGCCGCGCTATTAAAACCCTCAAAAACGCATCTAACGCATAGGGGTTTCGTTGCCCAGAAGAAATGGTTCAGACACCAATTCGATGAAGGCATTCCGGTAAATGCGCTAAACCGGCAATTCTGAAACGCTTTAAACACCATGCTCAACAAAATGATGTCCATTCTTGCCGGATGGCTGATTGACGGCAGCGGAGCTGCGGTTCAAGAAAAAATGCGGATCGATCTGTTTAACGGCATCATTCAATCGATTCGCAAAATAACGCCACCGCTGCCGCCGGCTGTGAAGACCGGTGCGTCGGTGATCGATCTTTCCGAATGCACGGTTTTACCCGCGCTGATGGACTGTCATGTGCATCTGGCTCTGTTGCCGGACGCACCCCGTGGCCTGCCGGGTGATGGGGTGCCGGAAGCCTATAGCCGGGTTCTAAGGCATTTGCACGAACACCTGACATGCGGTGTTATGGCCGTGCGCGATGGCGGCGACGCGGCCGGTTGCGTGGCACGATATAAAGCATATGCGGCGGTCAACGATCTGCCGCTGGATGTCAGAGCGTCCGGCCCGGCCTGGCACCGGCCCGGACGATACGGCCAGTTTATCGGACACGAATTAGCGGCGGATCAGCGTCTGTCAGAGGCCATTCTTCAGCAGCGCGGAGATATCGACCATATCAAAATTATCAATTCCGGGATAAACAGCTTGACGGTTTTCGGCAAAGAAACCGCCCCGCAATTTGACACCGACGAAATGACGGATGCTGTAAGGGTGGCCCGCCAACGCGGTTTTAAAACCATGGTGCACGCCAATGGTACAGCACCGGTTAAAATAGCGCTCGATGCCGGTTGCGATTCAATCGAGCACGGTTTTTTCATGGGTGTCGAAAACCTGCATCAGATGGCGGATA
>JASFNW010000145.1:0-13293 GCA_050116835.1 Desulfobacterales bacterium
TATTCGATGAGCATAAATTAAACGCGATCCTAAATTTTGGATTATGCAACGATACCTATACGTCCGCTGGATTGTGTAAATCGGCTATGACGGTGCAATCTGAAAATGTCGAAATTTTTCGGGTTGGCAAAAGAAATATACAAAATCAGAAATTGATAGATAACTGGGAATTATCACCACCGCTAAGTTGTTAACAATTTTTATCTATCTGGATTTTATTAGAATATTTTTAATATATTCTATTAATACAATAAAATCAGTGATTTAGGGAAAAACCTTTTGCTATTTAAAATTCAATTTTATATCTACTGTCGATATGGATCCCAAAGTGGTCTTACATTAAAATGCATAATAAGGATTGTTGTCTAAGTGGATGTTTCTGAGAAGATCATACCAATAAATTGCTTTCTCATATTGCACCAGTGTAGCCGCATCCACAATTCAGCTATTTTTCATATTGCGTTTGGCAATCCAAAATTTAGATGATTTTTTTTGTTTTTAATTACATGAGGTGTTTTTAGCCCAACACCTGCTCTTGGATACGTCGAGTTGATTTTTTATTTAGAAAAGCAATGAGTTGAGGCCGAAAATAGCTTTAACGATTCCCTTTATGGGCTCAGAGCGGAAACCATATTCTTTGTAAATTTGTTGATGCTGCGACTCGTGAATGTCTGCGATCATTTGCCGGCGGTTTTTGCTTTTGTTCATGTGCTCACGGTAGAAGGTGATCAACCCTATTTTGGGCTGACGGCTGAATTCACGATAAAGGTCATAACCGTCAGCCTTTGAGTCCATGGCAACGTAGTCAATCATTCCTTTGTAAGGGGCTACATCAAACCAAAAGCGCAGGTGATCCATGGTTCGATACGCTTCCCACCCTAAGCTAAGTCGAAGAGGAAATCAAATTTTTTTTACAAAGCAGACAAGGTGGCCGCCTAGCACAAACACGAGGGTAAACGAACTCACCCCTAAATTTAAGTGCAACCATATTTCTTCTTTTATTTGATGCAATAAGCCTCTATAATGATAAAATTCTAAATTGAGCGTTTCAAATTTTAAAAATGGATCATTTTTTGATTCAATGAATTCTATCGATTTAAATTTTTATAAATTGAAACCCTTTGGGCTTTGCTTTCAGCTTCGTCCCAACAAGTCGGGATTGCCGATTTTACCGCATCTACTGCTTCAGATGTCGTCCCGCATCCGCCACACTGTTTGACGGATCGCGGAACAACATCTTCCTTTTAGCTGTGGCAACCTCGACAGTCACTCAACTTAGAAAAATTTATCATATCGATAAGTGGTTAGCAAATTTCTGAGTATTTCAATTTTTAAAAAGAAATTCTTTTTATCTATCGATTGAGGGTTGTCTGTGCGGAAGAAACTGTCAGCGTTATACCCCTTTTCGGCTTTGCTGATCGGGCTCATTCTGACTCAGATTGTGGCAACCGTACAGGTTTATTTATCCAACATAGCGCTTTATAATAGTTTGCTGACCATTAAAGACGCCGGATACCTTACCGTACCCTTCGGGCCGGTCATGTCCGGCCTGCGTGACATTGGACCGGCTTTCTTTGGAGGCCTTTTTTTTACCTTTAGCATTGGAGCCGGCATATCACTTTTCACCTTAGCGCTGACATGGATCTGGAAACGGATCTTCTATAGCAACAAATATATCTTTTATTCTTATTCGCTATTATGGTTGATTTGTTTGCTAGCCGTGAACATAACCGGTTTCAAGCTTTTTCTAACCTTAATTATTTTAATTGTCCCGCCGGCCGTCTTTGTGGTTGTTTCCAAAAGCATTGACTACTCGAGCAGACAGGACCGACTTTCTAATGATATGATCCATATTTTGCCGGTACTCGTCCTGGCGTTGCTGCTGGGCTGGCAGATCGATGACCGGATGTTTACGGATTTCCGCGACATTTATTTACTGTCAAATCCAATCGGCGCTCGCATAAATAACTTTTACTACAAATATACCCTGTATCCTGCCGAAGTTTTTAAGTCTTTAGGCCAGAAGATGCTCAAGACCGGTGCGATCAAATCTGGTGCGAACAACACGGATATGGTTTTAGAAGGCGTATTACTCAATTATGACTACATCCCGCTAAAGGGTGATGTTAATGCTGACCTGAACATTGTAGCAAATGAAGATGATCTAATATTAGAAAACCGCGGCAAGACTGTAATGCAGATACCGGCTAAGGCGTTCCTTTCCGAGCCGGATAAAGTGATAAGACAGTTTGAGAAGCAAAGCGACAGCAACAGCCTGTTGCGACAGCTGACCTTCATTTCTTTATTATTTGGGTTCCCGCTGGCGGTTTATGTTAGCATGCACGGATTGACTGGCATTCTGGCGGGTTTTTTCTTTAATGCAAAAAGCGCATTTATTATCGCTTCGATGTTTTGCTTTGCTATTTGCATTATTTTGTTGTTTGCCTTTCAATCGTACAGGGGCAGAGGTGTTTCGGCTCAGAGTCTTTCTGAAGCACTAAACTTACAGAGCTGGCAGGTGCGTGTGGGCGCATTGAAAACAATCGACGAAAAAGGTTTGGAAATCAGCCAGTTTAAAGCCTACCCCGCCCTATTAAAAAGTACTCATATTGCCGAGCGCTATTGGATAGTGAAGACTATAGGCAATTCCAGAAATCCGGCAACTTTTAACGATTTGCTTAAATTTTTAAATGACCCGCACCCCAATGTTGTAACCATGGCGCTTTATGCGATCGGTAAAAGAGGCAACCTGGATATGACGGATGAAATTATGCAGATCATCACGACCACTGATAATTGGTATATTCAGTGGTATGCCTACAAAACATTACGTTCAATCGGATGGAGACAAACAAAATCAAATTAAGCACTGTAATTTCGGCAATCGCCGCAATCATTATTGTGGAGCTTGTTGCTCGGTCGCTTATCAGCCACGACATTATCACCCATCTTGCCGGTCTGGGGCTGGCCCGCGCTGCTGAAATTATTTTACTTTTAGTTATCGCAAAAGTACGGCAACAGGATATCTTTGCCATCCGACCTGCGCGGTTTAATTTCAACACAGGTTTAAAAAGAGGGCTGATCTGGTCGTTTTCATTCGGGGCGGTGGCCGGAATCGGTTTGCTGATTGTCCATCTGGGGGGTTTTAAGATCAGCGGACTTTTCCGTTTGCAGCTGCCAGCAGAAGGCAGCCAACTGGTCCTCTTCTTTCTGGTGGGCGTTTTAATCGGCCCCATTGCAGAGGAAATATTCTTCCGGGGCATCCTTTATGGCTTTTTCCGAAGATGGGGTATTCCAACAGCCATCGTGCTCAGCACCTTGCTTTTTGTACTACCCCACACTTCCGGTAGTATCATTCCCGTAACCCAGCTCATCGGCGGTATCCTGTTTGCCTTTGCCTATGAAGTCGAAAAAAATCTTCTGGTCCCAATGATCATTCATTGTCTGGGTAATTTGGCGATTTTCACCCTCGCCCTCCTGTTCTAATTCAATCAATTGCGATACACCCGTTACCCGTTATAAATGTCTTTTTGTGTTAAAAGCAGGAAAGCCGGGAATCTACGCAGCTTGGAAGCTATAAGGCTGGGAAGCTGGAAAGCTATGAGGCTGCGATGCTCAAAAGATTGATAGCTTTCTGGCCTCCAAGCATCCAAGCCTTCCAGCTTTTTCGCTTCCTGGATAAAAGTAACTTTGAAAACAAACCCTGTGAGATAAAAACAAGTTCAGCAATTGGGGAAAGTGGCCGATATATAGGCAGATGCTATTTTAATCACCAAACTGAAAACTCAAAATGAAGTTACCTGGGGAGGTTTTACCTCATGAGCAAAATCGCTCGCGCTGTTATGCTCCTGACTGCAATGGCGCTGTTATGCCCGTCTCTGGTTCAGGCGGATATCGTCTATATCAAAAATGAAGATAAACTATTCGGCACCCTTCAAAGCCCGGCTTTCTCGGTACGAACCCCTTACGGAAAAATTCGCATTGAGACAGAATTTTTAAAAAGTATCAGTTTTAAGGAGGGTTCCTCCGGGCGCTGGATTATCGAGACCATCAATAATGATCGATTTAGCGGAAAACTGCTCAACGACAGCGTTCAATTTTTGCAGGATGACGGCAAAAAACGAATCGTAAGCAGAGGCAAAATAAGGCGTATATGGAGGGAATCCAACAGGCCGAGCCACCGAGCAACAACCACCATTATCACCATGAAAAACAACGACCGCTTTTCCGCAAAATTTTTAGATGGCGCGCTTGAAATCCGGGCCAATTTTATCACCAAAAAGATTCAGCCCAGGGATATCAATCGACTCGAATTTTCGCAAAAATACCATAACAGCACCGAAATTTTGCTCGAAAACGGCGACCTGATAACCGGTGTTTTAAAACAAAACCAATTCCGTCTGGCCCCGGATTCGGTATCCGAGCTAACCGTCGCCAAGTCCAGTGTAAAATGTATCCAGTTTAACGCTCCTAAAATGATTCTCAAAGCGTTTAACGGTTCTGCGCCGGCCGAAGCTGACGAAGACGGAGACGGAATCCCGGATTACGCCGATATTTGCATGAGCACACCTGCCGGCACAAGGGTCGGTAAGGACGGCTGCCCCGAACGTTCACGAATTGAACGCGCAGCAACCGATCAGAAAATAAACGGCTATCGAAGAGACCCTGAAAAATCACCGGCCGCAAACTCCGGCCAATTTCCCAAGATTCTGTTTGATTTTGATCGGGCTGAGTTGAAGCCCCGGTATTTTTCCGCTCTGGACGAGGCAGCTGTTATGCTAAGACGCCGGCCGCTGGTGCGGGCCGAAATCCACGGCCATACCGATAACGTCGGGACAGAAAAATACAATCAGAATCTTTCCATGCGCAGAGCCCGCATCGTAGAGCGATATCTGGTGCAAAAAGGCGTCGAAAGAGACAGGCTATTTCCGCGAGGATTTGGATATAAGATCAACGCAGCCACTAACGAAAATGCGGCCGGCCGTGCATTAAATCGCAGAGTTGAAATTTTGCTCATACCCGATCGGGAAAAATTGGCCTACCGAAACCGAAATAGAGCGCTTTAGCGGTAAAGCTCCCAGCGGCAAGCCAGGGGGGTATTCTGGCATGTTCGGTGAAAATCATTCTATAATCTAACCAGGCTGACCAGCTGTCGAACTCTTTTTAGATACAGATGCCATACATTGAGATTCGCGGAATTTGCAAATACCTGCCTCAGGATCTCCGGACGCGGAAACAGGGTTTCAAAGACAAAATGGGCACGGGTTATTAAATCTTTGCCGGCCGTAAACAGCAGCAAGGGGGCCCAGTTCGGCAGGGGGCGTCCGTCCATTCGCTTTTCTAAAATCACCCGTTCCAGCCATGGGAGTCCGCGCTCTGCAGCCGTGGTCTCCATTTCGTCAGGCGGCTTAAAATCAAACAGGCGCGCAATCAGGTACAGCATATCGTAAACAATATTCACCTGACCCAGTTCAGCAGCACGATCGAAAAGTGCATTCCAGTGCGAAGTTCGCCATCCCATAATCAACTGTTTGACGTCCACCAGCCAGACCAAACGGCTGACATTGTGCTTAAAGGCATGCAGGCTTAAATAGAGCACCTGATCAACCGCATTCAAGCAGCCGGCCGGCTGGCCTTCAAAACGAAAAACATCAATATTGTCATGAATGACGTTCTGGCTTTTGGCGAGGAGGTACTTACGGCTTTTGATGCGATCGGCCCAGAGGATATGGGAGTTGATATCAACGATGGTCGGGCCTTTTTTAAATGTACTCGGATAGACTGCATCCGATTGATAACCCAGTTGCTCCAGGAGGCTGTCAAATACGGCGCGTTTTTCGGGCAGCACCCATAGATCGATATCGGTCAGCGGCCGCAGCCCGATATCGGTGTAAACTTTCTCCAACAGCGCCATACCCTGCAGCAATACGACCTGTACGCCTTTTTCATTTGAGTGCCGCAAAATGTGCTTGAGATCGTGAACGGCCTGAAGGTTGTGCTGGACCGTGGAGTAGTAAAAAGATTGCAACTGCTGCAGCGACCGGTGGCCGAGATATCCCAGGATACCCGCCTTTTTGAGGCTTTTATACAGCAGGCCGGACAACCCTTCTTTGCGGGCCAGCCGGATCAAATGATCCTCGTCAAAATCTTCGGCCATCAATCCGGCAAGCTGCGCCTGCTGCTCCTTATCCGGATCGATGTGACCGGCCGCCAGCAATATTTCATATTCGATAGAAGCCATAAAAATGAAGTTTTTTAACCGCAGACAAACGCAGACTAATCGCCGCCCGACCCGGGCGGCGATTTACTTCATGCCCTTCGGGCAATTTCTATTTTTTTTATTTACTTAAATGCAGATCAACAATTTATTGCGTTTGGAATCAACAAAATTTTTTATCGCGCAGCGATTGTACCTTTCATTCGGGCGGGTCGCCCGAATGAAAAGTCTGCGAAAATCTGCGTCCGTCTGCGGTTAAATATGCTCATTTAAGATTTCTGATAAAATCAATCACACTTTTGTCCGGCTTGAACGACAGCGCCTGGCACGGTACTTTCTCGGTCAGGTCACTCAGAAAGGCCATGGCAAACTCAACACCCCGGGAATCCCAGAACGGCGGAAACGATGCTTTTAAAAACTCGACAACCGTATCGGCCCGGTTTAGAGGCTGCACGGCATTGTTTTGATCGTGCCGTAAAAAAAAGATATGCTCCAGCCTGGCGCTGAGGGGCGACACGAATCTGGCCTCCCCGTGCCAGGGGGTGCCGTACATCCAGTAAGAACCGTTTTTTTTACGCAAAATGATACGGTCATCACTTAAAACCGCACCGGCGCCATCTCGATGCCACAGATTCGATAGCGTGCTTTTTCCGGCTCCGGATTCTCCGACAAACAACAGCCCTTGCTCGCCGTCATCGATGCCGCAGGCATGCACGATCATGCCCCGCTCCTGAGCCAGGTATTGAATCAACAACAGTTCTATTGTCGGCCCGTAAAAAGGATTGACAAAATCGCTGGCCGGATTGGGATAATACAGCTTGGCCGTCCGGATATCGGGATCCAGCACCAGGATTCGTTTTTGATCGTTTAATTGATCAAAAATTTTAAAAGCCGTTACGTCTCCCTGACGATGGAGGGTCCAGATTGGGGAGCTGTCAAAAACCTGTGGGCAATCGGATATGGCTGGATTGCCCTGTAGCATGTGCAAATGGATGTCCGCTGGCTGGTCGCAGACAAATGGTCGATAAGCAGCCTCGACATTCCAGTCGTCGAGCCCGCCTTCGCTTTCAATGGCAAGGCAGACGTCCGCTATTTCAATCGTAATACGCTTTGTCATTCGGGATATTAATTGATTGAATTCAGCGATTGTTTAAGATCCAGATGAAGTGCAGGGTGTACCGACGGAGCAGTCCGGGACCCCGGGCCCGAATGTGCCGGAAGTTTTACAAAATCCCAACACGGCACAGGCCGCATCCAGCTTGATTTTGGTTATTTTGGGTTTTTCGTATTCTTTCTTTGCTTTCTGTTCCATAATTAAATCTCCTTTTAAAAGCTATCTCAAACATGCATCTAACGCCCAAGGGCATTGTTGCAAACCGATTCAAAATACTCGAATACTAACGTGTATGCTCCGTTTTCGAATCGGTTTGCGTCGCGCCCTTGAACGTGATCTACTATCTTTGAGATAGCTTTTTCTTTTTTAATAAATGGCATCGATTTTTTCCAGGTCAGCGACAAATTCCGTCAGATCCTGCTCGACAATCGGATCGGATACCTCAAATTCATCTGCAATCATATTTTTGATATCCTGCAATGTTTTTTGGCCATCCATATGCTGCCACACAAATGCCGCGACAGAATTGAGACTGTAAATGGCCCCCATATCACCGACGCTGTCCTTGATGGGAACCAGCAGGGTTTCATCATCTATTTGACGAAAGACAAAATTTTGATTCTTCTGATAGACCCGATCAAGTCCGTTCATAGCCGTTATCCCGTCGTCATATTCATTATAAGATATTGTATTTATTTATTATACAACAAACATGCCCGTCTTCGGGCTGCCCCAGTGCAAAAACAACGTTGTAAATGGCTGCAAACTGTGTGCCATTTCAAAGGTTCAAAGGTTCATCATGGCGATCTTAGAATGTAGGGGCGGGGTTTATCCCCGCCCGCAATGGATCCAAATCGATCGGGCGGGGATAAACGGCTCGACTGAGCCCATCGGCCGTGAGCTCAGGGCCGAACGGCTCGCCGAAGTCCCCGCCCCTACTTCTGATTTCTGTCCTCTGACATCCGGCATTTACCCAATGCCCCATGCTCCATGCCCTATACCCTGCACCATGCCCCGTGCGCCTTGCGCCAGCCCCATACCGCCGCAATAGTAAACAACAGCCAAAACCATCACAGTGGCTTCGATGCATGCTGAGCGGTTGTGATAAAGCATCCTGTCACAGCGCTGCCGCCTGAAGTTGATGCTGCTGCTGAAGATTTGACCGCCAGGCTGTTCACACTTTCGGTGCCGCCGCTGTCCACGGCGGTGACCACATAGTAGCCGCTGCTGGCCGAACCGCCGGCGCCGGCAATACCCTGCCCGCTGTCGGCATCAACATAGCGGGTGGTGGTGACCAGCTGCGTGTTGATCCTGCTAAACGGCCCGGCGGCGGTGGTGGCCCAATACACATTGTAGCCGGCCACCGGGTGGCCGTCACAATCAGTGGCCGCATTCCAGCTGAGGCGCACTTTAGCCGATTTGCCCACCGCCTTTAGCCCGGTGGGCCGGTACGGCAGGGGCACCTTCAAAGTGGTGGCCGGATCGCCAAACAGCATAAAGGTGGCCGCAATCTGCTCGTAATAGGCATCTCCGTTGGCCAAAAGGGTCTGTTTGGCCGCCGCAATCGCCGAGCCCAGGGTGCGCTAATCATCGGTGAAAATCGTCTCAAACAGCGCGTTGTTTAGGACCTCCTGGCCCGGTGTGGTGGTCATGCCCGTGGGCATCAAAGCGGCCACTGCCCCCGCATCTGAGCGCAGCAGCGTCTCGGCCAGAGAATTCGCCGCCCAGGGCTCCGGATAGGTAAATATGCCGCTCTCACAGCTCATGGACACAAAAAACGGCAACCTGTCGGTGTTGGTCAATGCGGCCACATCGGAAGCTTCAAAGATGTGCTCCTCAGCCCAGATCCAGGTGGCCCCGTGGCCCGAGTAGTTGACCATCAGCACCCCGGCGTTGATGGCATCGATGATATCATCGGTTAAATAGTCTTCATCCACGTAACCGGAAAGATAACGCTTAAACGGATCAGCCATGGCTGCAGGCAAAAGATTGGCAGCAAAATCGTTCATATCCTCAAAGGCGGCCTCGTAGGCATAGTCTTGTCCTTGCCGCTGGTTGTCTGCGATCAGCAGGACGTTTTTCTCCCAGGCATCGGGATCGACAAATTTGGTGTTGGCCGTTGTTTCATAGGCGATAATTTTTTCAACCATGGTGGCCGCCTGGGCGGCATCGGCTGCGGGCAGACGGCCGATGTGCATGCCAGCCACAGCATCATCAACGCTTAGGGTTACAAACCACTGATCGCTGACCGTCTCTCCCTTATAGTCGGTAAAGATCAGATAGGCGGGCAGATAGGCAGTGGTGTCCAGGTTGATCCACAGGTCTTTGGGATCATAGGTGCCGTCTCCGACCAGCAGCACATATTGTGGCGCGGGCGCGGTCCAGTTCGAATACGCGAAGGTTAGAAAATCCTTGAGTGCCTGCGGGCCGGCTATGCCGTAGTTAAACTCATCGTAGATGTCTTCGATGTCGGCCACAAAGACTCTTAGGCCCTGGTTTTCACGGTGGGTGACCAGATCCGTCAGCCAGGGCAGTTGATCGCCGTTTTCGTCCCAGCCAATATCATTGTGGGTAATGATTATATAGTCGGCCCCGTTGGCCGTATCAGACAGGGTCGACGCATTGTCGATTATCAGCCGCTCGGGGCTGCTGATCGCCGATGATGCCACCACCAGGTATTGATCTCCGTAAACGGCGGGCTCAAAGGCGATGCTGTAAGGGTTTTCCCCGGCAATCACGGGGTTGTCGAATATGGCCACATTAGCCGCATCACTGATGTCATAGGCCAGCAATGCGTTGTCGGTAAAGTCGTCGATCAGGTAACGCTCGCCGGAATCGGGGGCAAACTTGAGCTGATTGGAGTCGGCCACATAATCGCGCCGGTAGCTGACCTCAAAATAATCTACGATGATCGAGTCGTTGCCGTCGGCACTCAGGCATTGCAAGGTGACCGTGTTGTCTCCCGGGTTTAAGGGCACATCGGTTAAAACAGCCTCGGTAAAGGCAATATCGCTCCAGTAAAAGGTGTCTGTGACCCCGTTTGCAACCACCTTTACCGTATGCTCGGTGGCCACCTGACCGGCCATTAAGATCTTCAAGGTGCCGGTGGTCACCGGATCGGGCACATTCAGCGTAAAGGCTTTGGGAAGCCCGCCGCCGTCGTGCTCATCACCTTGCACGTAGGTGTCAAAAAACCAGCGCTCGCGGCTGTCGGCCCCCGGGGCCTTAAGCCAGTAAACGATGTCTTGCTCGTGGCGGGCGGTGTCGGCAAAATCATCGGCCACCAGCCCGCCGATGGGCGCAGCCTCGATGGTAGCCATGCGCTTGGGCAGGCCCGCACCACCGGCAGATGTCAGCCAGTAGATATTTTCAGCCGCGTACTTGGCATCGGCTGCAGCCACCGCCTGCGCGTAAAACTCGATAAAATCCGCACCATCGATCAAACCGGCCACACCCTGATCCTCGACATAAACCGCCACCTCCTCGCCGCGGTTAAACAGCCGCACCTGATCCAAATCGATGGCATCGATTGCAGCCGCATTAAGCCTGCGGCCACAAGCCAGGCGCGGTCGATGCGGTAAATGCCTTCGGCTAAGGTTACGATCTTGTAAACCGCACTGCCCGAACCTTCAGGCGGGCTCCACACCGCGGCAATGGCCGCCCCCAGCGATGAGAGCAGCGGGCTGATGGGGTTGGCCAGCAAGGGCGAGGCGGCCAACCCGACGGCAACCGGCGCCAAAAGTGCGGCTGTGGCTTTGGGCGGGTTCCAGGGCGCACCATAAAGACTATCAATATAGGCATAGGCGGCATCGACAAAATCGATGCGCACCTTGATCTTTTTATAAAAGTGCAACTGACCGGAAGCGGCATTAAAGCTGAGCGGATAAAAGATCAGCTGTTGTTTAATTTGTTCGCGCAGCACATAGCTTTGGCCCAGCTCAGCCACTGCGGCCGGGTAAACCCCGTCTGCGCTGTAAGCGCTTTGATCCTGCACGAACTGCTGACCTACGGCCGCTGTGCTGCCCCGATCGTCGAGCACATCTTCGGGCACCGGGTAGATGCGTTAACCATAATAGGGCTCGATCTGACTGCTTAAAACCGTTAGCTGGGCCACCCGGCCCTCGGGCACATTAATCAGCACACCTTTTAGCGGCATCTGGGGGGCGCCCAGCTCGGATGTATAGCCGTGCACGTAGTCTGCAATGGTCAGCTGTTCAAATTCTTCTGCGCCCACCTTGACCACATCGGCATCAAAGCCGGAGGTCATCAGCTCAACGGTCATGCCGGACTCATCTTGTTCCAGCACCTCAACCCCGCGGGCAAGCTGGCGCGCGCCGGAATCTTCCTGCCGCGCCAGGAGGCCGTCTTCATCGCCGTCTAAAATACCGTCTCCGTCGGTATCGGGGTTAAACGGATCGGTGCCGCGCTCGTATTCTTCCAAATTGGTTAACCCGTCGCCATCTGAGTCCAGATTGGCATCGTTGACCCAGGGGTTTAACCCGTGGGTGATCTCCCAGTCATCGGGCATCCCATCAGCATCCCAGTCCACGCAAATCGGCCCGTGAAGCATGTGCTTGCCGAAAACATCGATGTCTTCAAGCTTGTAGTAATACAATCGGCCTACAGTCACATCGGCATCCACATAGCTGTAATAACCCCCTTTACTCTGCTTGGGGTTGGCGCCGATCAGCTTGGCGGTTATGCGTGTGTAAGGGCCGCCTGCAGCCTGTGCACGGTAGATGTGAAAACCCACGTTGTCATACTCGCGTGCGGTCTGCCAGCCAACCTTAACCGCATTGCCGGAACCGGTGGCGGTAAAAGACACCAGATCAATGACCGTGGCGGCAGATGATTCATCAATTTCTACCGTTTGACTCAAATTGGTAGAACCGATGGTAATCGATTCATTGGCCGGCACAATCGTGCCGCTTGTCTTTAAAGCGCCACCGTTTGAGGCCGGCAGCCCGAAATGCACGATGGGTTCGTCCTGCGCAAAGGGACGCCCGCCGTCCACCTGCCGCATGCCGTAGAACTGCGTACCGTTATTTTTGTATAAATAAACAATCGCCCCGGTGCCGCCTTTGGGCCCTCCGCCAGATCCGCTGCCGACCACTCGCACTCTCAGATATTTATTGTCATTTAATTCGTTTTCGTAAAGCACGGCTCCAGTGGTCTCTGAGTGATTGACAAACACGTCCAGGTCACTATCATTGTCAATATCGGCCAGGGCTGCGCCCGTCTTGCTTTTATAGTTGTTGCTGTTTGCTATCCCAACGGTGGCGCCGATTTCGGTAAAGGTATTGTCCCCGTCATTGCTGAACAGATTATCGGCCTGGCCGTCATTAACCACATAAAAATCAATGTCGCCATCGTTGTCAAAATCCCCGGCGGCACAGCCAGAACTGTTGGCAGTAACGGTGTTGATATCGCCGGAGGAAGAAGTCACATTGGAAAAGGTGTCATCACCATTATTACGCATAAGGGTGTTTTGAGTCGTGCCCTGTTGTGAAATTAAAAGATCAAAGTCGCCGTCATTGTCATAGTCGCCTAGACACCAGCCCGCTCCGGCATCGAGGCCAACAGCGTTGCCCAAACCCGAGGAGGCACTGATATCGGTATAGGTGTTATTGCCGTTGTTGCGGAAAAGATATAGATAACCGTTTTTACCACTGAATATGTCCATATCCCCGTCGGCATCATAATCCGCAGCTCCGGCATAATCTCCGTTGCCCATTCCTGATGTGGGAAGTCCGGCCGCGGAGGTCTTTTCGGTAAACGTTTCATCTCCGTCGTTTTCCCACAGATTGGCGTCCCCTGCTGTGCCATCCGGATGCGCCAGGTCCAGCCAGCCGTCATTGTTGTAATCTAGAAAGGCTGCTCCCTCCGGGTTAGCATTGGCTAAATCCGAGGTATAACTTATAGTAAAAGAAGAGCCGTCGTCGTTTTCAAAAAGTTTTATGGG
>JASFNW010000146.1:0-13071 GCA_050116835.1 Desulfobacterales bacterium
TCAACCACGAGGGGGCAACCGTAACCCAAAACGGTCTGCTGGGCATGAATATTCTGAGGAATTTTAATTACCATATCGATTTTGATAACCAGGTGATCGTCTGGCAACCCGAACAATAGATTTCTTCTGCACGCGCTGCACGCCAGCCGCTGTTCCTGATCGCCAACATTGATTGAGCGGCTGATGAGAAAATAACGAACAGATCCGATGGCATAGCGTATCTGTTTCCGAGAACGGTTGAACCTGTAATCATGTCGACGTCGAGTGAAATTTTAGACTGGGGCATCGCTGTCGTGCGGTGGCTTCAGCAATTCAGCCCCAGCCTGGATCTGCCGTTTAAAACCCTGACCTTTCTGGGGAATCTGGAGTTTTTTCTTTTATTCATGCCATTGCTATACTGGTGCGTAGACCGCCGCACGGGTGCCAGACTGCTTGTCCTTTTTTTGATCTCTGCTTATATTAATTCCATCGCCAAGTCGCTCGCATCCCAGCCGCGCCCCTTTGAATATGATTCAAG
This sequence comes from Desulfobacterales bacterium, assembly GCA_050116835.1. Taxonomy (GTDB): domain Bacteria; phylum Desulfobacterota; class Desulfobacteria; order Desulfobacterales; family JAHEIW01; genus JAHEIW01. Next base: position 518 of record JASFNW010000146.1, read on the forward strand.
GGTCAATGCGCTGGTGCATGCCGGTGGTGGCGGATTGCCGAGCGGCCATACTCAAGGCGCAGTTGTGGTATGGGGCTTCATTGCCGCCCAAGTTAAAAGGCCAAGCATGTGGCTCCTGGCCGGTTTTCTGATGATCGCTATCCCACTATCGCGACTTTATCTGGGCGTTCATTTCCCGACAGATCTTCTCGGGGGTTATCTAATCGGAGCGGCCTTGCTGATCGCCTATTTACGATTCGCCCCGGTGATTGAATCCGGGTTGATAAACAAGGGAATGCGCTGGCAAATGGCAGCGGCGATCGGGCTGCCGGTCGGTCTCATTCTGCTGAGTCCGGCGGGCGCTCGCTATGCCGTGACGGCCGGCAGTGTCCTGTTGGGATTTGCTCCCGGGATGATTCTGGAGCGTCGTTGGATCCGGTTTCATTGCGATGGGAGCAAGCGAATTCGGTTATTGCGGTTTGTTGCAGGCATGGTCGTTGTTGTTGCTTTGTGGGCAGGACTCAAGTTCGCCTTTTCAGGTCTAACGCCGGCAACATTTTTTCGAATCTTACGCTATGCGTTGATGGGGTTGTGGTGCTCGCTGGGGGCGCCCTGGTTGTTTGCGCGAATCGGACTTGCCGAAACTGAATAAATTGAGGGGTGGGGCAGTTTGAAAATAAAGCCTTTTTTCATGGCTTCCCGATGTCTATCACCTGAAAGGGCGCTTCAAAATAATCCAGCTGCGCGTTTATCACGTTTTACGCATTGAAAGGAGTGACATCGTGCAAAAGAATCCGGATACTCATCGCAAGACGATAGGTTATATTTTATGGCTTTTTGGTTTTACCGGCTCTCATCGTTTTTACTACGGTTATCCGGTAATGGGGACCATTTATTTTTTAACGCTCGGAATTCTGTTCATCGGTTGGATCATTGACCTGTTCCTGATTCCATCCATGGATCGCAAGGCTGATTTGCGATTTAAGTCCGGCAGGGTTGATTATAATCTGGCATGGATCTTATTAACATTTCTGGGGATTTTTGGAATCCATCGTATGTACATGGGAAAATGGTTGACCGGAATTCTATATCTGCTCACCGGTGGATTGGTGGGCCTCGGCGTGATTTATGATTTCTGGACGTTAAACGATCAGGTGACGTTGATCAACAGCAAGGCATAACGGCGTTACAGAAGATATGCTTTAATTAAGATATCGCTGATCCCGGGCGTTATTCATAAAGGACTCATCTCACCCAAGCCCTTTCGATCGCTTTCGCCCGCGCTTTCAACATTGCAATTCTTGCCTTTTGAACCGAATTATGGGTTGACAGAGTCAGGTTGGGTCATTAATTTGCGCTTTTGAGATATTTCTCATAAAGGAGCTTGTTGCCATGGTTAGACCCCGCAAGGACCGCATGGTCGCTTATAATCCGGAAATCAGCTACTTTAAACCCCGGGGCATACCCATGATGAAGCTGGAAGAGGTGCATCTGACAGTTGATGAACGCGAAGCCATCCGCCTGTCAGACCTGCAAGGCATGTCACATGAAGATGCCGGTCAGCGCATGGGCGTCTCACGAGCCACCTTTGGCCGCATCATCCAACGCGCCCGGCAGGTTGTTGCTGATGCATTGATCAACGGGAAGGCGATAAATGTCGGCGGCGGCACTTATCGGATCGTTGATCAGAATCGAATATTCCGGTGTAAAAACTGTCGCCATGTTTGGGAAGAAGCCAAGGGGACAGGCAGACCGAATCATTGCCCGGCCTGTAAGAAGGATGATTTTCATCGTTTTTTAAAAGACGAAAAGGCAGCACCTTAAACCGATTTCAGATAGGAGAAATTGAAAATGGTCGATATTAAAGAAAGCATGCCGCCGGATCCCAAAAAAATGGAAGAACAAAAGGATGCGGCGGTGAAAACCGCATTGCAGAAAATAAAACACAAAATTATCGTTATGAGCGGCAAAGGCGGTGTTGGCAAAACCAGTACTGCCGTTAATCTATCCCTGGCCCTTGCGGACGCCGGACACAAGGTCGGCGTCATGGATGTGGATTTGCATGGCCCGGATGTTCCGCGTATGCTGGGGCTGGATGGCATGCCCGAGCTGATGTCGAATAAAAAACTCAGCCCCATAAAATATTCGGAAAATTTAAGCGCCATGTCGATCGAGTCTTTTATTCCCAGCAAGGACGACGCCATTATCTGGCGCGGTCCCATGAAATATTCGGCCATCCGGCAATTTATCGGTGATGTCGAATGGGGGGAGCTCGATTTTCTGGTAATTGACAGCCCACCGGGGACGGGAGATGAACCGTTGACGGTGGCGCAAATCGTATCCGATGCCAGAGCCGTGATCGTCACGACACCCCAGGAAATCGCTCTGGCCGATGTTCGCAAATCGATTAATTTCTGTAAAACCGTTAAAATGGAGATCTTCGGTCTGGTGGAGAACATGAGCGGCCTGAATTGCCCCCATTGCGGAGAAATGATCGATCTCTTCGGATCCGGCGGTGGCGAAAGAACAGCCAGGCAAACCGGCATCCGCTTTCTGGGAAAAATTCCCTTCGATCCCAATGTCGTTGCCTGCGGGGATTCAGGGGCTTGCTATCAGAAAGTCCATGCCGACACAGCGGTATCCCGGGCCTATGCTGAGGTGGCTCAAAAGCTTGCCGAGCTCGCTTGAGAGTAAATTGGAGACCATTTCAAAACCCCTTATGTGCTGGTTTGCGGCTTTTGAAAAGCGCTAAGCTCGCTTCGCTAAATCTTGAAAACTCGGGCGAAGCCCTTAAACAGTTCAAGATTTTGTGCTCCGCTTCGCTAAGCGCTTTTAACAAAAGTCCGCAAAATCGACACCAAAGCCGTTTTGAAATGGTCTCCTGATGAAAGGGTAGCCAGTTGCTGATGCTGGCGATAGGCAAACTTGCAAATTGACCCTGAAAATAACCTCATCCTCTTGCCTAAGTCGATTAAGGCTTCAGAATCTGTTTGAGATAAGATACGACTGATGAAATTTAAGATTACCACCCTGGTTGAAAATACGGTCGGCATCGGCGGCAGTCAACGGCTTATTGGAGAACACGGCCTGGCCTTTTTAATCGAAATCGGAAAGCAGCGCATTTTATTTGACACCGGTCAGTATCTGGCCTTGGAAAACAATGCCCGCGTCCTCGGCAAGGATCTGACGACCATTGATACGGTGGTGCTCAGTCACGGCCATTACGATCATACCGGTGGGTTAAGGCATCTGTTGGAGCGCAATATCTCGTTTTCGCTGTATGCCCACCCCGACGTTTTTGCACCTAAAATGATCAAGCGCAAAGGGCAATACCGTCAAGTCGGGATTCCCGTCAGCAAAGATGAGCTGGTCACAAAGGGTGTCGCATTAATCCAGAATACGGCCGCTTTGGAAATTACCCCTGATATATCGACCACCGGTGAAATATCTCTGGTGTCCGCATTCGAAACGGTGGCCGAGGGATTTTTTGTCGAAAAGGACGGCCGCATGGTTCCCGATACGCTGGCCGATGATCAGGCCTTGGTCATCAAATCTGCCAAAGGGCCGGTCGTCGTTTTGGGATGCTGCCATCGGGGCATTATCAACACCCTTCGTCATGTTGAACAAATGATTGGCGACAATAGAATCTATGCTGTTATGGGTGGGCTGCACCTGGTCAAAACAACCGGCGAAAAGCTGGAAACCATCTTGAACCATCTGCAGCAATTTAACCTAGAAAAGTTTGTTGTGGGGCATTGTACGGGCACTCATGCCATTCAGGCCTTATCCGAGCGCTTCAAAGGTAAGGTTGTCCTGAATACAGTTGGACATACGTTTACCGTCTGACGCTCACCTGCTAATTTTCGGCGGGGGTCGCATCCATATATGGCAGTCATTCATTGATTGCTAAACCGACCATCATCGACTGTTTTTCTCAGGTTGACCGCCTTTTTTTCCAGCCAGCCGGTGCGCTCGGCGCTGCGACTGTCAAATCCCGGTACCCAGGGCTTAATATCGAGTAGCGGTGTACGGTCGACGATGTCGACATCTTCAACATACAGGGTTTGGTTTTCAATTCTGATCAAGCGCACAATCGAGAAGCCAATCGGGTTGGGACGGGCGGGTGCCCGAGTGGCAAACAAACCGTGCACGGCATCATCTAAAAAAGGCTTTACGAGCAGCTTGTAAGGTTGCGCCAGATGGCAATGATAGAAAAGCATAATATGAGAAAAACCATCCAGGTCCTGCAATCCGGCGACAAATTCGGGTAACATTTCAATTTGCGCCTTTTGACCGCTTGCAGCGACGGCCTGAATGGGCGTACCTTCAACGTGTTTAAATGGCGAGTGAATGATGCCAATCGGTCTGTAATTTATGACTTCCACCTTTCATCTCCTGCGATGTGAGAGCTCAGTTTTTTGGATGCGGTTCATCATCAAAATTTTTTCGGGTCAAAAACCAGATGGTGCAAGACTCGCGAAATTTGCAGTAGATATCCGGATCCCGACAATCCAAACAGTCCGGGCACATGTGAATTTGGTGCTTGCGACACTCATAGCGGGTTTCGCGCTCCGGATGTTTCTCACAGTGTTCCACTCTTGATTCCGATTATTTTTTCAGTTTGGCGATCTGTTTTACGAGCGCGTCGCGTTCGTCCTCGAGTTCGAACAGTTGCAACATGATCGGCGGTTTGACGGAGTGGGCCGGCATGCGCTGATTGATTTCCGCAATCTTTTCATCGACCGCTTTTAACTTTGCTTCCAAATCTTTCAGCTCCGGTTTCATTCTGTTGTGCTCCGAATATTCATTTTGGAGATAGGCTTTAAACTTCGTGCGGCCATTGCTCCCCCTCACGCTCCTCGGCAAAATAGCAGAATCGATTCCACTCCAGCTCTTTTCCGGAGACCGGGCAGCGCAGTTTAACCTTGCGCTCGCTGACGCCTGAAACCTCCCAATCGCCTTTGCGCGGACCATCATCGATATAAATTTTTTGGCCCATAACAAAAGGGTAGGGCTTAAAAACGAGAACCGTGTCGTTGCTCATCGGTTATCTCCTCAAAAGCGCCACGCGCGCGCATAGCCGTTTGTGACAGCCCAGTTGCGATATTTGCATAAGTAATCCGTAATTCTGACGCATCGTCAGGGGTGCGGGGTGCACCTTAGATGCAAGATAAACATATCTCCGGAAAGCGTAAGTTTCAAGCTTATTGTCCGCCATACCCGCCATCAAACGCTTTTATCAGTGGCCAAAGCCTTTTGACATCACGGCGCGATTCGCTTATAGTCCTTCTTTAGCGTTTATGTTCGCTCTGAGAAGAATTATTATAAAAAAGGAGGCTCAGAAATGCCGTTTGGCTATACCGGAAAAATCCTGCGTGTTGATTTGACGACGCGAAAGATCGAAGTTGACGAGCACGATGAGGCCTTTTACCGATCTTACTTGGGAGGGCGCGGTATCGGATATCATTATTTAATGCAAGCGGTGCCAGCCGCCACCGACCCATTTGCAGCTGAAAACATTCTGGTCCTTGCCACCGGCGTGATGACCGGTGCGCCATTGCCGGCTGCCTGCCGTTTTGCAGCAGTGGGCAAGTCACCCCTGACGGGAACAGCGGGCGAATCTGAAGCGGCCGGATTTTTCGGCCCCGAACTGAAGATGGCCGGCTTTGATGCCTTGGTGTTCAGTGGCCGGGCGGAAACACCGGTCTATTTATGGGTTACCGAGGGAAAAGCGGAATTAAAAGACGCCTCTGCGATTGCGGGCCTGGAGACAAAGGGAGTCGAAGATGCCATTCGTCATGAACTGGGCAGTACAAAAATTCGGGTAGCACAGACCGGGCCGGCGGGCATGAACCGGGTGCGCTTTGCCAATATCACCAATAACCTGGGGCATTTCAATGGGCGCGGAGGATTTGGAGCGCTGATGGGCTCAAAGAACCTGCGGGCGATAGCCGCCCTGGGCTCCGCAAAACTGCCATACCACGCACCGGACCTTCTACGGGATACGGCGCAGCAGTATGCCCGAACCTTTAAAGATAATCCGATTGGCGAACAGCTGTTTGTCTATGGCACGACGGCTTTTCCAGAAATTTTATCGGCCGCCGGAGCGCTGCCGGTCAATAATTTCCGGCGCAGTAGCTTTGCCGAGGCGGCTGCCATCGGTGGAGATACATACAATGAGGTGCTTTTGCAGAAAAGAAAAGGCTGTTACGCCTGCCCGATCCGCTGCAAAAGAGGAATTGCGCTGGATGACCCCCAATACGGCGTCGATTCACGTTACGGAGGCCCCGAGTATGAGACCGTTGCGGCGCTGGGCAGCAATCTCAATATCGCCAATTTGAAAGCCGTTGCTAAAGGCAATGAAATTTGCAATCGCTATTGTATGGATACGATTTCAGCCGGCATGACAATTGCGTTTGCCTGTGAATGCTTCGAGGCGGGAATCATCACCACCGCAGATACCGACGGACGGGAGTTGCGTTTCGGGGATGCCGATTTAATGATCGAGCTGCTGGAGCTGATTGCCAGGCGCGAAGGCTTTGGCGATGTTCTGGCGGAAGGCTCCGCCCGGCTGGCTGAAAAATGGAGATTTAAAGATGCTCCCGGTCATCTGGCTGTTAAAGGGCAGGAGATCTCCATGCACGATCCGCGAATTAAGGTGGGAGTGGGTATGGGTTTTGCGGTAAGCCCTTATGGCGCCGATCACATGACCGCCGCTCACGACACCGCTTTTGTCAATCCGGAATCCTTTCCGCTAAAATCTGTTCGACCGCTTGGCCTCTATACGGCCTTGCCGGCTACCGATATCAACGCTGCCAAGGTGCGCCAATACAAAATTCTCGAAAATTTCTGGCGCACGCTGGATGCTTTAGGCCTATGTGTTTTCGGTTATGCGCCCAGAGGTGTGATGCCGATCAATACCATGGTCGATTGCGTTAACGCCGTTACCGGTTGGGATGCCAGCCTTTTTGAATTAATGCGCGCCGGCGAACGGGGTACGCAAGTTGCACGGGCATTCAATAGCCGCGAAGGATTTTCTCCTAAGAACGATCTTCTCCCCCAACGATTATTTGATCCCAAACCGGACGGCCCCGATGCCGGCCGGCAAATTTTTAAAGAATCGGATTTTTACCGGGCCGTTCGGTTGTATTATGACATGATCGGCTGTGACCCGGACACCGGCCGGCCGCACCGCGGCAAATTGCTCGAACTGGGCCTGGATTGGATTGAGGATTTGCTGTAACAAAAAGAATCTCCCGCCAGCCGTTGGAATTCACATATCCATTCATGGGTGTCGCCGCCCGGTGGATCAATCCGCAGGGTTTGGTATTCGATTTTTACGCCAGGCCGCCAGGGGAACCGTATCGATTTTTACTATGGAAAATCAGTAATTCATCGTTATTATATATTTGAAGTTTTGAGCGCATGGCTTTAACATCTAAAATCTGCATGTTAACGCTCCATTAGCCTGTTTAGCCAGAGGAGATTTATGTTTTTCAGGAAGAAAAAGACCCTCATGGGCCTTTCGCGCACTTGCGGGTGAGCGGCTAAAATCGGTCCGACGGAGCTGTCGGAAGCGCTCGAGGGGCTGGATATCTCAAATGATCCCAATTTGCTGGTGGGTTTTGATACCAGTGACGATGCCGCCGTATATCGGGTTTCGCCTGAGATCGCCCTGATCAGCACGGTAGACTATATCACCCCACCGGTGGATGATCCTTACTGGTTCGGTCAGATTGCCGCTGCCAATTCACTGTCTGACGTTTACGCCATGGGCGGGCAACCGTTGACCGCCTTGAATCTGGTGATGTTTCCCTCCAAAAAGCTGGATTTGGCATTTTTAAAGGAAATTTTAAGGGGCGGCAGTGACAAAGTCCTGGAGGCGGGCGCATCGATGGCCGGCGGGCATTCAGTTGATGATAACGAGCCCAAATATGGCTTGGCCGTCACCGGCAGCGTCCATCCGAATCGTGTCCTGACCAATTGCGGCGCCCGGGTGGGGGATGCCCTGATCCTGACCAAACCCCTGGGTACTGGGGTACTGTTTAACGCCAACCGTTCGGGAAAACTTCCTTATGCCGAACTGGAATCCATTTTGCCCCAGGTAGCGGCCCTTAACCGCAAAGCCATCGAAGCGGCCCTCCAGTTTGATATCCATGCCTGCACCGATGTGACCGGGTTTGGTATTCTGGGCCATACGCTTGAACTGGCACGGGGCAATGATGTTCAAATCGAACTGATTTATGATAACCTTCCTTTTTACCCCAATGCATTACAGATGTATAAGAAAGGGGAAACGACCGGCAGCAACAAGGCCAATCGCAAGCTGACGAAGGGTGCCTGGGAGATGATAACACAGCGATCCGGCGCTGAAGAGGACCTATTATTCGATCCCCAGACTTCCGGCGGGCTTTTACTTGCGGTTTCCGAGGCCCAGACCGATGATCTGGTCGTCGGCTTGAAAAAAGAGGGTATCGAAACGGCCGTCAGGGTAGGTGAAGTCGTCGCCGCTGATCGTCCTTTCATCCGTGTGGTTTAATGAGGAACCAGAGAGTTTTTTAATTCGGTCGCTGCATGAATCATCAGCGACTGCATCGTGCAAACTCACGCATAAGGGGGCGTACCGAAAGAACAGAAGACGTAATTAAAATAATAGATTAGATATAAATTAATCATGCTGCCGACAGGCCGCTGGGCGCTATTTGCTGTTCTCTCGCAACGTCCCCGAATGCATTCAGACAGTGCACGATGCCGCTGCTGATAATTCATTCCGCATTTAATATATTTATGTTTCTTTTAGGCTGGTGGTTGAAAAATTGAAGAAGACCGATATCTCATAGCTAATTCAGAAAAGATTTATTGAATTAAACGGGTTTATAACCCCGTTTTAGTCGAATTCGTAGATCTCGTACCGGGTCTCTTCCCCCAGGAGCTGATCAATTTGAGCCTGGATCTCTGCGCGTGTTTTGCTGTCCATCCATTGCTGCCAGTAGTCGATGGATTGCCATTTCGATACGACCAGGCTTTCATGGGGTTGATCCACGCGTTGCAGGGTTTCTCCGGCGATATATCCGGGCTGGCCCATGGTCATCGACCGCAGTTGATTGATCAGGGCCCGCAGATCTTCCATTTTTTCGGGCGGCACCTTCCTTTTAATATGAACCTTGATCATCTGGATGGCTCCTTATGTTGGCAGTGAGATTCTTTGAGTAAACCCATTAAAACAATTTTGTATCTGCTTCAACCTGCAATCTGCATCAGAAGAAACGTAACATTTCGGTTTCGTTACGTCAACGCACCGTCACGCCGTGCTGAACGAATCAGGGATTTCACATGGCCGTCAAATTCATTGCGGACCTTAAACAAAGTTCGCTTATCATTGACTTTTTTAATCGCGGGACATAATTTTTAAACTTAATCATTTTATTCAAGCAGGATTTGGATGATGGCCGAAGGCGTCATTTTTGATATAAAAAAATATGCCGTCCACGACGGACCGGGCATTCGCACGACGGTGTTCTTTAAAGGTTGCCCGCTGGCGTGCCGCTGGTGTCACAATCCAGAAGGCATATCTGTAGCGATCCAACGAATCTACCGGCAGGAGCGCTGCATAGGCTGCGGCGAGTGCATCCAGATTTGTCCCCAGAAAGTGCTGACCCCGACCGCAGATGGAATTACCAGGGATTCCGCCAAATGCAATTTGTGTCAAACCTGTGCCGAGCATTGCCCCTCGGGAGCCGTTGAATTTGTTGGACACAAGGTGGCGGTCGCCGAAGTGATTCGTCAAATTGAAACAGATATCGCCTTTTACGATCAATCGGGTGGCGGGGTTACCCTGTCCGGCGGCGAACCCTTGATGCAACCTGAATTTTTAATCGAACTGCTTGATGCGTGCAGCGATTTGGAGCTTCATCGTACCGTCGATACAACCGGGTATGCGGATGCGAAGCTTCTGCTGCAGGTGGCCCAAAAAGCAAATTTATTTTTATACGACCTGAAAATCATGGATGCAACCAAACACCGGGATTTCACAGGGGTGTCCAATCAGCTGATTCTCGATAATTTGAAACTGCTATCTGAGAATAGAGCGCGTATTCAGGTGCGCATTCCGATTATTCCCGGCATCAACACGGATGCCGACAATATTTATCGAACAGCCGATTTTATCGCCGGCCTGCCCGGAATTGAGCTCATATCGATTCTGCCTTTTCACAATTCAGCCCGGGGAAAATACGGCCGCCTTGGCATGACATGCATGTCATCGGATATACAACGCCCCAGTGACGAATATTTAAACCGGATTGCCGGTTGGCTCGAACAATCCGGGTTGCCGGTTAAAATCGGAGGATAGGAGGCTATGAATAACCGAATTTCTTGCCTGCGGGAGCAAAGCTTTAACACCCAGCCCTGTGTTTCAGCAGAGCGCGCCCTGCTGGTCACCGAATTTTATCAGGAAAATGAGGGAAAATTTTCGGTGCCGGTTCTGCGGGCACTGAATTTTAAAAATTTGTGTGAGAAAAAGATGATTTTCATCGGGGACGATGAACTCATCGTCGGTGAGCGCGGACCTTATCCCAAGGCGGTGTCCACTTTTCCGGAACTGACCTGCCACTCGCTGGAGGATCTCCAGATTCTGAACTCCAGGGATATGACCCGCTATACAGTCGATGCTGAAGCCCTGCAAATCTATGCTGAAACGGTGATTCCCTATTGGCGTGGACGCAGCATGCGGGAGCGGGTGTTTGACCGGGTGCCGGACAGGTGGAAGCGGGCTTACAACGCCGGGTTGTTTACCGAGTTCATGGAACAGCGCGCCCCGGGACACACGACCCTGGATGGCGTTATCTATCGCAAAGGCATGCTGGATTTCAAGGCGGACATTGCCAAAGGTCTTAACCGTCTCGATTATTTAAATGATCCGGATGCAGCCGATAAAGCTGAAGAACTAAAAGCCATGGAGATCGCCTGCGATGCTACGATCGTTTTTGCAGAGCGGCATGCGGATCTGGCCCTGAATATGGCGGCCATAGAAAGTGATCCCGATCGAAAAGAAGAACTCGAACGCATCGCCGACATCTGCCGCCGGGTGCCGGCCCGTGCGCCGCGCGATTTTTGGGAAGCCCTTCAGATGTACTGGTTCGTTCACCTGGGGACCATTACCGAACTAAACGGCTGGGATGCCATGAGCCCCGGACATCTGGACCAGCACCTGTACCCGTTTTATGAAAAGGATCTGGCGGCCAATGTTTTGGACCGTGAGCGTGCCAAAGAGCTTATCGAGTGCCTCTGGATCAAATTTAACAACCACCCGGCACCGCCCAAAGTAGGGGTCACGGCGTTGGAAAGCGGCACCTACAATGATTTTACGAACATCAATATCGGCGGTCTGAAAGCGGATGGTTCTGATGGTGTCAATGACGTCTCATATATCATGCTGGAAGCAGTCGATGAGCTGCATTTGCTGCAGCCCGGCAGCAATGTCCAAATCAGCCATAAGACGCCCAATCGGTTTTTAAAGGCAGCAATCCGGGTGATTCGAAAAGGCTATGGCTATCCTTCGGTGTTCAACGCTGATGAAGTCATTATGGAGCAAATGCGGACCGGCAAAACCCTGGAGGATGCCCGAGAAGGCGGATGCAGCGGGTGCATTGAAACCGGTGCTTTTGGCAAAGAGGCCTATATCCTAACCGGCTATTTAAATGTACCGAAAATCCTGGAACTGGCGTTAAACGATGGAACCGATCCGTTAAGCGGCCAAACGGTCGGACTGCAAACCGGCGATCCAAAGGCATTTACACATTTTGACGACCTGTATGACGCCTTTGTCAGGCAACTGCATTACATCGTTGGCCTCAAAATAAAGGTCAATAATTATATCGAACGAATGTATGCTAAATATGCGCCAGCGCCGTTTCTGTCGGTGGTGATTGCCGACTGTATCGCCAGCGGAAAAGATTATTACAATGGTGGACCGCGATACAATACCAATTACATTCAATGCTGCGGCATCGGCACGGTTACCGATAGTCTCTCGGCCATTAAAAAACACGTGTTCGAAGCCAAAACCGTCCTCATGGATGATTTACTGGACGCGTTTCAGGGTAATTTTTCTGGCAAGGAGGCCCTGCGCCTGCGACTTCTAAATAAAACACCTTTTTTCGGAAATGATGACGATACAGCAGACGGACTCATGCGGCGGGTGTACGCCGACCTTTTTGCCGCCATTGACGGCAAGCCCAACACCAAAGGCACGACCTATCATTTGAACATGCTGTCGACGACCTGCCACGTTTATTTCGGCAAAATGTTGGGCGCATCCGCCAACGGCCGATTTGCCGGGATGCCGATTTCAGATGGGACTTCTCCGTCGCACGGTGCCGATCGCAATGGACCGACCGCGGTAATTAAATCATTGGCCAAGATGGATCAGGTTAAATCCGGCGGTACGCTTCTGAATCAAAGATTTTTGCCCGCAGTCCTCAAAGATGAAGACGGCGTTGAAAAACTGTGTCAGCTGATCCGAACCTACTTTAATTTCAACGGCCATCACATTCAGTTTAATATCGTCGATTCCG
>JASFNW010000147.1:0-12896 GCA_050116835.1 Desulfobacterales bacterium
CTTCCCGCGTGTAGCCTGCAGTAATGTTTTCGGCTTTTAAAATGTTCATCGATATTGCCCGCCTAAATAGGCTTCCAGAACGCATTCGTCTTGTTGGACTTCTTCTGCAGTTCCTTCGCACAGTTTGGTGCCTTCACTCATGACGATGACCGGCTCACAGAGGTTCATCACCAGATCCATGTCATGTTCGATCAGAAAAAAGGTGATCCCTTTCTCATCGCGCAGGGTTCTGATATTGGCAATCAGCTTTTGCATCAGGGTTGGATTCACGCCGGCACCCGGCTCGTCCAAAAGCACCAACTTGGGATCGGCCATCATGCTGCGCGCAATCTCCAGCAGTTTTTTCTGGCCGCCGGACAGCGAACCGGCATATTCGTTTTTAAGTTTGATCAGCTCGACAAATTCGAGCACCTCCAGCGCCTTATCGCGCAGCTCCTCTTCCTGATGGCGGATCGCTGACGGTCGAAACCAGGTGTTCCAGATGTGCTCTCCGACCTGATGTTCCGGCATGATCATCAAATTCTCAAGAACCGTCATCTGGGCAAATTCACGCGTGATCTGAAAGGTTCGATAGACTTTTTTCTTGAAGATCTGGTGAGGCGCCAGACCCTGGATGGCATCGCCCTGGAAAAAGATTTTGCCGCGATCGGGCTTATAGTGCCCGGTAATGATATTAAAGAGCGTGGTTTTGCCGGCCCCGTTGGGCCCGATCAAACCGGTGATCGTGCCCTCTTTTACGGTAAAAGAGCAATCGTTGACGGCCGTCAGACCGCCGAAGCTTTTTTCGACGCGTTGTATCTCCAGCATGTGGGCACCTAATGTTGCTGCCTTTTTATGTTCGGTCGGAATCGTGCAGGATAAATTCGGCTGTGCGGGTGATCGTTGGCTCCGATCGGATCTCGCCGAAAAAACGAAAGTTGTTCTGTACTATCAAATCGTCACACCTCTGCACAACTTTCCGTTTCTGCTTCTGGGTCATAACGGAAAATCTGTCTGAATGTCAATTAAAATATGAATGTTAGCTAAATTTTTAAAATGACTATAAACGTATAACCTGTTGGATTAACGTTAGAATATCCGTAAAAGGGGGATGAAATCAGCAGTGGCTATATTACAACATCGTGCAGCAACACCCGTGGTTGCCAAGGCGTATTCATTCGCCGATGATTTTAACCAGTGCGCGTTTGCGCCGCCGGCCGTCAAATTCACCGTAAAAAATGCGCTCCCAGGTTCCAAAATCCAGTTTTCCGTCAGTGATGGCCACCACCACCTCACGTCCCATGATCTGGCGCTTCATGTGGGCATCCGCGTTGTCCTCGCCGACGTTGTGGCGGTATTGCGATACGGGTGCATGCGGGGCCAGCTTTTCCAGCCAGACGTCATAATCATGATGCAGCCCGGATTCATCGTCATTAATGAAAACCGAGGCCGTAATATGCATCGCGTTTACCAGTACAAGACCTTGCTGTATTCCGCTCTCCTTTAAGCACTGCTCCACCTGCGGGGTGATGTTAATGAAAGCCCTGCGGGTGGGCACCTCAAACCAGAGCTCTTTGCGGTAGCTTTTCATGGTGCGGATCTCCTTTATGGAACGCTGCAAATCAAATGTAACTTCTTTCTGTGATCAACATAATGAATAACAATTTTTGCTTTCGGATATATCGTGATATCCTCAGCTTGGATTGAATCGTGCTCCGTCTATTTCTGTTCTTTCGCTACGCTCCCTTGATCATGAGTTTGCGCGATGAAGTCGTTGATGATTCATTCCGCAAACGATTTGAGAAAAACACCCTCATTTAAACAGGTTATATTTTATAATGCATCTAATTGCAGAGAAACCATCTTTCCATCCTATTTTTTTTCCTTCTTCATATGTCCTGCCGTAATAGGGTATACCGACTTCATACACTCTGCATTTTAGCTTCGCGATTTTAGCTGTTATCTCAGGTTCAAATCCAAATCTGTTTTCCTCGATCTCTATCGATTGGATGATCTCTCTTTTAAAAGCCTTGTAACACGTTTCAATGTCCGTTAAATTTATATTTGTGAGCATATTGGATAAGGTGGTGAGCAATTTATTTCCCACCATATGCCAATAATAGACTACCCTGTGCGGGCTTCCTCCCAAAAATCTTGAACCGAAAACCACATCAGCTTTACCATCCAGAATCGGCTTCACCAGTGTTGGAATATAATCTGGGTCATATTCTAAATCTGCATCTTGAATAACCACGATATCACCGTTAGCGGCTGCGATACCCGTTCTTAAGGCAGAACCTTTTCCCTGATTGCGGTCATGATAAATAACCTTTGCGACTAAATCCGCCACCTCGTTTTTTAAAATTTCACGTGAACCATCGGTAGAGCCGTCATCAACAATTATGATTTCTTTATCTGGATACGGCATATTTCTTATTTTATCGACTATAGTTTTCAATGTGTTCACTTCATTAAAGCACGGTACAATAATGCTAAGTTTCATTTTATAGTCCATAATCCATTAAATTGAGATTAACTTTTCTCTGTGTAAGTTTATTTGAATTTAGCAAAATTTCTTGTACAAAATTGCTTGAAAACGGCAGTTTCTACATTCGTATCAAAAATGTCAAACATAATTCAAGTGACAAACCGCTATCATATCTCAACGGAATGTCTGCATTTCGGTTCAGCCCACCCCTCACCGTCGAATTCACGGTCGGTCCCCCTGTCGGACTCAAAATTTTATTTTCGTAACTAAAAACAGCCTTTTACATTTGTATTTATTTTTATTAATAATTTGTGATAATTAGTGGCATAATGGTTGTTTTTGACAACCTTTTTTCGATGACTGAATTATGTTCAAACCGAATTCTACTGGCAGTTCAATTGAAGCATTTTGATAAGAAAATAAGGCACATCAAGTCGTTTTTAGCAGAAGCGATGAGCATTGACCGCTGGGCCGCCAGCCGGGAACTCGAACGCCTGACCGCCACAAAGGTTAAGAAACTGCCCGCAGACAGGTTGCGTGGTCGGCTGGAACGACTCGAACGCCGATTGCGGACATCCCGGCGCAGGCGAATTGGGCGCCAAAAGAATGTGCCGTCAATCAGTGATGTTGATTCCCTGCCGATTACGGCCAAAAAGTCGGATATCATTAAGGCGATTAAACAGCATCCGGTCGTTATCGTATCCGGCGAAACCGGCTCCGGCAAAACCACGCAATTGCCCAAATATTGTCTGTCGGCCGGGCGGGGCATCGCCGGCGTCATCGGGCATACGCAGCCGCGCCGAATTGCCGCCATGACGGTCGCACGCCGGATTGCCGAGGAATTCGGCCAGGATCTGGGTGATGCCGTCGGCTACAAGATTCGCTTCAAGGATCGCACATCGAAAAAGGCGTATGTCAAAATTATGACCGACGGCATCCTGCTGGCTGAAACGCAGACCGACCGGTATCTGAACGCCTATGATACGATAATTGTCGATGAAGCCCATGAGCGCAGCCTGAATATTGATTTTATCCTGGGCATTTTACAAACACTGCTCGTTCGCCGGGATGATCTTAAGCTGATCATCACCTCGGCCACCATTGATACGGAAAAATTTTCCAAAGCCTTCGGGGATGCCCCGGTCATCGAAGTGTCGGGCCGCATGTACCCGGTGGAGGTGCGCTACGAGAAGCCGGAATCAAAAAAAGCCGATAAAAACGAGTTGACCCATGTAGAACGGGCCGCAAAGGCGGTCAGACAGCTGGTAACCCAAAGTAGCCGGGGCGATATCCTGGTGTTTATGCCCACCGAACAGGATATCAGGGAAACCTGTGAGCTGATAGAAGGGGCAAAATCTAAAAATTCGCGGATCCTTCCCCTGTATGCGCGGCTGACGGCCGCCGAGCAGGCTCGTGTTTTTGCTCACTCGCCCGAACGCAAGATTATCGTGGCCACCAATGTGGCCGAAACATCGGTCACCATTCCGGGAATCAAATATGTGGTGGATTCCGGGCTGGCACGCATCTCCAGTTATTCGCCGCGAACACGAACGACCTCCCTTCCGGTGGCGCCGATTTCCAGGAGCAGTGCCGACCAGCGCAAAGGGCGCTGCGGCCGGGTGCAGAATGGCATTTGCGTGCGCCTGTTTGCCGAAACGGATTACCGCAGCCGCCCCCTGTATACCCGTCCGGAAATTCTGCGAGCCAATCTGGCGGAAGTTATCTTACGGATGATGGCTTTGCGCCTTGGAGACATCGATGATTTTCCTTTTATTGACCGGCCGGATTTAAAGAGCATCAAAGATGGGTATGATTTGCTGTATGAGCTGGGGGCGATTCGGTATCGGCGTCAGTCCAAAGATGAGCGGTCAGAACCAAAAGCAATCAAGGGCGTATCGGCCCGTGCAGTCGAACTTACAGAGAAGGGGCGGCTGATGGCGCGGATTCCGCTGGATCCCAGACTTGCGCGCATGCTGCTCGAGGCTAAAGACCGGGGGTGCATCGATCAAATCGCGGTGCTTGCCGCGGCGTTGAGCATCCAGGACCCGCGGGAACGGCCCCTTGAAAAAACGGCCGAAGCCGATCAGGCGCATGCCCAGTTTGATGATCCCATATCTGATTTTACCACCCTGTTGAATATCTGGAATCGGTACAACCACGTCTGGCAAACCCGCAAAGGCGCCAATGCGCTCAAACACTTTTGCCGGCAGAACTTTTTGTCTTACAACCGCATGCGCGAATGGCGCGATATTCATTATCAGATTCGCACCATTCTGGAAGAATTCGGCATTGCCAAGCGAGCGCGAATCGTTGAGGCACCCGCCCAGAACCTGAACCTGGATCGCGAACAGGCGTTATACCAAGCCATCCACCAGTCGATTCTCAGCGGTTACCTGTCAAACATCGCCGAGAAAAAGGAGAAAAATGTTTTCCGGGCCACCCAGAACCGGGAGGTCATGGTTTTTCCGGGATCGGGGTTGTTTGACCGGGCCGGCCGCTGGGTCGTGGCCGCCGAAATGGTTGAAACCTCCCGGCTGTTTGCGCGGACGGTGGCCGATATTGAAAGTCACTGGCTTGAAGAGCTGGGCGGGGACCTGTGCCGGCAGACCTATCTGAATCCCCGCTGGCAAAAAAGCCAGAGTGCGGTCATGGCGGACGAACAGGTTAGTCTGTTCGGTTTGATTATTGCTCAACGACCGGTGCCTTACGGTCCGGTAAACCCGGCTGAAGCTACTGAAATTTTTATCCGCTCTGCCATTGTAAAGGGGGATCTTAAAAGGCCTGTGGCCTTTATGAAACACAATCAGCGCCTGATTGATGATATCCAGAGACTGGAAGATCGGCTGCGGCGGCGTGATCTGCTGATCAGCGAACAGGCGCTTTTTGATTTTTACAGCGCAAAACTGCCGGGCGTCTACAGCGTGCAATTGCTTTCAAAAATGATCAAAAAAAAGGGCGGGGATCAATTTTTGCGCCTGAAAAAACAGGATCTGATGAATTATGATCCGGATGCCGGCGAACTGGCGCGTTATCCGTTGAGCACGAAAATTAAAGGACAGCGGTTTAACTATCGCTATCACTTTCAGCCGGGCGAAGATGATGATGGTGTCACCATTCAGGTGCCGGTTTCCCTGGCAGCTTCCGTTTCAGAGGAAATTTTTGACTGGCTGGTACCGGGGCTGATCAAAGAAAAAATTGAAACCCTTATCAAAGGGCTTCCCAAAGTCTATCGCAAAAAGCTGGTCCCGGTAAACGAGACCGTTGAGATAATCCATCGGGAGCTTCCCCGGAGCAAGCAGGCGTTGCGTTCGGCACTGGGGGAATTTATTTTGCAGCGTTTTGGTGTTGATATTCCCGCTACCGCCTGGCCGATCGCATCGCTGCCGGATCATCTTAAAATGCGAATTTCGATGATCGCACCCGACGGCCGGGTGCTGCGTTCAGACAGGGACACCGGCATTCTGCGACAAGCGACAAAGGAAGCCATTCCAGCCGATGCCTTTGAAGCCTACCGCCAAAAATGGCAGAAGACCGGTATCACTTGCTGGGATTTCGGTGAACTGCCAGAGTTTATCAGCAGCCCCCCGGAGTCACAGCCAAAATGGGTGGCATACCCGGCCCTGGAAGCCGGTGACGATCCCGTTCAATCGGTGCGCCTGACATTGTTTTTACAGCAGGATAAAGCGCTTGCTGTCCATCGACAAGGTGTTGCCGGTCTGTTCAAAATTCGTTTTGCAAAGGATTTGAAAATCCTGAAAAAAGGGTTAAAATTGCCCGGGCAGGTTAAAGCAGCGGCCGATTATTTCGGAGGGTCCCTCCGCATCGGTGAGCACCTGATGGATCGGGTTGTATCGGATCTGTTTTGCAAAAATATCAGGAGCCAAAATGCCTTCGACGCGCATGCTGAAAGCGTTTCTCCGATCCTCATTTCATACGGTCAGAAACTGCTCGCATCCTGCCTGACGGTTCTGAAGGCCTATCACAGTTTGCGTAAAGAACTTGATGCGTTAAAACGGGCCCATTTGGCAAATACGGCTGTACACCATTTTTGTGAAGACTTGTTATCATCCCTCGATCGTCTGGTCCCGGATTCATTTATCCACCTTTACGACGTCGAGCGGCTGGCACACATCGAGCGCTACATTCATGCCATGCAGATCAGGGCCCGGCGTGCCCTGCTGGATTTTGAGAAAGATCAGACCAAAGATAAGCGAGTCAAGGCCGTTGCCGATCGCCTGGATAAATTGCTGCAATCCCTTGCGGGCAATACCACGGCTGAAAAAAGAAAGGCGCTGGAAGATCTTTTTTGGATGACCGAAGAATACAAAGTATCTGTTTTTGCCCAGGAGCTGAAAACCGCCTTTCCGGTTTCTAAAAAGCGGCTGGAAAAAAAGCTCGCTGAAGTTAAGCGAATGATTTAAGATGTCGCCATATAGTTAATCTGAAAAATGAGTGCCGGTCATGTCATTTTCTGAAAGGCGCTATGATTTATAAAGTGCCGGTGCCCCGATATTCGGGATTCGACCCCCGCCATCGGTTTAGCCGAAACCGTTGTTGCCCATCATCCCAAATATCGGGGCACGGTGGTGCCTTCAGGTCAATCATTGCCATATCGCCTTTCAGAAAAAAACATGACCGTCCGGACGAAAACATGCGACTATTACTGCTATTGAGTAGCAAAGACTTTGCATTGGCTACCGAGGCCTGACACTTGAAACCTGGAGGCCGGGCGCTCATTAAAATTAATGATGGTTGTTGAATATGGCACAACGTTCAAATAAACCGCTGGTGAGCGTCATCATCCCCACCTACAATCGGGGCTGGATCGTAGCGGAAGCCATTGAATCGGTACTCGCTCAGGATTTCAGCGATTATGAGCTGATTGTGGTCGACGACGGATCGGATGATCGCACACCTGAAATTCTGGAGGCATACGGAGATAAAATTACGATTATCGGCCAGGCCAACCGAGGTGTCAGCGCAGCCAGAAATCGTGGGATTGCTGCAGCCGCAGGCCGTTTGATTGCCTTTCTGGATTCAGATGATCTCTGGCTGCCCCAAAAACTGTCCGTCCAGGTGAATTTTTTTGCTGAAAATCCGGATGCCGTCATCTGCCAGACCGAGGAACGCTGGGAGCGAAACGGCGTGCGGGTCAATCCCAAAAAGCGACATCTAAAATTTTCAGGCATGATATTTGAGCGTTCACTGGCACTGTGTCTGGTGAGCCCATCGGCGGTTATGATTAAAAAAAGACTTTTCGACACCGTGGGGGCCTTCGACGAAGACCTGCCCGCCTGCGAAGACTACGATCTGTGGCTGCGCATCAGCTGCCGCTATCCGGTACATCTGATCGAAACACCGTTGATCATCAAACGGGGCGGACATGCAGACCAGCTTTCCAGAGCACCGGGATTGGATAGATATCGCATTCGGTCCTTAACGAAATTACTAGAGGGCAACTATTTGAAACCGCCGCAAAAGCGGGCTGCCCTTGCAACTTTAACGGAAAAATGTGCTGTTTATGCCGGCGGTTGCCGCAAGCGGGGAAGAGAAGAAGAAGCCAATTATTATGACCGGCTGGATGATCAAGTTAGAAAACAGAAAACAGAGAACAGATGACCCGTCTTTGCTCGGGCGAGCTTCGCCGGGCAAGCAGAAATCAAAAGTAGGGGCGGGGTATATCCCCGCCCGATAAAATTCTATATCCATCTGTAATTATGATAAATTATAGTAGTATTGGCTGCGGCCTGAAATGCTTCCCCATTTGAGGGGTGGTCGCAACGAGTCATACCTTTAACCCATTGAAAATCAATTTGTTACAAACCTCTTGCATTCGCAATTTGGATTTGTTAGGTCTTCGTCGGGTATGCCAATATTGAATTCTGCATTGAGCCGCTTTATATTATGAAGTGATTGATCAATGCCCTGTCATACGCAGCTCGTCGAAATAGTTCTTATTGCAAACATTAACGGTTAAACCATAAGGAGGTACAGATGAAAAAGGTATTTATTTTATGTTTTGCTGTGGTTTTCGGTGTTGCTTTTGTTATGGGATGTGCACCTGAAGAGGAAGCCAAAACCGAAGAAAAAGCCGCAGCTGCCCCAGAAACGCCGAAGACGACCTTTGTGACCATCGGCACCGGCGGTATCACCGGTGTTTATTATCCGACCGGTGGCGCGATTGCCAAAATTGTCAACAAGAAAAAAGATGAGTACGGCATCCGTGCGACCGTCGAATCCACCGGTGGCTCGGTGTTTAATGTCAATGCCGTCATGTCCGGTGATCTGGAGTTCGGCGTGGTCCAGTCCGACCGGCAGTATCAGGCGATCAACGGATTGGCAGAATGGAAAGACAAAGGCAAACAGGAAGATCTGCGGGCGGTCTTCAGCATCCATCCGGAAGCCATTAACCTGGTGGCAGCAGTTGACGCCGGTATCGAGACCATTGAGGACCTTAAGGGCAAACGCGTCAACATCGGCAACCCCGGCTCGGGTCAACGCCAGAATTCGATTGATGCCCTCAACGCTGTAGGCATTAATTATGAGACCGATCTCACAGCCGAAAGTGTTAAAGCCGCCGAAGCGCCCGGACTGCTGCAGGATGGTCGCATCGATGCCTTCTTTTACACTGTTGGTGCTCCCAGCGGGGCCATCAAAGAGGCTACGGCCGGTGCGCGCAAGGTTCGTTTTGTACCGGTTACCGGTCCCGGGATCGACAAGCTGATTGCCGACAATCCATTCTATGCCAAAGCCACCATTCCGGTCAGCCTTTATCCGGGCGCCGAGAATGACAGTGATATCGAAACCTTTGGCGTAAAGGCAACGTTTGTCACTTCCGCCAAAGTGCCGGAAAATGTGGTGTACGCCATTACAAAGGAAGTATTCGATAATTTTGAGGATTTCAAAAAGCTTCATCCGGCTTATGCCGTTCTGACCAAGCAAAACATGCTGGAGGGTCTTTCCGCACCGCTGCATCCGGGTGCCGAAAAATATTACAAAGAAGCCGGATTAATGTAATCAATAATCCATAATATTTTGCTTGACCTACCTGCGGAGGCGGCGGTGGTCAACCGCCGCCTCCAAACCGTACACTCATCAGTTAAATGATTTTATCGCGCTTATCGGGCGCGTCTTTTCTGTTTTGCCGCTGTGTTGAGTTGTATCCGAGTCTAAATCGTCACTTGAGTCTGCGTGTCTGGAAATCGTGATACCGATCCGAATAGCGGGTCTTTTGCCGTCAAACGTTCATCAAAGATTGGGTGATTATTATGAGTAACCACGAAATCGAAGAAAGGGACGAGGGCATTGATATCGCAAGGCGGATGGCCGAAGAAGAAGAAGGCATTGGAAGAAAACCCAGAGGTTGGCAAAAATATGTGATTCCCACTGTTGCGGTTTGCTGGAGTTTTTTTCAGCTGTCCATCGCCAGCTGGCTGATCCTCGATTCAACCTTTATTCGCGCCATCCACCTCGGCTTTGCCCTTCTGATTGTCTTCTTAAATTATCCGCTGTTCAAGAAGACCCACTTTAGTCTGAAATACTTTTCCGCCAAAAACAGAATTCCCATCCTCGATTATATTATCGGTATCGTCGCCGCTTTTTCAGCAATATACATCGTCATCGATTATGCCGGCCTGACCCTGCGTTACGGCGCCCCGATTACCCGGGATATCGTCATCGGCATTATATTGATTGTTTTGCTGCTGGAAGCCACCCGCCGCGTTATCGGGCCGGCCCTTCCGGCAATTGCGACCATATTTATTCTCTACTCGTTTCTTGGGCCCTACATGCCCGACTTGATTGCTTTCAAGGGCACCTCATTGAATCGTCTGATGGGACAGATGACCATGTCGACCGAAGGGATTTATGGTATACCGCTGGATGTTTCGGCCACCATTGTGTTTCTGTTTGTCCTGTTTGGCGCCATGCTGGACAAAGCCGGGGCGGGTCAATATTTTATCAAGCTGGCGCTGGCGCTGCTGGGCGGGTTCAAAGGCGGCCCGGCCAAGGCCGCCATCATGGGCAGCGGGCTGACCGGACTGGTGTCCGGTTCCAGTATCGCCAATATTGTCACTACCGGTACGTTTACCATTCCGCTGATGAAAAAAGTCGGTTACCCGGGCACCAAAGCCGCTGCCGTCGAGGTGGCGGCCAGCACCGACGGCCAGCTGGCGCCGCCGATCATGGGCGCAGCGGCCTTTATCATCGCCGAATACGTCAATGTTGCTTATATTGACGTGATTAAGGCCGCTGCCATTCCGGCTTTTGCATCGTATGCGGCCTTGTTTTTTATTACCCACATCGAAGCCTCCAAACTGGGGCTCCGGGGTATGACGCGGGACGAATTGCCGCCTTTTTGGAAAACGCTATTAAGCGGCGCTCACTTTCTTATTCCGCTGTGTTTTCTGCTCTATGAATTAATCGTTGTGCGCCACTCTCCGGAGCTGGCGGCCTTCAATGCCATCTGGGTGATGGCCATCGTGATGTTCTTGCAGAATCCGGTAAAGGCCTATTTGAACAAAGAACCGCTGGGACCGGCATTTAAAAAAAGCATAACCGACATTTTTTCGGCCCTGGCCTCCGGTGCGCGCAACATGGTTTCAGTGGCTCTGGCAACCGCTGCGGCCGGCATTATCGTGGGCGTGGTGGCACTGGGCCTTGGCCAGCTGATCACCCAGATCATCGATACGCTTTCGGGCGGTAACATCTTTCTGATGCTGGTGATTACCGCTGTGGCCAGTTTGATTATCGGCATGGGTCTGCCCACGACCGCCACCTATATCGTCATGGCATCGCTGACCGCCCCGGCGATTGTCACCATCGGCGGAATGCAGGGCTTTATCGTGCCGCTGATGGCCGCGCATCTGTTCTGCTTTTATTTCGGTATCCTGGCCGATGACACACCCCCGGTGGGTTTGGCGGCCTATGCGGCCGCGGCGATTGCCAAATCGCCGCCGATTCCGACCGGTTTGCAGGGATTTATGTATGACATCCGCACCGCCATTTTGCCGTTCATGTTTATTTTCAACGCCGATCTGATTCTGCACAATATCAGCAGTTGGCCCCAGGGGCTGCTGATCTTTGCCATGGCCTGTGTCGGCAACTTCGCTTTTGCATCGGCCACCCAGGGATGGTTTGTGGCCAAGAACCGTTTTTATGAAATCCCGCTGTTTTTATGTGTCACCCTGGCGTTGATGCGCCCGGATTTAATTGCCAGCTGGATTGGACTCCCGCACGATCAGCGTTACTGGACCTATCTGATTGGCTTGGGAATTTACGGTGTGCTGTATCTGATGCAACGGCCGCGAATACCGAAAACTGTTACCGAACCGGTTGCCGCATGAAAGGAAATGATTATGGGTGCTGAAAAAAAGATTATGGTGGCGGTTGGCATGAATCGCTACACTGAAGGCCTGCTGACATACGCAACGGGTATTGCCGATACAATGGGTGCCGATTTGATCTGCACCAGTATCATCAATTCGCGCGATGTCGATGCCGTGGCAACGATCGCGAATATGGGCTATGAGGTCAACGGCGATAACTACGTGGCCGGCATCAAAGCAGAACGGCAGCAGGAATTTGATAAGATTTTAAAAAAGATCGGCCGTCCACCTGAAAAAATCCGCATGATCATTGAAGTCGGCAATCCCGGCGAAGAAATACTGAAAATTGCGCTCAAAGAAGATGTCGATTTAATTATTATGGGCATCAAGAGCCGCTCGGATATCGAATATGCCCTAATCGGATCTGTTGCGGAAAAAGTTTTCCGCCGCTCACCGATTCCCGTACTATCCTATCGGGATGAACACGTTGCCGAACGTCTGAAGAAACAAATCCATTTATCGTAACCGGGGCCGTCACCCTGGAAGGAGGGCAAGATGTTCAGGTACCTTTTCACAACGCTCGTTATCCTGGTCGCCGGGATCTTAATCGGCGGAGCCCCGGGACTGGCCGGTGATCGCTTTATCGATAATGGCGACGGAACCGTTACAGACCGAGAGCTGAATCTGATGTGGTCGAAAACGGACAATCAGGGGGATATTAACTGGATACAGGCCGACAAATGGGTGCGATTTACATTTCCTGACACTATTCCAAAGCGATACGACAATTGGCGCTTGCCGACCCTGGCTGAACTGCAAAGCCTGCTGGATGAGGACAAGAGTTCCAAAGGATATGAAACCGATTGTGGCCAGTGGGTAAAGACGGTGCCCGACATTAAATTAAGCTGCGGCTGGGTGTGGACTTCCGAAACCGACCCGATCGCTCCGACCGCGCGGATTTTCAATTTTGACAATGTCTATCACTACACGGTACGCAAAGCGCACAAGCGCGGCTACCGCGCTCTGCCGGTCAGGAATCTGAAATGACTGAAGTCAGAAGACAGAGGTCAGAGATCAAATTGAAAGCTGCTGGTCACTGGCTA
>JASFNW010000148.1:0-12780 GCA_050116835.1 Desulfobacterales bacterium
TAGCTAAATACAAAGCCAACGTGATCAAACCAATTATGGCAATCAGCGAAAGCAGTGTAGAAATCGGGTTGATCAAAGACTGAGATAGAGCAAAATCATAATCCAGGTTCAATCTTGCTGGAAGGGGCAATAATATAAGGCTGATATAGAGTACAATAACTCGAAATTGGGTTAGCAGCCTTTGGGTTATCGTAAATTCATGCCGGGCATAATCATGGAGACTTTGAATTTTCTCCCAGGGACTGAAGCCCGTGTAAATCAAGAACATGAAAATAAAAAACGCGCCTATTGCTAAAAGATATTTGAGACTCTTTTTGAACCATTCCTTGCTGAGATCTTGGAAAAAATACCATTCGTACAGAAAGATTAAAAGTGGCAGCACAGCGGTGATCTGCTTGCAGCCTAATGATAGCAACCAGGCGACCGCGGAAGAAATCAACCACAGCCATTTCTTTTTATTGTTTTCGGCCAGACTGCTGTAAGCATAAAATAAAAAGGAAAGGATGAAAAACAGGGAAGCCATGCTGGTCATCCGCTGGACGATGTAGGTCACCGCCTGGGTTTGAACCGGGTGTACCAGCCAGATCAAAGCTGTAAAAAAGGCGATCATACCGGTGTGCTGGTAACGGTTTTTGAGAGCCGGAGTTCTCAGGGTGACTTGTATGAAAAGATACAAAAAGAAGCCGGCCAGTATATGAATCGATAGATTCAATATATGATAGCCAAACACATCGTATTGATGCAAACTGTGGTTTAACGCAAAAGTGATGAACGCGAGGGGACGCGTTTTGGAGCTGTTGAAACCCGCTTTGATGATCTGGGGTATTGAGAAATCGCTGACCCGGATAGCCGGATTTTCTTCGATTCTGATTAGATCATCCAGAATGAAGGGAGACGTAAATGTGTTGGAATAAATGACAAGCACAAACACGGTGAAAAAAAACAAAACGAGAAACGATTTCACTAAAGAAACCTGTCTTGCGGATATGGTCGAAAACAAACCAACTCCCTGGCCTTTAGTGGTATCATTTTTAGAAGTGCGCATAAACAGTCACCCGGCAAATCACATTTAGATTTTAAACTGAATGGTAGCCCCACAGCGAAACCAGGTCTCTTTTTAAAAAATCGCCCAGTTTTTCCACTTCAGATTTGCATTCCTGCATTAATACGAGCTTGAATCCTTCATCCAAATCTTTTCTGGGAGCATATTTTACCATCTTATTTCTATAAAAATCTTTCAGCCCGGCATATGCGTCATCGGAAAATAAAAGCCTCAGCGTTTTGCGAAAAGACGGTGAGTCCAGGGTATATCTCTTTAAAAGCGGCCATCTAAGTTGCTTATTTGGATTGACGATATTAAAATCCGGTGAAAAATCGGGATCAACACCCAAAAATTCCAGGACTTCTCTGTAAATACCCGGGGTATTCATTTTGAAATCGTCGAAAATAATTATTTCGATTTGTGCCGGATCGAAACAGGCGTAAAATCGATTAATTTGCGCGGTATATTTTATAAACTCGGAATAGAACAACCATGAAGGCGTAATGACTCGCTTGACCAATCCGCGACCCTCCCTCCGCTCTTTTTCGGCCCTGACTGCTGTTTTAAAATCCCGGTGATGCTCACCGAGTGCGAATCTGGCAGCTGAATGGAAAGAATGCAGGAATTGTGTGGGCTCTCTGAACATCATGATAATTTTGGCTGCACGATTGTAATGGGAAATCTCCTCAGCGGCTGCTTGGGAGCACAAATATGTTGCCGAGGCTTCACCGGCGATTTTTTCATGTGTCCATTTTTTATAAAGCCTTAAATATTGATGTTCGGTTCTGTATGGGAAATATAGCTTTTTTTTATGAAAGCGGTCGCTCTCGTTGCGAAAATCGCTGGAAAAATAGTTTGGCTCTTTAATCGCCGTCATGAAAACATCGGGATGCTGCCTTAAATAGTAATGCAGCGAAGAGGTGCCCGATCTCGGATGCCCAACTATGAATAAATTAGGTTTTCTCATTCGACTACTTTGTTTTTCGAAATCTTGAAGCGGTTTAGGGGTAAAGGACGTTTAAACCAGAATATGATGCCTGTAAACTTTGAGCACAGTGTCCATAAAAATGCGACGAAGCCCAGCGCCAGTGCGTATTCTTTTGAAACACCTGAAAGCGTCAATGCGGGCAGAAGGATTGCGTCGCGTGTGCCCAAGCCGCTCACCGTAATCGGAATTATATTTACAATGCCGAAAAGCGCCCTGCAGGCGACAATGAGGCCGAAACTTGCATGGATATTCAATGCAATTGCAAGCAAATAAAGGATCAGCGACCTTAGTAATCCAATAGAAATCGAAATCCCGAGAAGGATTGAGAACAATTTGAGGTCGAATTCAGACCAAAACTGTACCAGATTTTGCTCTATTCCCCGCCCAAATTTTTTAATTTTTTTATTGCTATAGCGTTTTAATAGTTCTTTTAGTATTTTCCATATGCGACTGCCAAGAATCAATGCGATTAGAACAAAGATTGCCATACCTGCGAAATAGGCCCAAAGGTTCAATTCGACAAAAAGATTTCGAGGGAAATATACAATGCCAAACAGACTAAAGACCATCAGACCCATAACATCAAACAATTTATCCAATGTTATTGAAACAGTCGTGATATCGGTTCGCGCGCCTTCATCTCTAAGATAAATAATTTTTGAAATCGGCGAAATTGCAGCCATCGGAATGATGCTGAGAAACCAAGAAATATAATATACCTCAAAGAGTATTTTAAAACGAATACCCATTCCTATTCGCTGGCAGATGATCCACCATCTTAATGCTAATATTGCATTGACAGCCACGAATAAAATGAGGCTTACGATGGCTGGCCCGAGCTTGATGTTCTTGATAATGTTGGCGGTTGCATTTGGGTCGATCACACGAATGATGAGAAATATGAAAAAAATGGGGCCGAGAAGTTTGAGCAACCCTTTCCATTTGGGTCCTTTTTTTTGCATATTTGTATTGTTAAACAATTTTAGGGATTCTGCATCTTCGGTTCCGATTTTCGGTCAGTAAACACCCGAACACAGAAAGCCGTGAATATTAAAGGTAGCGCTAATGAGGCCATCACAAAATGGAAAAGATGGAAATCGATCGATCCATCGGGTCGAGCGACCTTGAGCGGTATCCCCAATAATAAAGCCGGCAGCCGCCATAAAAAATCTGCAGCACTTAAATTGTTATAATAAACCCATAAGCGATTGCTGGAAATGTGAGCCAGTTTGCGTAGCTTATCAGCCGGATTGCCTGAAAATGCGTCGTCGCGATAATGAAACACCATTGCCTTTGGCCGGACATACATTTTCCAGGGCGTTTTTTTTAGCCGAATCGATAAATCCAAATCCTCTGCATAACTGCCCAGTCTCTCATCAAACAAATAGCATCCCACATCATCCAGCATGCGTTTTCTAAAACACATGGCATTGCCTGAAATAAAATCAACTGGCACCAGATGGCTGTCTACTTGTCGTTTAGTGTATGCCGCATACCCGAACGGTGTCAATTCATACAGCCCGACGGTGTTATCGGCCGGCGCGTACCGGTTTATATGCGTGCTTGCCGATATCATTAACATATTAGCTGAGATTATCCCGGCCTGGGGATTATCTGCAGCGGCGTTCAATAATTCTTCGAGGCAATTGAAATGGACAACAACATCTTGATTCATCAATAAGATCAATTCACCATCCGCATGGGCTAAGGCTTTGTTATTACCGCCGGCAAAACCGTAATTTTTGGAAAAATGGAGGACTTTTGTATTGGGCTGGCCTTCGTAATTTTTGACAGACGGGGTTGACCCGCCATTGTCCACGAGAATGATTTCGTAGCTTAATCGAGCAAGCGATTGCTCTTGCAGCGACTGCAAGCACCCTTGAATCCAGCGATCACCATGGTAAAAAAGGACGATAACAGAAAGCTGTATATTGTTTGTGGGCGTGCTGTTGTGGCTCATAAAATCTGTCGGTTTTTAAATGTTTAATATAATGAGAAGCCGGCAGCGTCTAATTTTTCCAGACCGCAAGATCCTTTCCAATCAACTGTTCAAGCTGGCAGATGTCTTCATAAAATCTGTTTCGAAGCCTTTTTGCAGTGACCGCATCGATGGGCAGCGGTGGTTTGCGACCCATATTTCTGAGTAAATGTGGAATCTTTTTAATCAGATTTTTGGAAAAAACAAATTGATAAGTTTTTAAAAACAGGCCCGCATCCTGCCAGAACCTTGGAATATTAAAAATGCCACCGGCGGGATTATGAATTCTGATTTCCGGAACAAAATTATCATCCACCTGCAAAAAACGGTAAATCTCCTGTATCTTATTGAGCACTTCAGCAACGAATTCCTCAAATATGATGATCAGGACATTTTCTCTTCCAAACGTATCCAGGTAGCGTTTTACTTGATGGTAGTAAAGTCCTCTTTGATAATAATAATAGTTCGCATGCCAACCGTAGCATTTTTTTTTGAATTCCGGGTCGTTTAGTCTATCCTTCTCTTTTGCAAGCGCTTCCTCAAAATTTCCAATCGTTTCTCCCTCTCGGCGGAGCTGATGGTTATAGAGTGAATAGCTCATTGCCACGGGATCTCGCAGGCTGATAATAATCCGTATGTTTCCCAATTGTTCCTTGATGTTTTTGGATGCCGATTGGTCAAACAGATAAGCGGTTGAAGCTTCTCCGACCGCCGTTTGATTCAGTGCTTTAGAAAAAGCCTTTTGGTAATAGCGATATTTTTTTGCCCTGTGTAGCGGACCGAAAGAATCCCCGATAAACAGAGACAGTTCTTTCCATTCCGGCATAAAGATGTCCGGATGCTGCCGCAAATATCGATATAAGGATGTAGTGCCCGATTTAGCAGCGCCCACTATTAAAAAGTTCGGCCGTATCATGTTAGTGAAATTTCTTGTAGCTTAATCGATAATCGCACAAACAACCTGAATAAAATTGAAAGTAGAAGCTAACGCCACCAGGTCTTGACAATGATTCTGGCAAAATGAAAGCCATATATCAGGTCTTTGCCCTTTTTGCTTTTTCCGAATTTTCTCTTCAAAATGGTGATGGGTACTTCCTTAATCCGCAGCCCTTTCTTGACTGCATCAATTATCAGTTCGCTTGTGTGGTATTGATCTTCATGTAAAGCGATGTTTTTTAGTTTATCGATTTTAAAGGCCCTGAAACCGCTGGACGGGTCTGTTATTTTTTTTCCTAACAGTGCGCTGATAATCGCGCTGAAAATATGAACGCCGGCAATCCGGATGGGGTTATCCTTTTCCCGGGCGCCCAGGACACGGGAACCAATGACCACATCATATTCGTCTTTTATAATCGGGGAAACCAGCTTTTCTATCTCTTCAGGCTGATGTTGACCATCGGCGTCCATTGTCACGCAGATATTTCCCCCAGCTTCTTTTAAAATATCATAGCCCAGGCGCAGTGCCGCTCCACCGCCTCGATTGATCATGTTGGATACAATCTTATGCCCATGCTTTTGAACGATCTGTTTTGTTTGATCGGTGCTGCCGTCATCAATGACCAAAAGACCGACATTCAATCCATCGATTGTTGCCGGTATCTTTGGCAGAAGGTACTCTATATTTTCGGCTTCGTTATACGCCGGAATGACGATCATTATGGGTTTTACGTCGTCGGGCGTAATTTTTAAAACACCTAATCCAAGTTTCCTGACCAGTTGATCAAACTGTAGCCGAAAATTTTCCACCTTAGAGGCGGTTGAAAGCGAAAAAAACATCAGGATAATATTTGAAACAATCAACAAAGCGATAATGCGGCCGTATTGATATTTTTGCAGCGACAACAGGTCACGTAAAAAATTAACCACATTGGGATTTATGGTTATCGCAATCAGCGATAGATTGATCATAGAAAAAAAGATAAAATTGAGTCTTTTCCATTTAGGACCTCGATACACAAGAAACGTGCACATGAGTCCTAATATTCCGATAACAAGCCCTACAATACGCAGACCAGACATGGCTCCCCTCGATCATATTTTTTCAAATTTATTGGAAAGCGCGATTTTGCTGCCGAAACCCTGATGACAAAGTCTTCTCTATTTTGTCGATTGGTTCAGATTCTAAATTACCCTGAGTAATATAAATCGCTTTGAGTTGGTCATTGCCTCGAGCGCGATTTTACCTTGACGTTCCAGCTGCTCACAGGCGCGAACGAAATACAATGGATATCGTCCGGCATGGAAATTTTCAACATTGACGATGCGTGACGTTTCGATGACAATATATTTAATTTTATAATGCTTAAACAAAGCAAATAATTTATTGGCACTTTGCTTTTCTAATAATTCTATCGGAATTTTGTCCAATTTGGCATGTGGCCATATTACGGGTCGCTGTGTATACTCAATAATATCGAATTTGCTTAGAGAAAGGATTCTGGCATCAGAAGGGGTCTTTTTATTTATAATTTTTGTCAACTCTACAAAATCTTCAGGCGCATTGTATCTTTGTCGGTAATTTGGCATTTGGTATGTCAGGTATCCTGCAATTAAAAGAAGGGATATCATTAACGCCTTTGACATTAATTTGTTCGGCACAATTTGATTGGCGGAATAGCTGATCAAAAAGGCGATCAGTGGTAAAAGAATAATCGTATGTCGATCATTTGTAATATGCCAGGCTATCATGACGATAATCAAATAGATGATTAGAAGAAAAACATAATTTTGCGGTTCATCTCTAAATCGGATTCTTATAAAATGGTAAAGGGGTAAAGATAGTAAAACGGTCAAAAGGAAACCGTTGCCTTTGTAGAAAAGATAGGCAAATTCTACTATGCCGGAATCGTATCGGTGAAAAACTTTTAAAGCTGTTCCCGACCATTCGGGCTTCTCCGCAATGCCCAAAAATACGGAAACAAAACCGAGAATTTCGACCCTTTTGTAAACAGCCCAGAGCAAATAGGGGCTGTATGTGACAACGCTTATCCCTAAGACCCAGAGCAAAATTTTAAAATTTTGCTTCTTTTTCCAAAAAAACCATAAAAAAAGAAGTCCGTAAAAAGCGAAAATCACAAATCCAACCTGCTTGCTTAACATCAGCATTCCGGTAAATAAGCCGGAAATAACAGCATGGAATTTGTCTGCCTTCTTTAATGCGATTACTAAAAAGTAAAACGAAAAAAAAATGCAAAGCAATGACAGCATTTCGGCTGTATAACGAATTGCATTGATTGCCAGAACCGGCGCCAATGTAGTCAACAAGCAGGCGACAGCGGCTTCGTTGTTCCCATAGTGCTTTTGAATCAGGAAATAAAATGATAGAAAAAAGATGACAAGCAATATCAAGTTGAAAAATTTCAAAGAAGCCGCCCCTGTAATTCCCATATAAGCGGAGCTTAATATATGAAATAGTGGTGGGTAGGACCAGCGATAATCTCCATATAAATCATCGGGTAAAACCGTAGGAATTTGGCGGGTCTTGTACACCAGACTGCTTATGTAAGCGTGCTTATTTTCGTCTGCCCAAAAGAACGTATTATCAAGAGAAGCATATAGCTGAAATAGGTAGTAAAGCAGGTAAATAAGAAGCAGGCCGTTTAAAATATACGTGAACACAGTTTCCCTGCGCATGCTTCCCGTTAACTCGGCCTGCTCGGCTTCAGAAATCTTCTTGGACGATTTTTTCTTTTTGCCGTGTTTTATTTTAGTTAATGACATTTCGCTTTTGCTAAATTTGATTAACTGCGATAAAAATGGTGGTCAGTCATGGTGTCACCAAAATGCTATTCCCATTTTACGTTGCGATAAATTTGGTCCGGCTTGATCTGCTCTTTGTATTTGATAACGTATTTGATCATTTCAGCCAAAAAATCCTCAGCTAAATAATGGGGCGATAAGCCAAGATCAAGAAGGCCCGTGTGGCGGGGGTTATAGTAGTGGCTTTCAGCCTCCAACCGAGGATTTTCGATATGCTGAATTTCAACATTGAATCCAAGCCTGTTTCCAGCCTCTTGGACCCTTGCTGCCAGATCATTGACACTGAAGGTCTCCGTAAACTGGTTGAAAATTCGCAATTCGCCTTTTTCAGCCGGATTTTCTACCGACAGGCGCACGCAATTCAAGGTGTCTTTGATGTTTAAATAGCCCCGGGTCTGTCCACCCTTGCCGTAAACTGTGAGCGGATAACCGGCAACGGCCTGAACCACAAATCGGTTCAGAACGGTGCCGAAAATTTCGTCGTAGTTAAAAAAGGGCAGCAGGCGTTCGTCTTTTTGGCTTTCATCGGTAAAAATACCGTAAACAGGGCCCTGCATCAGATCCGTCACCCGCAGCCCCCAGGTACGGACGTAGAACCACAACAAATCGGTGTCCATGATTTTGGTGGTGTGGTACAGGCTGCCGGCTTGCCGCGGATATAAAAATTTATGCTGTCGGCCGTTGTGCTCGACTTCCAGCCAGCCTTCTTCGATATCGATATTGGGCGTGCCGTATTCGCCCATGGTTCCCAATTTGACAATGTGCGCATCCGGACAGAATTTTTTTACCGCAAAAATGACATTGGCCGTCACCGACAAATTATTTTGCAGCGTCAGGGTGGCGGCCCTGCGATTGAGCATGGAATAAGGTGCCGAAGGCTGTTCGGCATAATGCACAACTGCCTGGGAGTTGAATTTTTCGAAAACTTCGGCAACAAAATCCCATGTGCTCAGATCTCCTCTATGAACGGCAATCTTGTGCCCTGACACCGACTGCCAGAGGGCCGCGCGTTCATCCAGGTCCGGAACAGCATGCAGAAAATCCACCTGTTCCTCGCGGCACAATCGTCTGCGCAGGTAATTGTCCGCCACAGCCACCTCATGGCCGTGAGCACTGAGATGCATGGCGGTGGGCCATCCCAGGTAGCCGTCACCTCCTAAAATCATTATTCGCATAATCTTGCTCTCGATAGGGTATCACAACATATTAGAAGCGATCTTAAAAATGTATCTATCGCTCAGAGTCGGTATTGTCAAAATTTCAACTGAACCTGTCGCAGGCCAAATCAGTATACCTGAATATCGCGGCAAGATGCCGCTCCCACGGCTTGCAAGGTGTCGTAGGAGTGGCTTCCAGCCACGAATTACAGGCCTAATCAACTATTTAGGTTTTGCAATGGATTTTTTGATTTTATTCCCGTCGTCTTTTAGGCCTTCTGTGTATCCAGGAGATTGTTTTTTTTGAGAAACGCAGCCAACCGGGCTTTTGAAAGCGGATTTTGCGTGCCGGAATGATACGGGTTGGTGACTTCCTCTGACATGAGGTCCGGGTATTCGAAAGCAATATCGCGGTACAGCTCTCTGAAGGCTGGAAGAACCACGAAATAACGTTCCAGTTCTCGTGAGCGTCTGGTTTCTTCCGTGTTTAACAGCTCTTCATAGAGCTTTTCACCCGGCTGATGACCGACTATCTGAATTTCGATATCTGCTGCCCGGTGGCCGTAAGCCGCTGCCAGTTCGCCGACCATCACCTCAGCCAGATCTTTTATGCGAATCGCCGGCATCTTGGTAACGAACACTTCCCCTCCCCGGGACAGGATGCCGCTATCGATGACCAGCCGGACGGCTTCTTCAATGCTCATAATAAAGCGGGTCATTTCCGGATCGGTCAAGGTGACCGGACCGCCGCGCCGGATCTGCTCACGAAAAACAGGGATCACCGAACCGCGGGAGCCTAAGACATTGCCAAAGCGGGTAGAGGTAAAGATCGGACCGTCGCCCCGCAGGGTGCTGTTTGCGGCTGTGATTAAGCGCTCGCCCATCAGTTTTGATGTTCCCATGACATTTGTCGGATTGACAGCCTTGTCTGAACTGGTAAAGATCACGCGCTCAACATTGTCTTCGATGGCCGCATAGATGATATTCTGAACCCCCAGAATATTGGTCTGCACCGCTTCAAAAGGAGACCGCTCGCACTGCAGAACATGCTTGAAGGCAGCTGTATGAAATACCCAATCGATGCCTTTCATTTTGTCGTGTAGTCGGTCGCGGTCGCGAACATCGGCCAAAAAGAAATTTGTCTGATCGTATTCGGCAAATTGGTGTTCAAGGGCAAAAAGCTCACTTTCATTGTTATCCAGAGCGATGAGCGCTCCTGCCTGCTCCTGTTCGAGCAGCTGGCGGATCAATTCCCTGCCCACCGTCCCGCAGGCACCGGTAACCAGTACGCGTTTTTGCTTAAGATCCAATTGGATATCCTCGTGTTACCATAAAGTTTCCAACCGTAAATGGCCCTCAGTCGTTTTGCACTTAGCGCTTTGCGATGTCTTTCAAGGTACTGAAACCTAACATTTAAACACCTATCAGGCAAATAAAATTTATGAATACATCCATCTCATGACCACCGGGCCGCTTAAGGGCCATGCTCGCCCAAAGCAGCTTGACTTGGTATGGAAAAGTCTTTATCTATCACGGTACCTAAATGTTGCATGAATATTAATGCGAAATTTTTCTTATATTTAAATTACAGCCGGCTAGACGAATTATAGAAGACATTCAAAATACCAATTAGGTATAGTATAAAGGATGAAAATCATTTTAGCGCATTAATTTTCACCCTTCGGGCGAGCCGGAAGCTTCCATCTGCTGCGTTATTAAGGACGAGGCATAGTTCACTATAGCCTCGTCCTTAAATGCCTAGCATATGAAAGCCTCCGACTCGTGCAAAATTCAGGTAACCTATTATTCGCTTCGTTTATCATTGGAGTTTTGGCGTAATGGAGTGCGGGAGTATGGGGTTTAGAGGATAAAAACCAATTTTAAATGACGATGAAACCAATTTTAAAAGATTTGATTAGCGATGCTGCCAGGTGGGCCCACCAAAATGGTGATTTGCCGTCAGCTGACATACCCAAAGTCGAGATTGAAGAGCCGCGGGCGGGCGTCCATGGAGATTTTTCCACCAATATCGCTATGGTGATGGCCTCTGCTCAAAAAATGGCACCACGTAAAATTGCTGAAGCCATTATCGCACATCTGCAGGACCCGCAACAATGGATCGCGAAGACGGAAATCGCCGGTCCGGGATTTATCAATTTCTTTGTCAAACCCTCAGCCTGGCATACGGTCCTGCGTGAGATTCATCGAGCCGATACTGCGTACGGTGCCAGCGATCTTGGCAAAGGCCAAAAATTTCAGGTCGAATTTGTCAGCTCGAATCCCACCGGACCGCTGCACGTCGGACACGGCCGCGGTGCCGCCGTGGGGGATGCAGTGGCCAATATTCTGTCCTTTTGCGGCTATGATGTCCAAAAGGAATATTACATCAACGATTCGGGCCGCCAAATCCGGACCCTGGGCCAATCGGTATTTTTACGCTACCAACAGTTGTCTGGCCGAAAAATAAAATTTCCGGATGAATGCTACCAGGGAGATTATATTCGTGATCTGGCTGCAGAGATCAAAACGGACAGAGGCGATGCCCTTTTAAATGAGCCGGAACAAGACGCCATTTTGAAATGCGCGCGCTTTGCCGCCGGTAAAATACTGGACGGCATTCGGGACGATTTAAAATTATTCGGAGTGGAATTTGACTGCTGGTTCAGCGAGCAGAGCTTATATGACTCCGGCCGTGTTGATGAGATTCTGAATAATTTCCGCAAACAGAAAATCATTTATGAAAAAGACGGGGCCCTGTGGTTTAAAACCAGCGAGTTCGGCGATGAAAAGGATCGCGTGGTGGTGAAAGCAAACGGGGAAACGACCTATTTTGCCTCCGACATTGCCTACCACCAGGACAAGTATGATCGTGGGTTTGAACGGGTGGTCGACGTCTGGGGCGCGGATCATCATGGTTACATTCCGCGGATGAAAGCCGCTGTCGAAGCCTCCGGTCATCGGCGGAATCAGTTTGATGTCATTTTGGTGCAGCTGGTGAATTTGCTCAGAGCCGGGCAACCGGTTGCCATGTCGACACGGGCCGGCAAATTCGAGACACTGCGAGAGGTCATCAACGAAGTGGGCCGGGACGCTGCGCGCTTTATTTTTCTGACGCGCCATTATGAAAGCACGCTTGATTTTGATCTGGAAGTCGCCAGGCAGAAAACCAATGATAATCCGGTTTATTATGTCCAGTATGTGCATGCCCGCATCGCGAGCATTTTGCGCAAGGGAAACGAAAGGGGCACCTGTGAGGTTTCCTGGGATGATGATGCCGTCGCCCGCCTGGAAGCACCTGAGGAAATCGATTTGATTAAAGCTCTGGCCCGCTATCCGGACATCCTGGCCGGCAGCGCGCAAAGCATGGAGCCACACCGCGTGACTTATTATCTGATGGAGCTTGCATCCGCCTTTCATTCTTACTACAATAAGCATCGGGTATTGACAGATGATGACCTGTTGCGCTGCGGCCGGCTCAATCTGATATTAGCCGTTCAAAAGGTTATCCGCAATGGGCTCACACTGATGGGCGTGTCGGCGCCCGATCGCATGTAACATTGCCTGAATATTGCATGAAAATAGATGAGAATGTTTTCCACAATGTGTAAATCGGATAATTATCATTCTTTTTCTCATCTATTTTCACCCTGCGGGCGAGCCGGAGGCTTCCATCTGCTGCGTTATTAAGGTCGAGGCATAGTTGACTATAGCCTCGGCCTTAACTGCCTTGCATATGAAAGCCTCCGACCCGTGCAACATCCAGGCGAGACCTGAATCTTGCATGAAAATTAATGAGAAGACTACATTTTTTTGATAAGGATGGCGGCCATTTTATCTCATTAATTTTCACCCGATG
>JASFNW010000149.1:0-12765 GCA_050116835.1 Desulfobacterales bacterium
CATATTGAATGGCGGCGTCGGTAGCCGGATCATTGCTAAGCGCTGCACCGAAGCTCATACTGGCGATGTCGGCTCCGTTGTCCGCAGCATCATAAAGCGCATTTTGGATGGCCGAAAAATAGATATTACCAGCTTCATTGGCTACCTTGAGCGGCATGATGCTGACGCCACCGGCAGCGCCTGCTGGACCTATTCCATTGTTGGAGATTGCGGCGGCAATGCCGGCACAAGCCGTACCGTGGCCTCTATCCAAGCTGTCGTCGTCCGGATTACTGTCTCCATCGCCGTAGTCCCATCCGGCGACCAGTCGCAGGTCAGGATGGTCTATGTCGACACCGGAATCAAGAATTGCAATCACCACCGCAGAATCACCAAATCCCTGTCTTTTTTCCCAAGCATCCTCTGTATTCGCGTCGAATCCGGGAATCCCTACAGGGTTGCCATTATCGTGCCCACCACATAGCCAGCAATAGTCAGGCAATTGTCCGTTGTTGTCGTGCCCCCAATGCGCCGAATGGAGTGGATCATTCGGCTCGACCAGAGGGAATGCCCGCCAGTCCGGTATCGCAACTTCGACATTGGGATCGGCCGCGTAACCGGTAGCGACGCTCGGAATATGATCATTCTGATCCAGCTCGATAAGATGCCAGCGTTCAACTCCGAGAGCTTGACCGAGAACTTTATTGCCGACAGTACCATAAGCAGGTCGAACGCTTCTCACATTGAGTTGTCGACCAAGCTTATCCAAGGATTCGATGCCGATCATTGGGCCTCCTTGAGCACGTACGCCGTTCATCGCATTTGCCTTCAGTTTGACGAGCAAGCGCCGCGGAGCATATAGAAGCACCTCTTCCCCTACGCCGGTGGGTCCTTCCTGCACGGGTGCGAAGATCCATGACGTGTCGGCAGTTGATGCCTGGGCCATCGCAGGTTGGATGAATACAGACACAAGGATTAGAATTAATGATGCGCCTAAAATCCGGGGTCGCTTTCGATTATTTATATTTTTGTGACGAAAAGGGATCCGGGTATACATGCATTCCTGCAACAGCGCCAAAAGGAATCGTATATACAAGACAAACAAAATTTTACTGATGCTCCTTTCACAAATTAAAGATGTCTGACTAAACTGTAATAGGATATACGCAAAAAATTTAATTTTCTTTATTATCTTACACTTTATTATATCGTTTTATCTTATGGTTTCAATAACTAAAACCTTCAGACGGTAGAAGTCACTTGTTCAAATCCAGTACCGCCTACCAAAAAAAACGGGCTGCGGGGATATCCGCAGCCCCTTTGATTTTTAGATGCCGGTTTGCCGTCTTATCCGAACCGACCCATTGGTTTGCAATGACCTGCCCTTTAACGCCGAATTTAGCCTGCCGATTTTACCAGTTCATCAAATGCTTCTACGGTGACCGCCGGACAGGTTGTGAATGAAATCCCCGTCTGATCGCTCAACGCCACGGAAGCTTTTATGGCATCATCAACACCGGATAGGGTGACACAGAACAATAGATCATAGGGCCCCAAAAGCGCATGCATGGCATTGACCTCACCGCCCAGCTTCCGGATTGTGCCGATGGCCTGCTGTGTTCTGGTAGCACTCATTTCCTTTCGTGCTTCAGGGGTGTAATTGCCGAACATAAAAAAAGTCGCCATAACAATCCTCCTTTCATTCTTGCGTTTGACGGTATTTTAGATATGGCATAATCCAATACTGAGCACAGATCAATCTCTGTTTTGCTCAATATGGTTATGCAGAAAGGTCAAGTGAGACCTACATAACCACGAAGGGCACGAAGGACACGAAAGGATAAAAGTAAATTTATGTGTTTTCTCTTTGTGATCTTCGTGTTCTTCGTGGTGAGATAATATCTGACGTATCCAACTGCAGCTTCCCAGATAACCGCGTTGCTCGATTTGTGGTTAGGAAGCCCGTGAGAGATAAGATCTGCCCAAACGGCCATGAATTTCCGGTAGAGAGTGCATATCCGGCGGTTCGAAATCAAAGATGCGTTTTAAAAATCCGACCGTAATTTGATACGTCGCACCCCATAAAATTTCAGTTTCGCCAGCTTCTTGGTATCTGAAGCAAGGAAAGGTATTCAGAATATCGCCGGCTGCCGAATTTTGGATTTGCAGGCAATAGCGCGCGTAGTTGGCCGGATCACATAAATCGCGCAACGGAATAAAAACGATTTTTGCAACCTCCCAGTTCGGATAAAATCGCTTCTGACCCGAAACCCAGGCAACCATGGGATAAATCACCCGATTGAACATGTTCAGAGACTGCGCCGGCAAAGGGCCTAGAAAGGTCAATCCAAAAGGGTTGAGACGCATCTCTTCCACGCTTTCTCGCATGCCCGTGGCCAGGAGAAGCCGTAACCATCGGGCTTGTTGGGGCTGCTCCCGCTGCCATTGCTGCCAGTGCGGCCAGCGCGCCAGAGGTGACATCGGCAGCCGCAATAGTGCTGATAGACCGGCGTCCAGGCGCGGGCTGATCCGACCGCCGGGGCAGCAAAGGTCACCGGGCTGGCGGACCCTGGCAGACCGCTTGTTGAGTATCAGACAGGGTTGATCAGAATAAGGACCCGATCCTGAATAGCGCCCCAGCAAAAACAGTACTGCCGAAAGCGTCTGCCAATCAACTTTCTCCAAATTAAATATCGCCTGATGACTGTCGGGTGCATCCAGCCGGCGGATGATATACTGCGTTAAATCTTCAGATCGGTGCAGGAGCCGGTCAATTTTTTTTAAATCCATGACAACCACTGAGAGCGGTAAACGGCTATTATCGGCCGCATTTATTCGAATGCCGAATCCTTATCATGTTGCCTGAAATCATTCAATTGCTGGCAACTTTGCCCACAGGAAAAACAGATATGTTTCTAAAGTCTATACCGGGGGAATAGCGAGAGGAGCCACATGTCGGGCTGGCGGATGCGAAAAAGAAGTTCACCAATACTGAAAAAATGATGAGTCTAAATTGATTCTTTTAAAAATGTATTTTCAAATCGTAGGTGAGCGCTTTTTTCGCCGGGCAAGTGGATATAAATGTTAAACGGGTTTTAAGAAATTAGCTGACTATTTCCGCTCTGTAAGCGAGCAATTTTTCGCAAGGTCAAGGAAAACAGCGGGATTGAGCGGAGGCGTACTTTAAGTACGTCGCACAATTCAATCCCGCTGTTTGACACGGAGATTGCGGAGAAGGGCCGCTTAAAGAACGGAAATTAGACCAGGCCCTGATCCAGCATTGCTTCGACAACTTTGACAAATCCAGCGATATTGGCACCGTGGACATAGTTGCCGGGGGTTCCGTATTGTTCGGCTGCGGCCAGACAGGTGTTATGGATATCTTTCATGATGATTTTTAAGCGTTGATCCACTTCTTCTCCCAGCCAGTTCAAGCGCATGCTGTTTTGGACCAGTTCCAGACCGGAAACCGCTACCCCGCCGGCATTGGCCGCTTTTCCTGAACCGAACAGAATGTCGCGCTCCTGGAAAATATCGATGGCCTCCGGTGTGCAGGGCATGCTGGCGCCCTCACATATGAGCTTAATATTGTTGTTGATCAGATTATACGCATCTTTGTCGTTGATCTCGTTTTGGGTCGCGCAGGGAAATGCGCATACGGCCCGGTGATTCCACAACGGGTTATGATCCAAGCTGTAATCGGCATCCGTATAAACCGCTGACGGATATTTTTCAGCATAATCCTTGATGCGACCCCGACGAATGTTTTTCAAATGCTTGACATAAGCCAATTTATCCCGGTCGATGCCGTCGGCATCATAAATGTAACCGGAAGAGTCCGACAGGGTAACCACTTTTGCGCCCAGTTCGATTAATTTTTCCACCGTGTGTTGCGCCACGTTGCCGGCCCCGGATACCAGACAGGTCTGTTCCTCCAGACTTATATTGCGGGTGGCCAGCATTTCAGCGGCAAAATAGACGCAGCCATACCCGGCCGCCTGGGGTCGAATAAGACTGCCACCCCAGTTGATACCCTTCCCGGTTAAAGCGCCGGTAAATTCATTCCTCAGCTTTTTAAACATTCCGAACAGATAGCCGATTTCTCTGGCGCCGACACCGATGTCGGGAGCAGGTATATCGGTATTGGCCCCGATATGGTGAAACAACTCGCTCATAAAACTCTGGCAAAATCGCATGACCTCGTTATCGGATTTGCCTTTGGGATCAAAATCAGAACCGCTGGCACCTCCACCTAAAGGCAGGGTGGTCAGTGCATTTTTAAAAGTCTGTTCAAAAGCGAGAAACTTCAAAATACTTTGATTGACCGACGGATGAAATCGCAAAGCCCCTTTATACGGACCAATGGCGCTGCTCATCTCAATGTTAAAGCCGCGATTTATCTTTATATTACCCTGATCATCCAACCAGGGAATGCGAAAGGTGGTGATGCGTTCCGGCTCAACGATTCTCTCAAATACCGCTTCCTGCCGGTACTGGGGATTCTGATCCAATACGGGTTGTACGCTTTCAATGACCTCCTGAACAGCCTGCTGAAATTCCGATTCATTCGGATCCCGCGTACGAATGGTTTGAATTATGTCTGTCATCGATCCTCCAGATATAGTGGTTGTCAAAAAAACGATCCGATTGCGGACCGTTTTTTTGCTACAACACTTATGCCGCCATCCTTTTTTCGAAACATTATGATGATAGGCGGTGAAAGATGCGAAGTGAATGGTCGTACGGGTCCGTAAATAGACGGCTTTTATGAAAAATGTCAATACCCGATTAATCGTATCGGCCCCTATCGACAATGCTCTCCGCGATACCGT
This sequence comes from Desulfobacterales bacterium, assembly GCA_050116835.1. Classification (GTDB taxonomy): domain Bacteria; phylum Desulfobacterota; class Desulfobacteria; order Desulfobacterales; family JAHEIW01; genus JAHEIW01. The sequence continues at coordinate 4,812 of JASFNW010000149.1, forward strand.
TTGTGATAATCGACAAAACGCTGTCTTATCCCCGCCAGAGACGGATTGATAATTCAAAAAGCTCTTTTGGCCGCAGATTGATATACACATAGGAAATTTATCAAACCTAGCCCAAATCGGCCCTAAAGCCGGAGAATGGGGCAATTCCTCCCACACAACTGTGTATTTTTCACATCATTTCTTCAGCCCCCGGCAATCGATCAAAATCGATGTTTTTATTTTTTTAATTTAATATCAATTAGTTACCATATAAATTCATCGAGACTGACACGTTGGCAAATTTTTTGCTAGAGTTATTATGCAAAAAACAAATTTCCAACCGTTAACGTCAAAAACTATGCCTTATTGGAAAGTCACACACAATGGTTAATCCGGAAATTTCTGACGAAAATGAGAGCGCCGCAGACGGCGCTTTACCGCAAACCTACTCTTTTGGACTCAAAAATGACCTGTCCGAGCTGCCGGTTCTGCGTCGGCACGTGGAAAATTTCGGTCAAATGGCAGGACTGTCGCGAGACTGCCTTTTTGATATCATCCTTTGCCTGGACGAATTATTTACCAATATTGTTTCTTACGGATTCGATGACGATCGGCATCATTTAATCCAATTCACGCTTCAAATGGACAAAGATGTTCTCATTTTAGATGTTGAAGACGGCGGCATTCCATTTAATCCACTTTCAAAACCAGAGCGCCGTATGCCGATTGATCCAAAAAATGTTAAGATTGGCGGTCTAGGAATTCAGATCGTCAAAAAGCTAACCAATGATATATGTTACCAGCGAAACCGGGGCAAAAATCATTTAACCCTGAAAAAATCAATTCAACCCGGTGAATCCTCTTTGGCCCTATAACAAAATGCAGCAAAAGTAAAAATGAGGATGAAATCAAGCAATCATATCCATTTTTTGCTATCATCTTGATCTGATGAGAAATGGTATGCGACTATTTAAGCAGCGATTATCTCCCTTATAAGGCCGGCTAATTTTTCCGAATCGTGCCTGACGATGCTGCCGGATGTATCCAGCAAATCAGCTAAATGGCATTTGCGGTCCTGCCAAAATTGCTTATCATCAATAAATTCTACAAATTCGGCTTCCTGTTGACGGTATTTATCTAAAATGGGATCTTTCGGTCGTGTGCGGTTACAGGCGACGAGTTGAACCTTACGACCGATGCCTTCTTCAAGCTTTTGAATAAAATCGAAACAAGAATAGTTATGGGTTTCACCAAACTTCGTCATTATATTAACAATATACACAATTGTGGCTTTTGTTTCCTGGATCGCATTTTTGATGCCCGGGACAACAATATTGGAAAGTATACTGGTAAATAAGTCACCGGGACCGATAATAATGAAATTTGCATTTTTGATGGCCTCGATGACCGGTGGATAGGCTTTTATCTGACCGCTGTGATGCGGCACCAGGTATACATCCTTAATTTTTGATGGCTGCCCGCCCCGGGGCACATCGATGGCACTTTCGCCGAATATCCGCGAACCGTCGGTTAATTCGGCAACCAGAGTCGCCCTGTCGGTGGTTACCGGCAAAATAGTGCCACGCACATTCAATATTTCACCCAGGGCCTGGATACCGGTCGGAAAACTGCCGGTATAGCGCGAGAGCATGGTCAGAAGCATATTACCGGCATTATGGCCTTTCAGGCGTTTATCCTTGTCGAATCGTCTGAGAAGAAGTGTGCGCGCTATTTCGCGCTGGGGTGATAGCGCCAGCAGGCACTTTAAAACATCCCCGGGGGGCAGAATGCCGAGCTCATCCCTTAATCGACCGGTACTTCCACCGCTGTCCACCATAGAGACAATTGAGGTGATGTCAATTTCATCCAAATCTCTCAGGCCGGCCAGAAGCGCATACTGACCGCTTCCGCCTCCGATTGTTGTGATTTTTAAACTTGCCATGGCATCCACAGATGGTAAGCCACCGGGACCAAAGTCCAGGGTAATTCAAATAACAAAAGATCGTATAGGCAATATAATATACTTGGTACCTAAAATCAAAATTTTTGCATAGCGCTGGGTGTATTCCGATATAATTACAAAAATGACACAGACTATTGTGCCCGGACAAATTTAGCCTTATCTTTCCCGACAATCTTTGCGGCGAAATGGGCTGCGAAGGCTGTCAATTGATTTGTAATCCTTATGGGGAGGTGGTGATTATGCGCTTTTGGTTAGGGGTACTGGCTTGTCTGCTCGGTTTATGTGCGCTCGCAATCGCAGGCGTTGATTCGGATCCCGCTGAAATGATCGAAGCCATGAAAAGCGGCGGTCACATTCTAATGATCCGGCATGCATTGGCACCGGGCACCGGCGATCCGGCCAATTTTCGAATCGGAGACTGTTCCACCCAGCGCAACCTGGACGATCGCGGCCGGGATCAGGCCAGGGCCATCGGTGATTGGCTGCGCTCAAAGGGCATCACTTCGGCCAGGGTCTACTCAAGCCAGTGGTGCCGCTGCCTTGAAACTGCCAAACTCCTTCAGATGGGACCGGTAGAAGAATTGCCGGCGTTGAATTCATTTTACGAGCTGACCGAAAATCGCAAACCCAATCTGCGCGCGCTGAGACAATTTATTGCCAAGCAGCCGGATGACGGTGTCCTCATCATTCTGGTCACCCATCAGGTGACGATCTCAGCCATCGGCGATGCAGCCGTCTCGTCCGGTGAAGGTGTAGTCCTTGAGCTTGTACCGGATGGGCCCTATCAAATAGTCGGACGGATGAACTTCGGCAATTCGTCTTTTTGATATGACACCCATAGCTCGATGACCCGTCTTGCGCTATGGACCCGGCGCAGCGTTTGAAATCTGTTAAGGTTTATTTACCCTTTAGGCGGCTCATTTGCTCATAATGTATAACGAAAAAATCTAAAAGGGAATATGGCTAAAAAGCCGTATCCCTTTTTGTTTAAGTGGGCAGCACGTTAGGGAGCGCGCATTTTTTACTGCAGCTCAAGAGGTTCTTAACGCCTGTTTACATCATGGCCATATTAAGCTTTGCGCAGGAACAGCATCTAATTCAACATCGGAGATCGGCACGCCGCTTTTGCGAAAACGTTGTGATGGCTTCCGACCCTGCATCTCAGCGAGCTGACGGCGAAATATATTCTCCTCTTCAATCGCCTGGCGTTCGGAGGCAAAATAGCGCCAGGTCCCGTTCATCATGTGCATGGCATGGGCCGGTTCGTGATATAGATTTTAAACGGCCGTGTATTCAACCAACTCCTTTTTGCCGTTGTATACCATGTGGGTGCCGTTGTCGCCCATGCGCGCATCAAAAATGATCTGAACGCTATCGCCGACGTCCAGACCTGATTCGATAGCCCAGTTGATGCCGATCATGGGCCCGGTCTTGACCCGCCTCATACTGACCCGGTTTTGGTCTTCCACAACAAGAACATAGCTCCCGTCGTGATCTTCCAGAACGGCTGATTGTGATATCACCGGCATCAGTTTGGGCTCGCTGCGGGTGACCAAAACCGTGACATATTGCCCCGGCAGGAGCAGGCCGTCACGGTTATCGAACACCGCCCAAACTGCGATGGTGCCTGTGGCGGCATCCACCTCATTGTTGACGAAATCCAATTGACCCGCGATCGGGTAAGCCTGGCCACTGGGTAGCCTGATGTGGGGTACCAGAAGCGGATTTTTATGGCGCTGAGCGGCATCTTTGAGAGCCATTTGGATGGTGGCCATATCGTTTTCGCTGATGGAATAGACCACCCGGATCGGATCTGTCTGGACAATGCGGGCCAGCGGCCCCGATGCAGGTCCAACAAGGTTGCCCGCGGTGTAAGCAGTTCGACCGATGCGCCCGCTGATCGGCGCCCTGATTGTGGTATATCCCAGGTTGAGTTTGGAGCGCTCCAGGGTCGCCCGGGCTTCTTCAAGCTGCGCTTTGGCCTGTGCCTCCTCGGCCACCGCATTGTCAATGTCTGCGGCGCTGACCCCACCGGATCGCACGGTTCGCACCCTTTCAAGATACTGGCGGGCCTTGGTGAGGACGGCATGGAGCTGATCCACCCGGGCTCTGTCGGCCCTGACAGTGGCCTGATAAAGGTCCTGTTCGATAACGTAAAGCAAATCGCCGGCACGCACAAAATGGCCCTCCTTGAATTTGACTTCTTTTAGAAAGCCTTCAACCCGGGCCTGCAGGTCTACGGTTTGAATGGCTTCCACATGGCCGACGTATTCCTCCGGCGGATTGACATCCTGTAGCGTTACAGGTTCAACTGATACCAGAGGCGGTAGGGCGCCATCCGAAGCCGGGGGGCCGGCGATCACAGGGAACGGAAAGGCCACTAGTAAGAATACGCCCGCCAGCAGGATCCAGAAGGCTGAACGGGTGTCAAAGGCATCGATTTTAGCCGCTTGCGGTCGCAGATAAGCCCTTTGACCTTCAATCGCAGAGACGTGCGCCCGGATACGGACGTAGAAAGTCTTGCGCAGCATTTTTCATTTCTCCAAATCAGATAAAGTAATTCCGACAGCTAATCGGATAAACGTTTGACAAAATTAAACATATATTTTAAATACTTATTTGAAATAGAGAGTATAAAACGGGGGATCGTTTAATTCAAGCAAATATTCTAAGCGCTGAATTAATCTTCAGGTTTTCAGGCTTCTGCAAAGTAAAAGGAGGACAAACACCATGGTCCGCAGAGAAGACGGTAAGGAAACTCGCGGACGACTGCTGGATGCCGCTCTGGAGGTGTTTGCGGAATCAGGATATCGCAATGCCAAAGTGGCAGCTATCTGCCGGCGGGCCGGCACCAACCAGGCAGCCGTCAACTATTATTTCGGCGACAAGGCCAACCTGTACGTCGAGGCGTGGCAACATGCCTTTAACGCGTGTGCAGGTCCAATATCCACCGATTCTGCCGACCTTTCCTCGATCGAACAGCTGCAGCTGCGCATCCACAACATGATGCAGGATTTTACGGAAAATGGCATTCGAGGTCAATTTACCCGCCTCTACCTGATGGAACTGGCCAATCCCACCGGTCTGATACGGGACAACTGGCACGAACTGATCGAGCCCCGGCGACAGGAGTTAATTGGTAACATCCGGAAGATCATGGGCGTCGATGCCACTGACGAAAGGGTATTGTTCTGTGAGATGAGCATCATCAATCAATGTCGTGCCCTTTTGACCATCAGCCGCAGTGACCTGGAATACTTGTTGGGCCAACCGCTTTGCCCGGAGTTAATCAGGCGCTGGGCAGATCACATTACCCGTTTTTCCCTGGCGGGTATCCGGGCAGCCGGCAAGCTACTTGAGACCTGACCTGCCTTCTGATTATCGACACGCTTCTATCCTATAGGGCTCAGCCCCAAAATTTGACGAGGCCAAGTGGCTGGAATTTTTAACTAAGCCGTTTGGATTTTGTCATCGTAGCCGGTAGATACAATCTCCAGAATCTTTACCTGTCGTGAGCTAATATTAAATCTTTTGATTTATAATCTGCAGACAGTGCGAAATATTATCTGATGCCATAGATCATTGGCAGCAGAAACGAAAGTACAATCCACATTATCAGCAGCAACGGTACCCCGATCCGCATAAAATCGTTGAATGTATATTTGCCCGCGTTCATAACGAGCAGATTGGTCTTGTAGGCCATAGGTGTCGCATAGCTCATATTGGATCCAAAAAGCACCGCAAGGACATACGGTTCAGGCGATTGCCCCATCTGGGCAGCAATGGAAACGGCAATCGGTGTGCCGATCACCGCAGCTGCATTGTTCGACACAATGTTGGTCAGGATTCCCATTAAAAGCATCAGTCCACTGATAACCAAGGTTGGCGATGCGCCTCCCACAAAAGTTACAAAAAGCCGCGCTAGATAATCCGCACCGCCGGTTTTCAGCAGGGCTGTTCCTAAAGCCAAACTCGCAGTTACGATAAGAATGACCTGAACACTCAGGGCAGCTGTAGCATCTCGCCATTTCAGGCATCCGGTCAGGATCATCAACAGAGCCCCGCATGGTGCGCTGATTGCAATCGGCAGCAATCCCAGAGCTGCCGTTAAAACAACGCCCGCCATAATAAGCAAAGCCAGCGGCGCCTTTCGGGCGAACGGCAGATCCATCGTGGCATCGAGAACAAGAAAATCCTTTCCTTTTTTGAGACTGGCAATCTGCTCGCTGGGTCCCTGGACCAAAAGAACGTCTCCGGCCCTCAGACGGATATCAACGATTTCATCGTATACCTTTTCCAGGTGCTTGCCCACTCTGTGGAGGGCCAATATGATCAGTCCGTATCGGTCCGCAAAGCGAACTGCACGAAGCCTCCGCCCCTCAAGGATTGATCCTTCTATCACAACCACTTCGGCGATCTGCTGGTCGTCAGCTTTCAGGGGATGTTCGTCATCAACGGGCTTATCCTCTGAACCCTCAGGATACAGGGTTCCCTCCAAAATCTTTTCAAACTCCTTCAGTCGCTCGGGGGTGTCCCGAACAATCAGGTGATCACCGGCCCTGAGTGTCACACTGGGAAGCGGTAAGATGAACTTGTCGGATCCGCGTTCCACACTTTTGATCTTCATGGCCCCATCGGTCATTTTCATGACCTCGGCCACTGTTTTGCCTTCAGCCGAACTTCCTTCCAGCACGGCAAGGTGGGCAGCAAAAATCCTGGGAGAGGTGTCTGTCAGTGGTTGTTCCCTTTTCGGTATGATCTTTGGTGCCAGGAGCCAGAGATACACCATCCCGATGCCGCCGGCAATGGCCGCCGGCACTAAAAAATCGAACATCTCCAGCCTTTTCAAACCCATATCGGCAGCCACAGAGACCACAAGCAGGTTTGTGGAAGTGCCGATGGTGGTGCAGGTCCCGCCCAGAATCGTTGCGAACCCCATGGGCATCAGAACTGAGGATGCCGGCACACCCGTGCGCAGGGAAACACTGATCAGCACAGGCAGCAACAATACGACGACCGGAACATTATTGATAAAAGCGCTGATAGAGGCGCCGACCAAAAGGGTTAACAGCAGGGAGAAGCTCGGACTGATCTTCCATAGCTTAGCCAACACCCGACCCACCGGCTCCAGCGCCCCGGTACGCACGATGCCCTGCCCGGCAATCATTAGGGCACAAACGGCTACCAGCGCTTCATGCCCGAAACCATGGAAAAAGTCTACGGCGTGTAAAACGCCTTCCTTTGAATGGAAAGGAAAGATTTCAAATCCTACGGTCAGACCGATAAGGACCAGAAAGCTGGAGGTTTCTAATGGTATCTTTTCACGCGTAAATAGGATCAGGGCAAGCACTGTGAGCAACAGTACTGCCAGAGCATGAGCATTGGGGGGTGGGGGTAGGCTCATTTCCGCTATCTCCATTTGCACTAGAAATGAATTTCGTAAAAGATGCTATTGCATATCATAGAAATGTTGGCGAGAAACAGCATTAATCCGGCAGGCTTGGGAAACGTTCTTGAGAAATTCTGCAAGTTCGATTATGCTCAGTTTGCGGTTAACTAGTTTTTCTTGAGTGGTCATGATTACAACCAGTTGAATCTATACCAGTTTTTAACCTATTTTTGGTTTCGTTTGGAACCAGTTGGAAATATTTGACCTTGACGGGCACAATTTGGACACTTCCAGCAAAAAACGGAACTGCGGTTAGATAATCAGCCGGACGCCTCCCAAATCCCCCAAGCCATATATAAAATGCTCTCTGGGTGAACCGATAAACATCAGGTTGACAGGAATATTCCATTTTACCGACAATTCCTGGATGAGGTCTGGACCAAATGTGCCGGTTATAACCACGAATTCGATCTCGATTGAGGGATAGGCCTCATTGAGAAATTTCAAATCGTTTTTAAGTTTTTTTGGCACTTTATCTTTATTTTCGACGACGGTCACAACTTTGATTCGATTGGTGTGTTCATTCTGCTTTACATATAACATGGCGTTATTAAGGTTGGACA
>JASFNW010000150.1:0-12730 GCA_050116835.1 Desulfobacterales bacterium
TATTTCTGTTCGCGGAAGCCTTTACGCTTGCCACTAATACAATAAACGACTCGGACAATACGGGATGATCCCCAGCTTGAGCAGGAAAGGAGACGGTTGGGACAACGCTCCAGCGGAACGTTTCTTTCGAAGTCTGAAATCAGAACGGTTGTCTGAGTTCAGATTTGCAACCAGAGATTCAGCAGTGGCGAAGATGCTCGATTACATCACCTACTACAATCCCATCCCATAGCCGTCTTACTTCAGGGATCGACATCCCTCCGTATTTCTTTTTCATGCGGGTCTCTTTTTTTTGCCGGAGATCCTAACAGATCATATTGTACCGTTTTTGGAGGCATGCCCGTTTCATTGCTGCCACAAAAAGAACTTCTGCATCTATGGGAGGGGATTTCCCTCCCACATAAACGACGCGTGTCCTACCTCGAAAAACATTCTGGTCTATTTGTCGACCATAGATGCTTCGGGAAGATAGAGCGCCAGGTCCGGCCAGAAAAACAAAATAATGAGCACAATAAATTGAATCACGATAAAAGGGACACATCCACGATAGATATCAACAAGGGATACTTTAGGTGGTGCGATGCCTTTCAGATAAAAAATGGAATAAGCAAACGGAGGGGTGATATATGAAATCTGCAGTGTGATGCAAAACATCATGGCAAACCATAACTGGTTCCAACCCATAGTTTTTACAATGGGTATGAAGATGGGGATGACCACCAGCAGGATACCGATCCAGTCCATAAACATGCCCAAAATAAAAATAATCGCCAGCATGATGATCAAAAGTGCGGTAGGCCCTGCATTAAGGTTCATCAGAAAATCGAAGATCAAATTACCGCCACCAAGCTTGTTGAAGGTCGTCATGAAAAATTTAGCCCCCAGCACAAGCCACATGATAAAGGTGCTGATTTTAAGGGCGCTGTAACCGGATTCCAGGAACATCCTGATATTCAGCTTGCCGTATACCGCTGCAATAAACAAAGCTCCCAGACCGCCCAGTGCCGCCGCTTCGGTGGGTGCGGCAAGTCCGAAAAAGATGCTGCCTAAAACGCAGATGATAATACCAATGGGGGGAACACCGGAAAACAATAAAATCTTGAACATTTCTTTACGGGTGTACTTCGCTGCTTCTTCCGGGGTAATGGAGGGGCCAAATTCGGGGTTCAAATAGCATCTGCCGCCAATATAGAGTATATAAAGCGCTGCCATAACAAGACCCGGCAGGATTGCAGCGATAAACAGCATGGAGATGGACACACCTGCCACAGGTCCGTAAAGGATCATCATGATGCTGGGAGGAATGATCACCCCCAATCCTCCTCCCGCGCAAATTACCCCGCTGGCCATTCTCCTGTCATAACCATAGGTGAGCATGGAGGGCAAAGCAATCAGGCCGATGGCGATTACCGATGCACCTGCAATACCGGTACAAGCCGCAAACAATGTGGCGATAAGCATTGTAGAGATGGCAAGTCCTCCCCGGACAGGCCCCAGCAAAAGATATAATCCCAGGTAAAGTTTGTCCGCTATCTGGGCTTTTTCCAACAACACACCCATGTATACGAACAAAGGAATGGCAAGCAGAGACCAGCCTGACATTATGCCATAGGTATTCAGGGTTGCCTGATAAGAGGCCAAATCGATACCACCGACGAGTGCTCCAAAAAAAAGTCCCAACCCGGCCATTACAAAAGCCACCGGTAAACCGATGATGACCCCTCCAAGAAGAGCGACTACCATAACGATTGCGTAAATTTCATTAATCGACATTGGATTCCCCCTTTAACGCTATCGCAAAATTGGTAATCAAATGACCTATCGATTGCAACAGCAGCAGGAAGAAAGCCAACGGCATAACCACCTTGTAAGGATAAATAGGGGGACGCCATGAACTGACCATGGAAAGCTCACGAGCTTCAACCGAATTTAGAAAGTCTATCCAAGTAGAATACAACATAAAGCTGCTCAGGGGTATCATAACAAGGGCCAGGAAAAAAATATCCAGCACGGCTCGTCCACGCGGAGAAAATTTTTGGTAAATCACGTCCACCCTGACATGGGAATCATGCTTCATGGCGTACGCGCCGGCCAGCATAAAATTAGTTCCATAAATCATATAGTTAATATCAAAAGCCCAGTCCGTGCTCTTACCTGTAAAAAACCTGGTGAACAGGTCTAAGGAAACCGTGATGACCAGAGCTATGAAAAGCAGCGAGACTGCCTTTCCAACAAACTCGTTGAGGGCGTTAATTCCATTTACGACAGGTTCCATTTTCATAACCATACGTTCCCCGGAATAAAATTGGATCGATCGTGATTTTCAATTGCCGGTTTTACGTTCTGGGGAGACGCCTCAACCTTAGTGGAGCGCCTCACCAGAACAGTTTTATTTGGATTATAGAAGATCGTCGATGAAATTTACATATTTTCCATATCCCTGTTTTTCCATGAAATCTTCATAATATTTCATGTACTGGGCCAACTCCGGGTCTTCTTTCGCTTTTTCTTTGTAAAATTTGATGGCCTGTTCATGGATATATTGGCCTACTTCCAAGGGTATGCTCTGGATTTTGGCCCCAGTTTTTTCAGCCTTGGGCATGGTTAAAAAATCAAGGAAGAGGGACTCGGACAAAGACCATTTCATAGACTCAAAGGCCGCCTCTTTAATCAGTTTTTGCAGGTCTTGCGGAACTTTATCCCATTCCTTTGCATTGACGAAGAACATCAGGTTGCTTGGTGATGAGCTGTAAGGATTAAAATAGACGTATTTGGCAGCATCGGCAAATCCCATAGGAATATCACCAAAAAAATTGGCAAACTCGGCTGCATCAATTACACCACGTTCCATGGCAGGCACAATTTCTCCGGCGGGCATACCCACAACCGAAGCCCCGGCCGCTTTAAAAACGTCCCCGCGAACGCCCACGGAACGAATCTTCAATTTTTTCAGATCTTCGATTGTGTTGATGGGTTTCGTGGAATAGAGAAATGTCTCTGTGGTCTGCATTGCGCTGGGAAGAACCTGAACATTGTACGTTTCTTTCATATGTTTTTCATACAGTTTCCATACGGGTGTTTCATAGTTTTTGCTATCTCTAACGTCATTGGTGCCATGGTAAAAAGCCATCTTTTCAACCGGCCCCATGCCGGGTGCCGAACACATCATTCCCGACATCCAATCCTTGCTCATGGTATAACATGAACAAGCCATGCCAGCTGGGACCACACCCTTGTGGACGGCATTCCACGTTTCATAACCCGGTACTATTTCATTGGCTGAATACCGTTCGAACTTCACCCTTCCGCGGGTCCAATTCTCAATAAAATCCAGTGTGCGCATTTGTAGATAATGCAACCCGGAACCAGCGGGCCAGGATGTCTGGACTTTCCAAACAAATTCAGGCTTTTCGGCTGCCATGGGGTTTGTGGGTAAAATGAAAGCCATCCCAATAACCAGGATCAATCCGACTAACATTGTTCTTCTCATTGAAGTCATACTTTTTCTCCTTTTCATACATTTTCTCCTTTTAAATTGATTTTACAAAGACCCGTACGGCACAAGCAAAACTTCTACACCCACCATTTCATTACGATTTGCGGCAAAACAATAGATGCATTCTCAGGACTCAGAACTGCAGAATTCATACCAGTGTCTTAAATTATTTCTTCGACCCTCTATAAACAGCTACACCGTAAGGTCTGGCCGATCTTTGTGTTTATCCGATGAAAAATTAATTGAGCCCATCCAACGTTAACCCGGCCTGGAATATGGTGCAAAAATGCATTTATTCCAAAACACCAAGGCATTTTTGCACCAGATGGTCTGGTTTTGTAAAAAACCAAACCTCAGCCTGATTTGCATTCATTCGGTCAATGAATCTCATTTTGTTTAAGCTCTTTTCCCTGATTAGCCATTTTTTCGAAGAGAACCTGTGGTATCTATTGTTCTCAAATTTTTCAGCTCTTCCTTTGTGGGTTCGGGTACGATTTTTACATCCTGGGATATTTTCAGGTCCCAGCCTGTATTTGCTTTGACCTCATCAATGGTGGTGAAAGGATAATAGGCTTCCAGGTAAAATTCCTTTGTTTGTGGATCAGGGCGTAAAATGCCCAGGGTTGAAATAATGGCCGCAGGTCCACCGCCTATGAATCCGCATTTTTCACGACTGTCGCCGCCAGTCAAAAATCCAACGCTGGAAATATAATCAACCTTTTCCATAAAGCGGCGTTTTTCATGAGAGGCCATAATCAAGTATTTCTTGCAGCCAACCGAGATATCGCTGGCTCCACCACTGCCGTTGAGACGTATCCGGGGAGGTGTATATCTGCCCGTTTTCCAGGGCGGATCATCCCATATACCTGTGGTATTTACATTGCCGAATTTATCGACCTGAGCGGCACCGATCACAGCATTGTCGGCCCGTCCCGATAAAACCAGAAACCCTAAGGCATCAATGGCATTGGTAAAGCTTGTGGCATTGGATGATAAGCGGTTGCATTCAATCCCCCATGGCAGTCCGCCCACCGGGGTGGACCCGTAAACACCGCCTTCGGTAAACGGCCTCAGGTCGGGTGCATGGTTTAATTTGGCAAAATAACCCGCTAGCATGGAAAGTCCCACACCCAGGATAATAAGTTCTCCATCTTTGATTTCCCTGCCGGTTATGATGGCCATGAATTCTTGCTTGGTATATTCCATCGTCTCTACCCCTTTTTCCTGTCCTGCAGTTCGCGTATCTCCGCATCACTTCGGATCCATTTCCGATAAGGATCCATCAGAAACGCGGTTTCCGTCTGAGTGATTTTTTCTATCTTATCCTTTCCGATGAGGGCCATATACTCCTCGTGGCTGTTCCAGTTATCGACCCACTGAGCGCAATATTCGTCGGTATCCGCCTGTGTCTTCATCATTTTGTTCATGTAAAACATGTGTTCTTCGTCACTGTCATACAACCCAGGGGATGCCTGGGGCCAGGCAGCATACGGCCAATAGACAACAGCATCAACCACCTCGGAAATGATCCTGACAAGGTTAGGATACTGGCGCATACAACCGGTATCAACGATCCTGTCAGCCACCAGCACTACTTTTTTGGCAGCACGGGACATCTCAAAACGATTCCATTCCGTGCCCAGCATGATTGCATTGCCGTATATGTCAGCCATGGTCACATGAATAGCGGCCACATCCGGCCTGATGGTCCGGAATGCACCATATTTTTTCCCCGTAAAAGGGTCAGTGATTTCAGGAATTTTTTGCTTGCAGGGATACTCGCCCGAATAATCGGCCGAACACCATTCCTGATCATTGTGGATACAGACGGTAGCTGGTACAAACGGCCAGTTCATGGCACCGCCGAAAAACCGCAGGGCCATGGCACCATTGGAATAATCTTCTATGAGCGTTTTACCACTGGAAACTGCGCGGTTGAGCCCGGCTGCAAACCCATAAACTTCCAACCCGGAGAACCCTACCTCGATCCGGTCCACTGCGCCGACAGCAGCGAGAAGATTGATTTGTTGAGATCCGCAATGGCAGATCACGTTCAGATTTTTGCGCTTTTGCTTAACCATTTCCTTTCCAAAGGCAATCGAACACGATCCAACCGGCAGGGCGGCGCCGTTGCAGTAGGTCATCCCATCCCATGTATAGTTGGCCACAGCCTCCTGAATTGACAATAATTTATTTTGCACACTTAATCTCCTTTCAATAAATAGATATCTTTTGTTCTGAATTGATCATAATTTACACGTCACACTTGATTTTCTTTCAATGTATGAACCTCATTCTTATTTTTAACGCCTGGATCCTTTCTGCGGCAGGCATTCATTGCATCGCCCAGTATTTGAATTTTTCCATTTGCTTTTCCACTTGCTATCAGCTGGCACCGGCTTGGGCCTCGATACTGAATTTCACGGCGATAAAAAGAACCGGTTGCAAGCTCCATTAAAAACCAGCCCTGATCCGTGTGAAACACCCCTTTGGCTCTCACCACCTTTGCTACTGTTTCAGATGCCTTCTTATTTATATTGTTGAAAAAACACTCAAGTTTCCTGTAGACAAAAATTGTCCCGGCCGGCCAGGTCCAGCCGGCTTCTTTATATGCTTCCCGGGTTTCAATATCGGTATACATTTGAAACCCCGCTTCCGGCACTGTCCGCTTTATTTTCGTTGTTTCAAAAGGAGCCAGCACTTCAAGCGGCAGATTTCCAAACCGGGTCGCATGCACGGCTGTTTTAACCGGATACATGGCCGCAGCTTTTTCCAGAAAGGCTTGAATTGTCTTTTGATCTGCCATATCGCAACGGTTGGCCACCAGTATTGCAGCCGCATCCACCTGATCCCGATAGATCGGCATTTTCATCATGGAAGGCTGAAGGAAACGCACCGGGTCCACCAATCCAATAACGGGCCGTACCTCCAGGCGGTCAGCCAGGCCGGGGGATTGCAGACAATCCATTATCTCCCCGGGTTTGGCCACTCCGCTGGGTTCAATAATAATGCGGTCCGGCTTGAGGTCATTTAAGATATCGGTCATTGTCTGCTGCAGGGCAGCCCCTGCCGTACAGCAGATGCAACCGCCGCTGATCTCCCTCACAGCAAGCGTGGGATGCTCGGATCCAATAACCCCGGCATCCAGACCAATTTGACCCCATTCATTGATGAGGACCACAACCTGTTCTTTTCCCCCGAGACGCTCAAGAAGGTTCAAAATGGCCGTGGTTTTGCCAACGCCCAGAAATCCGGTAACAATGTGAAACGGCACACGGTCCTGACCCAGGCATTTGGATGAAGGCATTTCTTGGCTCATCAATCACCCCCATTTACATTTGAAAATCGTCCGGGGATATCCGATAATGCGTGCTTTCAGGTTTTAGCCTCCCTGTCCTGTGAAGCTCATGGATGCAGCAAAAGTCTCATTGAACTTTGGATGAGAAGCCAGTTCCAGATAGTCCATGCGGCGGGCAATGGCTTTTGCCCGTTTGCGCTGTGAGCGGCTGACAAGCGCTGAAATGGCCCCGGCTCCGGCTGCATTACCCACACTCGTGATGTTTTCAACGGCAACGCCGGGGAACATATTAATACCGCAGGCAGCAGCCGGGTCCAGATAATTGCCGAATGCGCCGGCCAGAAATACCTTCTCCACACGGGTAATTTCCAGCTCTGCCAGCATTAAGCTTATCCCGGCATGTACAGCTGCTTTGGCCAATTGGAGATGAGACACATCCTGATGGGTCAATACCAGATCCTGCCCGGTGCCTGTTTTTTCTTTTGTTGCCAGAAGATATTCCCAGCCATCCGGACCCTGGCGCAGATGCGGGCCGCACCGTACCGGATCAAATCCACCAGAAGCCGTCACCGCTCCGACTTTAACCAATTCACTGACCAGGGAAACCAATCCGGAACCGCAGATACCCAGAGCCGGACCATCACCGATGACCCGCAACTCAGGTACCAGGGAATCCGGTGCCACAATCACCCGGTCCACGGCCCCGGGAGCACCCCGCAGCCCCCACTTGATATGCCCGCCCTCAAAGGCGGGACCTGCGGCACAGGAACAACACAAAAGACGCTGTGGTGTTGCCACAACAATTTCTCCATTTGTGCCCAGATCCAGGATCAAGGTCGCTTCAGTCACCTGGTCCGCATCCAGAGCCAATATCGCTGCCACGGTATCAGCACCTACAAAACCGGCTTTTACCGGAGGCACATGGATCTGAGCTCCCGGAGCGAATCCCAAAGTAATTGACCGGGCCGGAATCTCAACACTGTCGGTTGTTTCAGGTGTATACGGAGCCTGTGCAAGGCCGCAGGGATCCAGCTGCAGGAAAATATGGTGCATGGCCGTGTTTCCCACCACTACGGCCTCGAAAATATGCCCGGGATCAACCCCTGCTTCCATGCAGGCATCTTGAGCCAGTTCATTGATGCATTGGTGCACCACCCTGCCTAATTCTTTCAGGCGGTCAGGGCGATCCCAGCACAGTGCGATCCGGCTGATGACATCTTCACCCTGTGACACCTGGGGGTTCATTCCGGCTTTTACCGACAGCATTTGCCCGTTCTTCAAATCCACAAGATAAGCGACAATGGTGGTGGTGCCCAAATCAACGGCCAGCCCAAGACAGCTGGCATCCCACCCGGGACTGATTTCCAGGCATTGGCCGGACATCGTTGCTACCACACTCAATTTGCCGCCAGATTTGTTTAATTTTTCATTCAACCCCTGAAGCCGTGCTGACGGCAGGTACCATTCAACATCAGAACCTGTCCGGGCCGCCTGGTTCAATTGTGCAAGGATCCGTTCATGCATTTGACTGCTTTTCTCCGTATCCTCCAATGGAATGGACAGCTCCCATACGCAGATTTCCGGATCAAAATTCATTTTGTGCTCATACCCGGTAGTCAGTATCACCTGCCGGTGAAGACGGCTGCTTTCCGGTACCCATACACGGAGACCTTCAAGGGCTTTGACCTGGCATGCCAGCCTGTAACCCTTCTCTACATCCGGCCCCAGACAGTCGACCTCTTCTGCACCGGGCTGAGAGACTTTTCCCTGCACCTGAACCCTGCAGCTGCCGCAACGGCCCTTGCCGCCGCAAGCGGCTTCAATACCGACACCGTTTTGTTCGGCCAGCACCAGCAGGCTGCAGTTTCTATCTAACGCCACGCGTCTTCCCATGGGTTGGAATAAAATATTTTCTTCGGGCATAAACACCTATTGCTTTCGGGATGGCTCAATAAAAGAATTCATTCTTCTTTATCCATCCCATCGTGGCCTGGAATCAGAGTCCTGCATGGATACTGGTTTGAGCAAGAAGCATGCCATCCAGCAGCAAATCATCTGTAAGCTAAATAATTTCAAAACTTTAAAAACATCCTCCATTTCGGCCAACAATCAAACCGGCTCTTTTTCATTGCAGAAAAGCTGAATGGTGCAAGAATGCACCAACTGGCGTCTACACCCCCCCAAAAAAAATGACTTTATATTCCAAGGTCAACAACCTCAGTGCTTTAATAATTTTTTCATTACCACCGAGTCGCTTATAGAGCCGACCGAAAGCGCTGTTACGATCATGTCGTTTATTTACCGGCACAGGTTTTGCACTCTTCCAGTTTCAGTGGAAGCTGGCGTGAGAGTTCCTGATGGGGTTGATAATTATCGCTGGTTAAGATAGTGGTTGATAATTATCGCTGGTTAAGATGATAGCATGGAGATCGTCTTGAAACGGTGGTTCGTATAATCATTGTGCACCGGGTGCACCGGATGCCCCAGTTTTCAAACCAAAGGGTTTTTAACCTTACTTTTTATTGCAAGAAAGAAAAGGAGAACAGCAATGAGTTACGATTCAATTCTTTATGAAGAGCAGGATGAAATAGGCATCCTAACCCTGAACATGCCTGAAAAAAGGAATGCTTTGGGCCACCATGCAGAAACAGAGATCACAGAATGCCTTCAGGATGCCGCAAAACGGCATGACGTTAAAGTCATCATCCTGAAAGCCAATGGCCCGATCTTTTGCGCAGGCCACGACCGCACGGAGATTCTGAACCAGCCGGTAAGCAATATTCGAAAACTTTTCCAGACATCCTTCAATCTGATGAGCACCATCCGTAGTGTACCCCAGTGTGTGATTGCAGAAGTTCATGGAATCGCCATGGCCGGTGGATGCCATTTGGCTGCGGGATGCGATCTCATTACGGCAGGCAAGGATAATGCCAAGTTCGGCATGACCGGGCTGATCTATTCTTATAACTGCACGACGCCGACCGTTGCCGTCAGCCGGGCCGTCGGGCAAAAAAAATGCATGGAAATGCTGATGACCGCCGATCTGTACAGCGCTCAGCAAAGCCTGGAAATGGGCCTGATCAATAGAGTTTTCGAAGATGATCAACTCCACGAAAAAACCATGGAACTGGCCAGACACATCTGCAAGGCCAGCAAATATGCCATTTACATGTCTAAACAAAACTTTTATGCCCAGGTGGAAATGACAGAACCTCAGGCATATGTGTTCGCAAAAGAAATGATGGCCCAGCAAGGGATCAGTGTTAACGCCACCGAAGGCTTCACCGCTTTTATCGAAAAAAGGGATCCTGTCTGGAATGATGACACCTTCTAATTCACCATATTCCTCTCGAAATGATAGCAGCGAACCGTTCACAGGATCTTTAGGGTTTTCGTATTAATTTGGGGTATTGCCGTTGACAACGCGATCTCTTTAGTCAGCCTGGTGCCGATCTGCAACACCTGTTGCAGATCGGCACGCGCACATGTTAGAATGTGTAAAACGAACGAAGGATCGAAATTAATAATGCCGAAAAAAAAACAGCGCTTCAGCCCTGCATTGGCAAACCAGGCTCCTATAAAATCAGCCGGTGACACTTCGCTGTTTTTCGAATTACTGGATAGTAACGATGTCGGCATCATTGCATTTGACGGGACCCACCATCTCATATATATCAACGACTATGCCCAACAGATCCTTGGTGTTCAAGCGGATAATGTCCTGGGCAAACCCGCCATTTCCTTTATTGACGACAACGGTCTATTGCATTTAATCAATCGCGGCGCTTTTGAATCTAAAAAAATTTATGAGTGGCGGCAACGCTCACTTCTGTTTACAGCCAGCAGATTCTCCAACAACGATCCGGGCAAAGGCTGCCTGCTGCTGCTGCAGAAAAAGACAACTCCATATATCAACAGTGATGATGAAATCAACTGGGTCAAAGAAGAATTTGCGTCATTACTGGAAAGCTCTTACGACGGCATTATTGTCGCTGACGAGAAATCGATTCTGCAAGTTAACGCCAGTTTCGGTCGAATCACCGGTCTTGCCCCCGGGATGCTTACCGGTAAAAATATCCGTGATCTGGACAGCGAGCAGCATGTCTGCCTGGCTGCTGTCCAGGAAGTGATCCGGCTGACCCGTTATCATAAAAAAAGCCTGACCCTGCAGCGCCGGCTCACCAGTGGAAACGAAATTTTTGTTACCGGAAGTCCGGTACTCGATCGGCATGGCCAGGTCATCCGGATCCTGCTCAATGTGCGGGATGTCACGGAGCTAAAAAGCCTGGAAGATCAGATTAAAAAAGTCAGTTCAGTTTGCCAGGACTTCAGCCAGCTAAGCGATGAAAAACTTGATTTTTTTCAGGGCATTGTAGCAGAAAGCCCTGCCATGAGAAAGTTGATCGATTTGGTCCTGCGTGTTTCCAGGGTTGACTCGACCATATTGCTGGTAGGGGAAAGCGGTGTGGGAAAAGACGTTTTAGCCAGACTTATTTACCGCTTGAGCAACCGAAATCAAAAGCCTTTTGTTTCGGTAAACTGCGGCGCCATACCCGACAATCTGCTGGAAAGCGAATTTTTTGGTTATTTAAAAGGAGCCTTCACAGGCGCCGACTCCAAAGGCAAGGCCGGATTGTTTGAACAAGCCAACCAAGGGGTCCTGTTCCTTGACGAGGTGGGCGAACTGCCCGTGCATCTCCAGGTAAAGCTCCTGAAGGTTATACAGGACCGGCGCTGCCGCAGGTTGGGCGATAATAGGGACGTTGATCTTGACATACGTATCATCGCCGCTACCAACAAAGATCTTAATCAGATGGTGTCAGACGGTCTTTTCCGTGCCGACCTGTTCTACCGCCTGTATGTTGTACCCATCATTATTCCGGCTTTACGGGACCGGCGCGAAGATATTTTACCCCTGTCGCTGATGTTTCTGAACCGGTTCAATACAAAATATAAAGTAAGCAAAACCATGGACCACGAACTCATGTCAGTGATGGAAAACTATGACTGGCCTGGCAATGTCCGCGAGCTGGCAAATGTTGTGGAGCGTATGGTCGTCACGGTGAAAACAGATACCTTGATGCCCTCCCACCTGCCGGACTCCATCAAAAAAAGGAATAACGGATTATCCGGCCCCAAACTGCCGAATACAATGAACCTGAAAGAAGCCCGGGAAGCATTGGAATACGAAATGATCAAACGTGCCGTCACCCAAACCGGCAGCACCAGAAAGGCCGGTCAGCTGCTGGGAGTCGACCACAGCACGGTTCTTCGAAAGGCCAAACGCTGCGGGCTCGATATTCAAACCGCTATCCGTCAGGATAAGGACAATCCATCCCCGGCGGGAACACCTTCCCCGAAAGGCTGAAAGACCTCGCAGCATGGTGCAATTATGCTCTATCGGTGCAAATTTGCACCAAATAAAACCACCCTTTCCAGGCATACTTCAAGAAAATAATTTTTTCTTTTTTAAAACGAAGACATTTCTATTCAATCCTGGACGTCATGAGGAACAAGATATCCTTTCAAGGGGGTATCAGGATCTAAAAATATTAATTCCTCCCTTCTCCACGAACCACTGGCATTATAGTTGCACAGTCCTCGTGATATTAATGAACATATTATGGGTGCATTATTTCTTAACCGGATCTTAACAAATTTAAGGAGCGCACTATGACACAACAGGATCATATTCCACTCGGCGTCGGTTTTTATCCTGACTGGTGGCACAAAAACTATGGTTTCTCATATGGGAAAGACTATTACTATGACGCTGACTATCGCATCGATATTCAGACAAAAGCACAAAAAGCCCTGTACGAACGGTTTGGGGATGTCGGACTGGGTGATCCAAATCCAGAGCCCAAGCCTCTGATAACTTGGGGCATGGTGATGCTGCCGGCAATTTTTGGATGTGACATTGTTTACAAAGATGA
>JASFNW010000151.1:0-12523 GCA_050116835.1 Desulfobacterales bacterium
TGGAAAAACCGGCTGTTGCTCATTTTTGCGCCGGATGTTAAGCATCCCCACTTTAAACGTATGCATGCTGAAATCAACGCTCAAAGTGCTGGAGTCAAAGATCGGGATCTGGTGGTCTTTGAGATTTTTGAAAAAGACCCCTCCCAAATGGACGCCTCGCCTATAAGCGTGTCGGATGCCGATGAACTGCGCAAACATTTCCAAGTCGCCCGCAATACGTACACCATCATTCTGGTGGGCAAGGACGGCGGGATCAAGCTCAATCGCGATGATCAGCTCCAATTGAGCGAAATCTTTGAATTGATTGATTCAATGCCGATGCGCCGAAATGAGATGCGCTTGCAAAACCAATGATTTTTACCCCCCACGGTTACCAAGATGTCGTCACACATAGCTTGGAAAGCTGATTGCTGCCGGCGCGAAAAGATCGCCGGCGAGGAGGAGTACAATGGAAGCACAACATTATTTTATTGTCGGTGGAAGCTCCGGCATCGGGCTGGAAATCGTCAGAGCGCTGCATACAGACGGCCATGCCCTCTATGTGGGATCGCGATCCAACGAAGCCTTAGCCGAATTTGATGGTTTGCACCATCTGGCGCTGGACGTGCAGGCGGATTCGATTGATGTTGAAGCGCTGCCCGACATTTTGAACGGGCTGGTGTATTGCCCGGGATCCATTCGACTCAAGCCGTTTCAACGCCTGACCAGCGACGATTTTATGGAAGATCTTCAGGTCAATTTTCTCGGCGCGGTTAAAACGATTCAAGCGTGCCTGTCGCGCTTAAAAAAATCACCCGCCGGATCTGCCATTGTCCTGTTTAGCACCGTGGCCGTCAAAACCGGTATGCCATTTCATGCTTCCGTTGCCGGCGCCAAGGCAGCGGTGGAGGGGCTGACACGCTCACTGGCCGCTGAATTTGCGCCCCGTATCCGTGTCAACGCGATTGCGCCCTCATTGACCGATACCCCGCTGGCGCAGGGGTTATTGTCCAATGAACAAAAACGCGAAGCATCGGCAGAGCGCCATCCGGCCAAGCGGATTGGAACACCGCAGGAAATCGCTCAGGTGGCCGTTCATTTGCTATCGGAGGCCAGCGCCTGGATGACCGGTCAGATCATTCACGTCGACGGTGGTATGAGTGCTTTGCGAACCTTCCGTTAGATGCGCTGCTCTGACAGGCAAAATTTACGGCAAGCTGCCTGCATCTCCCACTACGCTAACCAGGTATTGAAATTATGCCTGAAATCCGGTAAATAAAAGTTTGTCCTTTCCGGGGAAAACGACACTCAGACGAATCATACAGATTGAAATAACGATCACGTGATATGAAAAAGGCCAAGCCCGGCACGAACAAATCATCTTTTCTGCTGTCGCTTTTGCGCTGGTTTGATACAGAGGCATCTGCTGACGACAACGTCAACACCCATGTCAGGAAAGTCGATTGGTTTCGCATTCTGCCTTTTGTGATGATGCACCTGATGTGCTTGGGCGTCATCTGGGTGGGGTGGAGCTGGTTTGCCGTTTTAGCGGCGGTGGTGCTTTATTTCATTCGTATGTTTGCCATCACCGGCTTTTACCATCGCTATTTTTCCCATAATTCCTTTAAAACCAATCGATTCTGGCAGTTTTGCTTTGCAGTACTCGGTAATTCCTCCGTTCAGCGCGGGCCGCTATGGTGGGCGGCGCATCATCGCCATCACCACCGCTATGCCGATACCGAAAAAGATATTCACTCACCCAGCCGGCACGGATTTCTCTGGAGCCACATGGGCTGGTTGACTTCTCCTGCGAATTTCCCGACCAAAATGCAATATGTCAAAGATTGGGCGCGGTTTCCGGAGCTGCGCTGGATCAATCGGTTTGACATTGTCGTCCCGGTCCTATTGGCTGTCGTTTTATTCGTGGGCGGCAATCTTCTGGCGATCTATGCGCCTCAACTGGGAACCAACGGTCCCCAGTTACTCATCTGGGGCTTTTTTATTTCTTCGGTTGTGCTTTTTCACGGCACGGTGACCATTAACTCCTTTGATCACATGTTCGGCAGCCGGCGCTATGATACCCCGGATACCAGCCGCAATAATGCCCTGCTGGCGTTGATTACATTAGGTGAGGGGTGGCATAATAATCATCATCATTATGCGATCTGTGCACGGCAGGGATTTTACTGGTGGGAAATCGATATCACCTATTATCTGCTCAAGGTTTTTTCCTGGCTGGGGATCGTTTGGGATCTGCGCGGCTTGCCGGAAGGCTTGCGAGACCAAAATCGTAAAATGTACGGCACACCATGAGCGATCTCCATCTTAAACTTAGGGAGGAGAATCCAAATGCGAATCGCAGTTATCGGAACCGGCATAGCGGGCATGGTGGCGGCCTATCTGCTCGGCGATGAGTATGAACTGGTCGTATTCGAAGCCGAGGATTATGTCGGTGGTCACACGAACACCATTGATGTCGGGTTGAACGGTCAGAGCTATGCAGTGGATACCGGCTTTATCGTCTTCAATGAAAAAACCTATCCTAATTTTATGCGCTTGATGAAACGTCTGGGGATTGCCTGGCAACTTTCCAATATGAGCTTCAGCGTGCAGTGCAAACGGACCGGGTTGGAATTTAGCCCCAGCAGTTTGAATACGCTTTTCATCCAGCGCCGGAACCTGCTGCGGCCAGCGTTTTATCGGATGATATTCGATATTTTTAGATTTCGACGCGAATCCGAAGACCTGCTAAAAACAGATGACTACAGCCTGACGCTCGAGAATTTTTTGACCGCCAAAAAGTTTTCACAGCTTTTCATTGAGCATTTCATTATTCCCATGGGCGAGGCCATCTGGTCGGCCGATCCGGTAAAATTCAATGAGTTTCCAGCCCTGTATTTTGCCCAGTTTTTCAAAAACCACGGGTTTTTAAATGTGCGCAACCAACCGCAGTGGCTGGTCATCAAAGGCGGCTCCAAAAAGTATGTCAAACCCTTGACCCGATCGTACGCAGACCGCATCCGTCTGAATTGCCCGGTAAAATCGATTCGGCGCTACTCAGACCATGTCAGCGTGCAGGCTGCTGACGGTCAGCCGGAGCGTTTTGATCAGGTGATTATTGCCACCCATAGTGATCAGGCGCTGGCGATGCTGCAGGATCCGACAGAAAATGAAAAAGAAATTCTAGGGGCCATTCCGTATCAGGACAATCATGCGGTCCTGCATTCAGACGAATCGGTCTTGCCCAGCAAAAAGGCGGCCTGGGCCAGCTGGAACTACCATATTCCGCAAGCCGAAACCGGCAGGGTGGCCCTTACCTATGACATGAATATCCTGCAACGCCTCGGGGCCCCGGTCGAATATTGTGTTTCCCTTAATTTGCCCAACACCCTTGATCCGGCCCGAAAAATTAAAGAAATGCATTACCATCATCCGGTATACAATCCCAAAAGCCTGGCTGCCAGAAATCGCCATGAGGAGATCAATGGTGTCATGCGAACCTATTTCTGCGGCGCTTATTGGGGATATGGATTTCATGAGGACGGGGTCAATAGCGCGCTGGTGGTTGGAAAACATTTCGGAAAATCCCTCTGACATTTTACTTCGATAAATTGGTTGCAGACCCAGCCCGGAAAGTTGTAACTTTTTTTCGGTAAAATATTCCATCACCATACTGACGAAAGTCATTTTGTGCTTATCTTTGAAAAGTTTAGCCGCAAAAACGCAATGGTTGCAAGGATGACGCATGCACAGCTGCATTTACGAGGGCACTGTTCGGCATCGACGGTTCAGGCCAACGCCGAATATGTTCCAGTATCGTCTGTTTTTCATGTACTTAGACCTGACAGAATTGCCCCATGTCTTCGATGTTCACCCGTTGTGGTCCTATCGGCGGCCGAATATTGCCTATTTTCGGCGTAGGGATCATTTCGGCGACCCTCAAAAGCCGATCGACGTGGCGGTTCGAGATCTGGTAACCGAAAAGACGGGTCTTCAACCCGAGGGGCCGATTCGAATGCTGACCCATCTGCGCTATTTTGGTTATTGCTTTAATCCGGCCACGTTTTACTATTGCTATGATATTGCGGATTCTAAAGTTGAAACCATTATTGTTGAAATACACAACACTCCCTGGGGTGAAGTGCACTGTTACGTCTTAGGCCGCGAGGATAACGAGCATCCGGTCAAAAACTGGCGGCGACATCGTTTTGCCAAGGGTTTTCACGTTTCGCCCTTTATTGATATGAACATCGATTATGACTGGCGCTTTCGCGAACCCGATGCATCGATCCGCGTCCATATGGTCGATTATGAGAACGAAGAATTGCTTTTCGATGCCAGTCTGGCGTTGAAACGTCGCGAGATTACTCCCTGGGCCCTGACCGATGTGCTGATTAAATATCCGCTGATGACGGCCAAGGTCACCACCATGATCTACTGGCAGGCGCTGCGATTATTGCTTAAAAAAACACCGCTTTTGGTTCATCCCAAAAAACGTAAATATGCAGGAGGAAGGTATCAACGATGACGTCTTCAATTGCGCCATCAGAAGCACCGGCATTGGAAAGCATCCAGACCCGCCCAACCGACGGGCTGGCTCGCAAAATTCTTTTTAGGCTTTTGCGCAGGCTAAAACGGGGTCAAATCACTATTTATGAAGGTTCACAGCGTCACACTTTCGGTCAATCGAGTAGCGTTTATCCCCTGGAGGCGGTGATCACGGTTTATCATCCTCGATTCTACAGCAAGGCTGTGCTGGGCGGTAGTATTGGTGCTGCAGAAGCGTACATGAGCGGTTTGTGGTCGGCGGACGATCTGACCACTGCGTTGCGTGTTATGGCTCTGAATCGCGATAGTTTTGAGCGCCTGGATAAGGGCTGGTCCAAGGTATCGGCCCCATTCCATAAAACCTGGCATTTTCTGCGTAAAAACACCCGCAGCGGCAGTCGAAAGAACATCGTGGCCCACTATGATCTGGGCAATGATTTTTATCGATTATTTCTGGATGAAACGCTGACCTATTCCTGCGGCATTTTTGAGAACAAAGACTACGGCATGCGGGATGCGTCGCTTGCCAAATACGACCGCATTTGCCGCAAGCTTGAACTCGGCCCTCGTGACGATGTCATCGAAATTGGCTCCGGCTGGGGCGGCTTTGCCATTTTTGCGGCCCAGAATTTCGGCTGCCGGGTTACCACCACAACCATTTCCGACCAGCAATTCGAGCTCGCGCAGCGGCGCATCGCGGATTCCGGCGCAGCCGAACGCATCGATCTGGTCAAGAAGGACTACCGGGATTTAAAGGGGAAATACAGCAAACTGGTTTCGATTGAGATGATCGAGGCTGTCGGGCATCAATATCTGGATGCCTTCTTCAAATCCTGCAGTCAATTGCTAAAACCGGACGGCATGATGCTGCTGCAGGCCATTACGATTTCCGACCAGGTGTATGAGCGCCACAAACACTCGGTTGACTTTATCAAGCGCTATATTTTTCCGGGCAGCTGTATCCCCTCCATTGCTGCCATAGCCGCTTCGACCACCAGGGCAACTGACCTGCGTCTTTTTCACCTGGAAGATATCACGCCGCATTATGCCAAAACGCTGAGCTGCTGGCGGGAGCAATTTTTTAGCAACATTGATGATGTCAGAGGGCTGGGTTATTCGGAGGCGTTTATTCGCATGTGGAATTTTTATCTGAGTTACTGTGAAGCGGGTTTCAAGGAGCGATATATCGGCGATGTGCAGATGCTGTTTACCAAGCCCATGTGCAGGCGTGAGTCGCTCGTTCCTAATTTGGCCGCACCCTAAATTTTATCGAAAAGGAGAATCAACCGATGACTTTCTGGGTACCGATATTATTGCTGGTCATATTGGTTGAAATCTGGTGGTTTGGCGCTCACTGTATGGCTTATCTGAGCGATATCAGAGACATATTCACAAAGATGAAGCAAAGCGACGAGGCGGCCGCAGATTCAAAATAATTCGCCGCAAATAGGAAAAATTGTAACTTTTAGTGCGTTTTGCATCTCTCAAGATATGTCTTTAGCCTCCATAACGGTGGTGGTTCAGTTTCAGCTGAGTTTACCTCCTTTCCTTGGTTGAGTATATGCCACTGGACCACCACAATTCCCACTCGTTTTCTGGTTCTGGCGAACCATAATGCACGCTTTCAAAAACGATTATTTGGATACTTTTTACGGCTTCGTCTTGCAAAAAAAGTGTTTGTTGGGACGCAGAACAATGCTTATCATGTCATTACAAGCAGAATTCTTTGAATTTTATTGACGACGCTACCGGCGCGTCAGCGTAGATTAAAGCAACATTTTGTCCTGACACTATGGAAACAGAGGAGATCAATACGATGGAGCTAAAAAAAATTCTATGGCCGACCGATTTTTCCGAAAATGCCGCCAAAGCGTTGCCGGTGGTGACATCACTTGCCGAAAGATATACGGCTGAGATTCACATTCTTTACGTGATGAAAGATTATCCCGCCGTCGGGGCTTCCTACGGCCACAATGATCCTGAAGACATTGAAAAAATGCGCCAATGGGAAAAACAGACGGCCGAAGGGCGTCTGGATGAGATTTGCGAAAAATTTTTAAACGCCTGTCCGCTTTATTTTCGCCACATCAGTGTCGGTGAGCCGGCAAAGGAGATCCTCAAACTAATTGAAAAAGAATCCATTGACATGGTCGTCTTGGCCAGCCGGGGCAGCGAAGCGCATTTTGATTTTGGCAGTGTTGCCGACCGGGTGATCAAGTGCACCGATATCCCTACCTTAATTATTCCCGTATGAAAAACGTGACCTTAAAAGATTTCTCCATTTTAATTTGTATTTTATTCGGAACAGCGCAAGTTGCAGCGGGCACGGCGTCCAGTGCAGACAAATTTCGCCCCTGCCCGGAATCGCCTAATTGTGTTTCTTCGCTGAGCAAGGATGAGAAGCATTTCATCAAGCCCTTTGTGTACAGCGGGAGTTTTGAAACTGCCCGGCAAAAGTTGATCGGCGCTCTGAAGAACTCACGGGGCGTGCGTATGGTGACAATCGAAAAAGCGTATCTGCATGCGGAATTTCGGTCGCTGATCTTTCGATTTGTCGACGACGTCGAATTTTATTTTCCTGATGGAGAACCTGTCATCCACGTGAAGTCGGCTTCGCGGACGGGCTATTACGATTTTGGCGTTAACCGGCGGCGTCTGGAGCGCCTGCGCTCAGCGTTTGAGGATCAGGCACAATAGCTATCCATCCGGTTGGGCTGCTGCCACTCAACCCTTCGGACGAGGTTAACATGAACGCATTATTTTACTTGAAACTTTATGCCCTGACCGTACCGGTGTTTTTCCTTATCGACCTCATTTGGCTGGGCGTGATTGCCAAAGGATTTTATCAGAAAAACTTAGGCTATATTCTCAGCCCGCAGGTTAACTGGGCGGCTGCCATCGTTTTTTATCTTCTATACATTGCCGGTATTCTCATATTTGCCGTTGTACCTGCGGTGACCAAAAATTCATGGCCGCATGCATTGCTTTACGGCGCCCTATTTGGATTTTTCACCTATATGACTTATGAGCTTACCAATTTGGCACTGCTTAAAGATTGGCCCCTGAACATCGTGGTGGTTGATATCATGTGGGGGGTGGTGCTTTGCACGGCGGTTGCCACGATAGGGTATTTTATCGGCAGGTGGCTGGGGTGAAATGGGAAGCATTAAACCCAACGCAATGGGAATGCTTCCCTGCGGAAGATTTATACGGTAGACGCCAATGCGGATGCTCTCTGAATAGCCCGCTTAATGCCTGCCGGCAGCTTTATTCACGATTTTTGCTTTACAAAATCCTCGAAATCTTCAATGGCGCGGATATAATCTTCACCGCCGATGCTGCCATTATTGTTATGCCCCCCGCCTTTGATAAATTTAATGCGCTTGGAAGATGACGTATTTTCATACAGACGCTGACTCATTGCAGGGGGGACCCGCCTGTCATCAGTGCCATGGATGTACAACGCCGGTACCTTTAGATCATCTACCTTGGATAAGGAATCAAATTTTTGTTCGACGATGAGATTCATCGGCAGGAATCGATATCGATACTGGAGATGCGCCATATCAATAATTGAGGTAAATGTCGCTTCAACGATCACTCCTGTCGCATCCGGATGACGTACGGCAAGATCAATGGCTACGGCTCCCCCTATCGAATGCCCATAGATAAAAATACGTTGCGGGTCAATATCTTTTTCTTTAACCAAATAATTCCAGGCCGCATCAGCGTCCGCATAAACCTGTTCTTCGGATGGAAATACGCCATCACTATTGCCGTATCCACGATAAGATATCAAAAATACCGAGTAGCCCATTTCATGAAACCGCCGGGCCGGATCGACATTAGCGCCGATATTGATGGCACCGCCGTGCAGGTAAAGTAAGACTTTGTCTGCAAGTGGCTTTGCGGGAATCCACCAACAATGTATACGCTCCCTGCTGCCGTTCTTATCGTCAACTACCACATAAATATCTTCATACTGAAGCTGATGAATAGCCGGTGTTTTCTTGATTTCCCGCCGGGGGGTAAAAATGAAATGACCCTGTCTCGCCCACAGATATGTGCAAGCGAGGACATATACCATGCCAAGGCTCAGCGCACATACGGACACAATTCTAAGGACGCGTTTTGAAATCATTGCTACCCCCTGAGCGCACAAACGGCCACACGCTGGATTTTCCTAAGTTAATTCCCACCTCGGCAAAATCAACCAAACTTACTCTTCAGAACCGCGCTATTTCACCGACACATCAGAAGGAACTGATAGATTATCACCAGAACCCTGTCTGGCCGACCCTTCAACACGAGCCTGATTTGCATTTAGATATTTAGACAAAATTTATACATACCCAAGAGCAAAAGCGATCAAGCTTAGCGGCAAGACCGTGGGGCCAAATTTATTTCACAATAAATGCGTTCGAAGCTAAATTTTTATTAATTATATTATAATAAATAACGGTTAGTTAAAGTATATTCTATTGCCTCGCTAAAGGACCTGTACGGCCGGTTTAGCGCTAACTCTTGACAGTTGACAGGCGATGCTTAATATCTCGACAAACATTAGACAATAATTAAATGCTAATTCACATGCAACTATAGACAATAATTAAATGCTAATTCACATGCAACTAAAGGAGGTAACCCTATGAAACTCGCATTACTTATTCCGGCTCTGGCAATTCTTTCAGCTTTAGCCCTCCTGGTAGGGGCTGTAGTGTCTACCAATGCCGGTCATCACGGCGACTCCATGTTTGGCGCCACCATAAATGAGATGGACGCCAACGCAGACGGGAAAATATCATTTGATGAATACTCGGCTTTCCACTCCGAGAAACTGCGTTGGAGTTTCAATGCGATAGACACCGACAACGACAATGCTATCAACTCAGAGGAGTGGGAGATATTTTTGAAGATGCACGGCGTCGGTAAAGGGTATGGGCACGGCCAGCAAGGCTAGCCTGCTCATCCCAAGTCACCCCATGTTTGAGCCGCTGCCTGCCCGTCCGGCGGGCAGCAGGACGCCTTCAAGCTTGAACAGAAACTTTATCGTTAAATGCGGATTCTGCACATTCTGCTGGGTTGCGGCACGCGGAAAAGGAGGGTAGCATGCTGACGGAAGTACAAGTTGATGATAGCAGCAGGACGACTGCTCATACTGACGAAGCGGTGAACATTCATGGCAACTCCGAGTCGTCGGAAACGAATCATTCTTTTAAGACTCTATCAAAGAAAAGCCGTGATCTGGCGGGCAATACTGACGCGTTCCAACGCTATCTGGTCGGCATCAGCAAATATAATCTGCTCACCAGATCTGAGGAAAAAGACCTATTTAAGCGGGTCAAAATGGCAGACGATAAACAGGCAGCCCAAAAACTGGTAACGTCCAACTTGCGGCTGGTTGTCAAGATTGCAATGGATTACAGTAATATCTGGATGCAGAATCTGCTCGATTTGATTCAGGAGGGCAACCTTGGACTCATAAAAGCAGTTGAGAAGTTTAATCCGGAGAGAAACGTTAAATTTTCCTACTATGCGTCATTTTGGATCAAGGCCTATATCATAAAACACCTGATGGATAACTGGCGGCTCGTTAAGATCGGAACCACTCAGGCCCAGCGTAAGCTGTTTTTCAAGCTGAAAAGCGAAAAGCAAAAGCTCAAGGATGACGGATTTGAGCCCAGCGCCGAACTGTTGGCAGAGAGGCTGGGGGTGCCCCAAAAGGACGTTGTCGAAATGGATCAGCGCATTAACAATTGGGATGTCTCTTTAGATGCGCCGCTGACAGACGGTTCGGATACCGCGCGAATCGATTTGTTGAGAATGCCCGCTGACACACTGGACGAAAGGGTGTCGCAAAAAGAGCTCATGTCTATTCTGCGACACCATATTGAAAAAGTTTGCAAGACCTTGGATCCACGAGAGCAGCACATATTCAATCAGCGCATCATTGCGGAAGACCCCAAAACACTATCTGAAATTGGAAAATCCTATGGCATCTCCAGGGAGCGTGTCCGCCAGATACAAAAGGGTATTGTTTCTAAATTGAGAGACTCGTTGAAGCAATATATGCCTGATTATGCTGCCTACAGTGAACGCGGCCGGGTCGATTACGATGTTTCTCACTGACGAAAGGTGGTGAAATTATGAAGTGGTCACTTAAAATCGGCAAATTAGCGGGAATCGATGTGTTTATCCACTTTACCTTTTTCCTGCTGTTGGCCTGGATTGCCTTTATATACTACAGCCAAAACCATTCGGTCAGTGCTGCTGTAACCGGTATCGTCTTTATCCTTGTCATCTTTGCATGCGTCGTCCTGCACGAGTTGGGACATGCTTTAACGGCAAAAAGATATGGCATTAAGACGCGCGACATCATCTTGCTGCCCATCGGGGGCGTTGCGCGCTTGGAGAAAATGCCTGACAAGCCCATACAAGAGCTCTGGGTTGCTCTCGCCGGCCCGGCGGTGAACGTTGCAATTGCTGCCGTTCTCGCGGGTTATCTCTACGTGTCCAATAGTTTCACACCGGTTGGGCAGCTAACGAACACAGCTGTTAATTTCGCGGAGCGGATTTTGGCGGTCAACATATTTTTGGTCCTGTTTAACATGATCCCGGCTTTTCCGATGGACGGTGGCCGTGTTTTACGGGCGTTGCTTGCCACGCGATTGCCTTACCCGAAAGCAACGCAATATGCAGCAACCTTGGGTCAGGGCATTGCGGTCCTGTTTGGTGTTGTGGGTCTATTTTACAATCCGCTGTTGCTGTTGATAGCTTTGTTCGTGTGGATTGGTGCAGCCCAGGAATCAAAGTTAACCCAGATGAAATCAACTTTTAGCGGAATTCCCGTGACGAATGCAATGTTGACCGATTTTAGAACTTTGGATCGAAATCAAACACTCGACCAGGCCGTTGAGTTGACGATAAACGGGGCGCAGAAAGATTTTCCCGTGACCGATAGGGGTGAGGTTCTGGGTATTCTAACCCAGGCTGATTTACTGGCCGCATTATCCGAGCACGGTCCGCATGCGTTGGTTTCCGAAGCTATGCAACCGCATTTCGTTGCAGTTGATTCGCACGACATGCTCGAAACGGCCTTTAGCAAGCTCAAGGATTGCGACTGTCATACGCTGCCGGTAACGCATAACAAGCGGCTGGTCGGACTGCTGACAATGGATAATCTGGGCGAATACATGCGAATAAAAACCGCTTTGAGAAACTAGGGTATGAATGGATCGGGGATTGCAAATACGCAGGGGAAAGATGTTTGAGCGCTTAAAAACGAAAATTGTTCGGTCGATTCGCTCAATGCTCAAAGAGGGGATGAGCCTGAAGAGGATCAGCCTTTGCATCGCCTTGGGCATAACACTCGGAATTTTTCCGGTGCTGGGAATGACGACGCTGCTTTGTACTCTGGCTGCCCTGGCATTTCGCCTGAACCTACCGGCCATTCAACTGGTCAACTACATGATGTATCCGATACAGCTCGCTTTGCTGGTGCCATTTTACAGCGCCGGCAGCTGGCTTTTCAATCATCAGAGCTTGCAAATATCCGGTGACGACTTAATAGCGATGTTTCAAAACGACTTTTGGGGCAGCATGAGCAGTCTGTGGAATCTAACGCTATTTGCGATTCTAACATGGACGGTCATCTTCCCAATTCTGCTTGTTGTTTTATACTTGACCCTAAAACCGGCGGTCAGCGCTATAGGCACACGTAAACAGCGCCCGCCTCATTAAGGCCTAGCGGCCTTTTCAGGCTGTGTTTCGGCTTTGCATATATGGTACGAGGCTAAAGTCGCTTTTTAAGAAGGTAGTGCGACACCAGCCACTCCTGCCCGTTGTTATAGCCCCACAATTCAGCACAGGCCATGAAAAATATGCGCCAGCGCTGCAGCCAGCGCTTAGCATGTTGAGGACCATATGTTTTGGCCATAATCGGCAAGATTTCTTCGCGGCGCTCATCCAGATTGGCCAGCCAGGCATCGGCGGTTTT
>JASFNW010000152.1:0-12519 GCA_050116835.1 Desulfobacterales bacterium
GTTGGTAGTCAGTTAAATAGTTGAAGGGTCCGGGAGTTTTTCCATCCAACCCCTGATAATAGCGGAATGAATTATCGGCAGCGAAATCGTGCACTGTCTGAAGTCGCTGATGATTCATTCCGCGATTGATTTAAAAAAAACTCCCCGAGCCCTCAAATGATTAATAATGAATGAGTCATCTGACCCATTGACGTATCGACTATTTGACTAAATTCCGAATTACAGCCGCGCTGAAGCCCCGAGAATACAGGTAGCGATAGATTCTATCGCTTCTTCTTTTGGGGTCTGCTTCGCTTGTGAAAGTCTTCTTTTTCTTTTCCAACAGCCGGCCGGCGTATTCATATTCATCTTCCCCGGGATAATTTTCAGCTAAAATTTTATCAATCGCAGCACCCATCAAGCGTTTCTTTCTTAGGGCCAGCCGCACATAGCGCCTGCCGAAACACCTGCGCTTGAGCTGAAGAATGTATACCCGGGCGGTTCTGAGGTCATCGATGTAACCGAAGTCTTCGCATTGTGCGATGACCGCATCACAGGTTTTGGCCGTAAACCCCCGTTGCTGGAGCTTACATCTTAACTCGTAGGCTGAATGGTCACGAGGGGTGAGAATGCGAACCGCCGCATTCATGGCCTGTTGATAGGACTGTTCAGCCGAAAGCGAGACATTCTTTGCTCTGTTCTCTGTTTTCTGTCTTCTGTCACCTATCATCTGACTTCTGGCATCTGTCTTTATTCCGGCAGCCAAGGGCCTTTGACCTGATAACCGTCGGCAAGAAGCAATTGGCTCATTCCCCTCAGGTGCGGCGCCCCCAGGAAAGCAACGACTCTCCCCGGGACCAACTCAGCTTGCATCCTTTCAAAAAATATTTCATCGCGATGATTGATGACCGTGTGGTGACGGCTTGGAAAACGGATACCGGAGAATCGCAATTTTTCGAGATCGCCCTTCAAATAGGATTTCACGTAATCCTTTGCCAGTGTTTCCCAATGATCGGTCTGTTTGAGAAAATGTATTATTTTTTCATGCGAAATATTTTGAAGCACCTGTATTTGCTCTTCAATACTTTCAAGAAATACAATCTTTTTGCCCAATTCCTGAGCGACACTGAATCCTTCCATATCGACCGAATATTTCCAGCCATGACGCTGCAGGTAAGTGGACCACAGCGTAAAAAAAGCCAGCCAGGGTTGCATGCCTTTCACCAGGTCATAGACGATCTCTCTCAGGTCGTCTTTGCAATACTGATAAAATTGAGTTGAATTTCGCATCCGGCAAACCGGAATCAGCGCGCCGGTGATGCCGGCGATGGTTTGATCATCCAACTCGTCGAAAAGGTGGTAAGCGGATTCGGTGTCCATACCGGCCTGTCTGACCCGGGCCATACTGTCCTCGTCCAGAGGGCCTTCAAACATGATTATCCGTGCATTTTGCAGACAGCGGCGCAACGCGTTTCGAAAACTGTACGGGAAAAAATGGGCGGTGCCGACAAGCTGCGAAACCTTGCCGTTTTTTTGCACCTGCCAGATCATTTTTAGCTCTTTTTGTTTTGATTTAATAGAAAACATTTGATCCCACAAGCGCGCTCAACGAATTTTTGCAAAAGCACGGAACGAATCCAGGATAGACAATTTCTTGGGCGCCAGTTCACGCATTTCATACCGGCGGGAGGGCACAGCCCCCCATTTTTCCTTAAAGCGACGAATACCGGCATTCACCCCCAATCCGAGATGAACGGTGTTTTTTCCATATTCCAGGCTCAAGTTGATCAGCTCAAATAATAAAAGGTCGGAGGCACCGATAACATAATTCTTTTTGGAATGGCATCCGATAATGTAATTGGAAAAGCCTTCAGCTTCAAGGTCAACGACATAAAAAGCGCTCAGCCTATTTGCCTTATCCCAGGCGTTCAACACAAAAGCCTTATCGGCACCGGCGACAAATTCCGGCATATTAAACAATAGCCTCTCGACACGTTCAGACAACGGCGTGCGGGCAACAAATTCATGCATCAGTTCCTGATGGCTGGCACGCATATGCGTCGAAATTTCCACGCGCAAGTTTCGACGCGCCTTTCTCAGGTTGCGTTTCACCGGGCTGCGGATAATGGGCTCGTGGGTTTTTAGCGCAAAGTAGGCATCGCTTTGATGTTCGCGGCAATTTGCGGCCAAAGCGGACGGTATCTCCGGTGCGATCAGCGATATAAACTCGGGGCGGAACGTTTTTTTTATTTTAGAAAAAACGGTTTCCAGGGCATCGCAAGTGAAATTATCAGCCAGGGGATAGCCGATCAGGATGATCCAGTTTTCTTTGCGGCAAATGAGAAAATCGTCCTTTAAAAAGGGCTCGCCACCGGATAAGAAAGTCATCAGACGAATGCAATGTTCCGGTATATAGGCCCTGTATAAAATATAGGCTTCTTCCTGAGCGCTTAGCATACCCTGATTTTTCCGAAAATTAACCGCACAACCGACCTTGCTCTTATTTAGTTTCTCTCATTTGGTAAATCTGATCGATGGCGCCTTTGGGCAAAGTCGTTATTTTTCTACCGGTGGTTAACGCATAATAATAGATCTGAGCGACTTTTTCCAGCAGCTCAGCATTTTTCCAAGCCTGGTCAAGGCTTTTTCCCAGGCTCAAGGCACCATGGTTTTGCAAAATGTAACAATAACAACCGTTGCCCAATTTGCTGATAACATTTTGGGCCAGATCGGTGCTGCCGGAAACAGCATAGGGAATCACATCCACCTCGGCGCCGATTTCGAAGGTGATTTCATCAAATAAGGCCGGAATGGGATTGTTGATAATCGACAAGGTACTGGCAAACACCGGGTGCGTATGAATGACCGCATTGACATCCGAACGGTTGTTATAGACACTCAGGTGCATTGTTACTTCAACAGATGGCGGCAGGCGCCCTTCAATTGATTTCATATGCGCATCAACCACGCAAATATCATCCGGTAACATCTCCTGGTAAGGGCGGCGCGATGGCGATATGGCCATCATATTTTCACGATTCAGTTTGACTGAAATGTTGCCCCCGCTACCCCTGACACATCCGAAATATCCATGTTCAGACAGCCAGCGGGCACATCTTACAATGGCCTGTTTATCTTTATCAAATTGTCCCATGCTTGCTCCGATATATACTTTTTGACATTCAATAGCATACGTGATGATCATTAATAAATGGTTTTTCTTGACCGCAAAGCGCAACCTGCGATAAGGCGCTAAAAAATAACTCCACCGCTATGCCGTAGCCAACAGGAGGGATGGTCAAATGCTTTTAAAACATGTCGCTCTGACGTATGGCTCTGAAGAACATTCAGATCGATTTTTTAAACATCTTTTGGGTTTGGCAAAGGAAGAACCCAAGGCCTTAGCCACTTCGCTTGGCAAAGCGATTTTTAATGTTGATACCGAATTGACGATGATCAACTACCGGGGTGAAAATCTTCATTTTGAGATTTTCATTACCGGCAAACCCGGAAATCAGGTGCATCAAATCGGACATGTCTGCTTGGCGGTTAGAGATCTGAAGGCATTTGTGAATAAATCTCACCAATTGGGAATGGAAGTGATTCAAGTTCCAAAGGGAGACCGGACGCTGACCTTCATCCGGGATGATGAGGGTCACCTGTTTGAGATTAAATAATGACTCCCAACGTAAGTCGCAGACATTTTATTAGAAGCTATCTCAAAAATGCATCTAACGCTCAATGGCTATGTTATCCAGGGTAAATGGATCACACATCTAATTTTATGTGAAGATTAAGGTGCGCGTAAAACCGATTCAAAATGCTCGAATACTGCCGTGTATGCTCCACTTTTGAATCGGTGTAATCCAATTATTAGCGGCATCAGAATGAAGGACCTTGGAGCCCGATGTGGCGACACGCATCGGCAAGATCTTTTTTACTGATAAATTGATGCAGGTGCTGGTTGATCTTATGGAGTAATTTCGGTGTTTTTCCACCCCGGGTATGGTTGCGAATAAAATTTTTAAGCTGATTTTGTTGACTGGACATTAAATCAATGAATTGAACACCATAGATGTATTGAAAGGGCCCGACCACCTCCCGTTGACGGTTGCGGTGGGGCAAAAGAAACCGGTAGGGCAGTTGATCCATGTAAAAACGGCAATCATCGGTTAAAATCTCCAAACGCGAAACATTGCTTAACTTGTCAGCATTCATATTTATTTCGTTGACACCGATCCCCATACCCCCCAGACTAACATTAACGATCGGGATCAGCTTGTCGGGCTTGGATTTAAAAATTGCAAAAGCTCCGTTATGCACACTAAAGCGCGGGTTGTTTCTTCTCTCAGTTACCATTTTAAATCGACCGTTTGACATTGTATATCATTACATTATGGTTAAAAGATTAGTACCACAACGTAGGGTGTCAATGATTCTTGCAAAAAACAATTTTTGAAACGTTAATGCACGGCATCTATCAAAGAAAGCGCAAAAGGCTTTTCGGGTGGGCTCGCTTGAGACGGTCACAGATGCGGCAAAGTGGATTGAGCACCACTAAAACAGCCAGGGTTGCCAGGCCGGTCTCGATCAGCCCGCCGGCCTGATATAAATTCAGTGCCCAGGCAGCTGATGCCAGCAGATGAACATGCAGGAGGTAAAAGAAAGGTGCCAATCAGTCCCGGTCTGTGCTCAACACCGGTCCAAAGCGCCAATCCTTTTTTTGCAAGTAATTGCGGATTTCTCAACGGCCCATACCATCACAAAAATGCACTTTTCCCCGGGGTTGGTTTTGGCATGATAATAGCATATAAAATTGTTGCGCTTGAAACCCGCATAATGGTCTATTTTGGCTTTTTGCAGCACAAAATGCCATTTTTGCCATTATTTCAAATATTATTAATATATTATAAATTTTCCCGAAAAGCAACGCAGCGTGGAAATTTGCAAAAAAAGACTAAAGTATGTAAAGTTTTTACCGATAATATAATTAAATCGTAATTAATTTGACACGCAGAAGGCAGTGAATTAAAATTAATGTAACTTATGACGGTTGTACGCTTAGAAAAATCGGCAACCGATTAACATTTGAGGAGACTGCCGTAAAATGGAAATTACCCCTAAAGACTCTGTTAATATTGAAGCTTATGTGAATCAGGTCCAGGAAAAGGATAAAGTTGACGCCGCAGCCGGGCAACAGGAACAGCAGCAAACCAAGGCAGATACGGTCGCGCTTTCGAGCGCGGCTAAGGATATCCAGGAGGCCCAGAGACGATTGGAAGCGATACCGGATGTCCGCGAGGATAAGGTGGCTCAGCTTAAAGAACAAATCGAAAATGGGACTTACGAGATTGAAGAGGAAAAAATAGCGGATAAAATGCTCAAAGATGCATTGTTAAACGATTTAACTTAAGCTCTTGCCTGTCTGAGCGGCAAGTTCAAATAAATAAACAAAGGCGATTGCAGGCCGATCCTGAATCGCCTTTTGTATTTTTTGTAGCTGAATCTTGCACGCGTTGTGGTTTTTCATACCATTAATCGGAAAGTTTCAAAAAGATTTGACGGGCGTTTGGATTTGATGAATTTAAAATTCAAGTGATTGACGGTTACATAATAGAAAAAGTGCGATTTTCAGATTTAATCCTCAGGGCTCGATGCAATTCAGACAGAATGCATATAATCCGGCCGGATCCTCGGTCAGCAAAAACTGCCGGATTTCGCCATCGACAACCGTATCGTATAATTTTTGCACCGGATGCCCGCTCGGCCGCGAGAAATTGAATGCTACCGTAATTATTCGATTGAGCCTTTTGATTAGCTGCTCCCTTGTTGTCAAGGGTTGTTCGATATACGTAACATCATAATCTTTTAAATTCGCCAGCTCGGCAGCCGCACGAATGGTGTCCTGCAGGTTGCCGAGCTGATCGACCAGTCCCAGATCCTTCGCTGTGGTTCCGGCCCAGACACGGCCCTGAGCAATTTTCTCGACCGCTTCGAGTTCCATATTGCGGCCTTCGGCCACCCGCTGAATGAAGCGTTGATAACCCCGTTCGATCATCTGATTCATTGATTGGGCAATCCGGTCATTGAGCGGCCGGCTGGGATCAAACGCATCTGAAAGTTTGGTGGTACCGACACCATCACTGGTAATACCAAGGGATTTTAGACTTTTTTCAAAAGTGGGAAAGGCGCCGAATATCCCGATTGAGCCGGTTATCGTCGTCGGTGTGGCCCAAATTTGGTCGGCCTGGGCGGCAATCCAGTATCCGCCCGAAGCGGCCACCGATCCCATGGAAACAAAAACCGGCTTGCCGCTGTCACGGGTCAGCTCGACTTCTCTGCTGATGACTTCAGATGCGGTCGCACTGCCACCACCGCTATCAACCCGCACCACCACCGCTTTTATCTGGTCGTCGTTGCGCGCGCGCATGAGCAGATCTGCAATCGTGTCACCGCCGATTCTGCCGGTGGGCTGCTCACCATCCAGGATAATGCCGCTGGCTACGATGATGCCGACCTTATCCTTTGTCAGGCGATCCTGTACCAAAGCGGGTCTGATGTGGTTTAAATATTCGTTGAATTCAATCTGCTTAAAGGTAAAACCATCTTTATCGCGGCCGACAATTTCGATCAGTTCCTGGCGCAGTTGATCACGGGTTATGAGTTCATCCACCAGGCCAAGATTTAATGCGGCTACAGCAGCGTCACCATCGGCTTTTGCAAGGTGGGCCGGAAAATTGTTGATGTAGTCGTCCAATTGATGTGAATTCAGTTCCCGTTGTTGAGAGACAACGCGTTTGTAATCGCCCCAGAGGACATCAAGCCAGGCCAGGTTGGCCTCTTTGGCATAATCAGACATGCTGTCGCGCAAAAAAGGCTCGAGGGCCGATTTATAGGCGCCGACGCGAAAAGCATGAAATTGTATTTTGAGTTTATCCAGGGCTGATTTGTAATACTTTCGATACAGGCCAAAACCCTGCAGCAAAATGGTGCCCATCGGGCTCAAATATAGCCTGTCGGCATGGGCCGCCAGCAGATATTGTTGTTGATTGAAAGAATCTCCAAAAGCAATAATTTGCTTGCCCCCGCTTTTAAAACGCTCCAGTGCAGCCCCAATATCCTGAAGCTTACTGATACCGGCTCCTGCCATATTTCTTAAGTCCAGTACCATCACCTGAATGCGGTCATCATCTTTTGCAAAGTCGATCACGGCGATGATGTCCTTTAAAAGCGTTTCTTTTTTAGCGGCATCGCCGAATATATCGCTGGACAGCATCGTTTCCGTTTCTTGTTCAACAATATTGCCCTGGGGCATTAAAATCAACGCAGCGTCATCAGGCACTTCTTCTCCACTGTCAAAAAATAGAATGGCAATAAAAAATACGACCAGCAACAGAAACAGCAGATTGCCGACAAAACGGCGTAAAAGCGAAACACTGTTCCAAAAAATGCTCAAAAATCGGCGAATTTTACCCGGGGGTTTTTTCATTCCGCATCGTCTCCAATTTGGCGTTGCACAACAGAGTCCATCCGAACACCTGATGCAGCGTTATAATCACAAAGCACAACGGCATAAAAGAATTTAATGAAACAAATCGTTGTTCTTCGTGCATTTTCACTTTTTGTCTAAATTTCTTGTTTATAATATAATTCAATTTGATAGGGTTGCATACCCCGTACCTGAGTTTTGAGTGAAAATAGATCATAATTGTTTTTATTTATCATCTATTTTGACCCTCCGGCCCGTGCAAAATTCAGGTTTTGAATAAAAAATAAGGGCGACTCGAAAGTCGCCCTATCGTTGAGGTTTGTGAATGCTTCGCAAGCAGTGCACCCAACAACATTAATGAACCGTTATCTGTTTTGGTTTTTGTTCCTCGGGTTTCGGAATTTCAATTTTCAAGAGGCCATCTTTAAAATCAGCCTTGATCTGATCCGACTCGACATCAGCCGGCAGATGGAAAGAGCGCTTGAAACTTCCGGTCACTCTCTCGCGGCGATAGTAATTTTCCTCTTTAACCTCGTTGTCGTAGTTGCGCACTCCACTGAGGGTCAAAACCCGATCTTTGAGATCAACTGAAATATCCTTTTTATCCAAGCCGGGCAATTCAGCTTTGATGACGATCTTGTTATCGTCATCGAACATATCCACTGCCGGATACCAGGCTCCCATGCTCAGATCTTCCGTTTCTCCACCGCTACGGAAAAAGGGTGCATCAAATAGATTGTTCATACGATGCTGCAGACTGGTCATTTCTCTCCATGGATTCCATCTCACTAAGTTCATCATTTCAACACCTCCTCTAATCAAAAATATGATTTATAATCGTTTTGCAATTACAAAGTAAGGATAAAACCTGACATGTCAAGAAAATTTAACTCATTTTTTATTTGCATTACTATTATAATGTATTATTATAGAGTAATGACAACAAGGTTAAAAACCATGCGTTTCCGGGGGGAGGTATAAATGGAACCGCAAAGGCAAACGGTGCGCAAGAGCAGTACGTTATTGCCGCATCCTACAGCTTTAGATTTAAGGGGGCGACAATCGGTGAGGGCAACGTTTACATTATCAGCAAAAGCGATTGAAGCTATCAGTATTGTCGCAGCCCTTTTGGGCATCAAACAAAAATCGATTTTTGACCATTTGATTGAAGATGCCCACTCCCTCAAGCTGATTGCCCGGAGAATCAACAGTGAATCCTTAGCGGATATTGAGCGTGTTCAGAAAACGTTTGTAATCAGCCGAAAGGCTCTGGCCTCGCTTGAAAAAGCGGCGCAGAAAGCCAACGCGTCCAGAAACGCGCTGGTTGAGATGTCCATTCAGCGGCTGCTGCCGGTTATTGCCCGCGAACGGCAAAAGCATAAGATACGGAAAAGAAGGTTAAATGAGATTAAACAGGTATTGGACAGAGGCATGGCCTTGCTGTCCGAAGTTGAGACGGATTTGGGCACTGAAGATCCAATCACAATACGCTTTAACAGCGCCATGAAGAGCTTGTCATCAGCGCACAATGAAATCAGCGCTATTGTTGACAGGGGAGAACTCGTCGAAGATTTCGATTTGACGGAATTAACCGACAGCACCCCCACCATATAAAGCTCAGGGCACCGATTTAAAGTGTGATTTGTAAAAAACTTAGATTAAGGAGGAATGTATTATGAGTAAAATTATTGGAATAGATCTGGGAACGACGAACTCATGCGTTGCCATTATGGAAGGCGGCGAAGCAAAAATTATAACCAACCCGGAAGGTGGTCGCACAACACCATCAATGGTAGCTGTCACCGATAAAGGGGACCGTCTGGTCGGCCAGATTGCCAAAAGGCAGGCCATCACCAATCCGGAGAATACGGTTTTTGGTGTCAAACGCCTGATCGGTCGTACATATGATTCTACCGAGGTGCAAAATGACATCAAGGTGCTGCCATACAAGATTGAAAAGGCATCCAATGGTGATGTACGGATCAACTTACGCGGCAAACCGCATAGTCCGGCAGAAATTTCATCCTTTATTCTGGCCAGTATTAAAAAGGCGGCCGAGGCATATCTGGGTGAAAAGGTTACCGATGCGGTCATAACCGTACCGGCCTACTTTAGCGACAGTCAACGCCAGGCTACAAAAGATGCCGGGAAAATCGCCGGGCTCAATGTATTGCGTATCATCAATGAACCGACCGCAGCATCTCTAGCCTATGGTCTGGATAAGAAAACCGATGAAAAAATCGTGGTGTTCGACCTGGGTGGCGGCACTTTCGACGTATCGATTCTTGAAATCGGCGACGGTGTTTTCGAAGTCAAAGCCACCAATGGAGACACCCATTTAGGCGGCGAAGATTTCGATCTTAAATTAATCGATTATCTGGCCGACGAATTTAAAAAGGATCAGGGCCTGGACCTGAGGAAAGACAAGATGGCACTCCAGCGGTTAAAAGAAGCTGCTGAAAAAGCCAAAATCGAACTGTCTGCTTCGGTCGGGACCGACGTCAATCTGCCGTTTATAACGGCTGACACCAACGGTCCCAAGCATCTGAATATCAAGCTGACTCGCGCCAAACTCGAGAGTCTGGTCGCCGATCTGCTGGATAAACTGGAGCAACCGTGCCGCACAGCCCTTAAGGATGCCGGGCTTTCTGCTGCCGACATCAATCAGGTTATTTTGGTCGGCGGTATGACGCGCATGCCCGCCGTTCAGGAACGCGTTGCCAAAATTTTTGGCAAAGAACCGAATAAGGGCGTTAATCCGGATGAAGTGGTCGCCATGGGTGCCGCCATTCAAGGCGCTGTCTTAAAGGGCGACGTTTCCGATGTGTTGTTGCTGGATGTTACACCGCTTTCACTGGGTATTGAGACCCTGGGCGGTGTGATGACGCGTTTGATTGAAAAGAATACGACCATTCCGGCCCAGAAGAGTGAAATCTTTACAACCGCTGAAGATAATCAGCCGGCTGTGTCGGTTCACGTGCTTCAGGGAGAGCGAGAAATGGCCTCGGACAACAAAACACTCGGTCGTTTCGAGCTGACAGGCATTGCACCGGCACCTCGCGGGACACCTCAGATTGAAGTATCCTTTGATATTGACGCTAACGGCATTGTGGAAGTATCTGCCAAAGACATGGCCACCGGCAAGCAGCAGTCGATTAAAATAACCCATTCTTCGGGATTGTCCCAGGAGGAAATCGATCGGCTGGTGAAAGATTCCGAGCTTCATGCAGAAGATGATCGACGCAAAAAAGAGCTGGCCGATGCCCGCAATTCGGCAGATTCACTGGTTTACGCCACTGAAAAAACCCTGAGAGACTTGGGTGATAAGGTGGACAGCGGACTTAAAGCTGAAGTCGATCAGGCGATCGCCGACCTCAAGCGCGAGATCGAAGGTGAAAACAGCGCTGAAATAAAGCGCCTGACTGAAGCGTTGAGCCAGGTGTCCCACAAACTGGCCGCTTCCGCATACCAGCAGGCCTCTCCCGGCGGATATACTCAGGAGACGAATTCAGCTGGTGATCACAATTCGTCCGGCGGTTCGTCATCAGGAGTCGAAGACGAGGAGGTTGTGGATGCGGAGTACGAAGAAGTCAACTAGTTTCCATCCGGAAATGGCCCTTTTTCCGACGTGGAAACAAACTAGCGTTTTCCTTCGGAAATAGTTATTACCGGATAAGCAGTTGTGAATAAGCAAAAAGGCAGTGCTCAGCGACCGAGCGCTGCCTTTTTTTTATCAAATTTCATCATTCTGGGTTAAAAAAAATCTTTCTTTCAGATAAAAATCCGGCTATTTAAGGTACTAATGAAAGCCGCATTAAAAATAATCGGAATTGTTATCCTGATGATGTTGATTATCGGGGGATTTTATTTTTATGTCGGATTGCCTGATGTAAGCGAGCTGAAAAATAAGAATCCAAGATCAACAGCCTTGATGGTCCAGCGTTACAGGGAGGCCAAGAAAACCAATGCCACATTCCGAATCCAGCAGAGGTGGATCGAATTGAAAGCCATACCCAAGTTGTTGCAAGAAACGGTGAGGGTTACCGAGGATGCTAGCTTTTATCAGCACAAGGGCATCGACTTTGCA
Organism: Desulfobacterales bacterium; assembly: GCA_050116835.1. Classification (GTDB taxonomy): domain Bacteria; phylum Desulfobacterota; class Desulfobacteria; order Desulfobacterales; family JAHEIW01; genus JAHEIW01. Next base: position 11,556 of record JASFNW010000152.1, read on the forward strand.
GAACTGAAAGCGGCCATAAAAAAGAACTGGCAAAAAGGCGAATATGCCCGGGGCGCCAGCACGATAACCCAGCAGCTGGCTAAAAACCTATACCTTTCAACGGACAAAAGCATCATTCGCAAAATTAAGGAATTATTGATCACCCTAAGGCTTGAAAAAGATCTTTCAAAAAAGCGAATCTTTGAACTGTATCTAAACGTGATCGAATGGGGACCGGGGATATTCGGAGTGGAGATGGCTGCTGAGCATTATTTTAGCAAACCCGTTGGCCAGTTGACGCTGGAGGAGATTGTCCGTATGGTGGCCGTCATTCCACGACCATTAGCAATAAATCCAACCGAAAATAGCGACTGGTTAAAATGGAAAGCCCGCTGGATTCTGGATGCCCTCAGACGCTACGCCTATATTGACGAAAATCAATACCAAACCATTTACGACCGCTTTAAATAGCCTACCTTTACACTAATTGCTGAGTATGCCACAGAACAGGGTTGCTTTTCGAAAGGTTTTCACGTCGGGTGCCATTCCCGGGTTCAGGGCTCAAAGGTTCTGGGTTCCGGGTTAAGAAATTTCAGATTTGAACTGAAAACAAGCATTTACTTTTCGCCCGAAATATGTAATGCAAAATAACGTCTTAAGGCGGATTGACATATGATTAATTATGAACCATGATAATTGTAATGAAGCTTGATGATGCGGTTGGAACCCGAAAAAAAGGCAGGCTAAAATGGCAAAGAAGGATAATGGCGCACCGTTTGATGAATTAAACATCCCGTTGCCGTCATCAGCTGATTTGAGGGGAAGACAATCGGTTCGCGCGACATTTAGGTTATCACCAAGGGCGATCGATGTTCTCAGCATTGTCGCCACACATCTGGGTATCAAACAGAAATCCCTGTTTGATCATCTAATCGAAGATGCCCAATCGTTGAGCATGATCGCCAATGAGATCGAATTCGAGGCC
>JASFNW010000153.1:0-12396 GCA_050116835.1 Desulfobacterales bacterium
CCGGACTGTCTTTGGCGTTAATCGCCAGTATCGATAGTGGGGAATGACTCAACATAATCGTCAATTTAAGCTTTTGTAATAGTCAATATTCAGGTTGCCGGTTCCTTGCTGCTGGCCACTGGCTTCTCGCTTCTGGCTGGAAGCAGGGAGTTTTCTGGCTTCTGACCTCTGTCTTCTGCCCTCTGTCTTCTGATCAAGACGATAACCGCCAGCGAGATCCCTGTTTGTCGTCTTCGATCGTGATGTTGATGCGCTGCAAGCAGTCGCGGATGGCATCTGCTTCCTCGAATTGCTTGCGCTGTCTGAACGCTTCTCTGACCTGCAGCAATTGTTCGACTAGCGGTGCCAGGCAATCGGTTTCGCTGCGCGGCGCAGCCGCCAGGCGGGTGCCCAAAATCGCGATCAGCTCGCGCAGGGTGTCACGCGCCTGGATAACAGATTCTGCATTTTCCAGATCCTGTTGCGCCTGCCAGATGGTTCGATCCAGCTCAAGCAGGGCATTTGTGGTTTTTTGAGCCTCGTGGGTTTTGAGTCCGTCGTGAAACTCACTTTCCAGCTGATGAATTTGATCCCAGAAGGCGCCGCCGGTGTCTGCTGCGGTTGTCTGTAGTTGTTGAGGCGCTTCGGTTACCTGCTCCCATTGACCGTCATGACCTGTGCCCCTGAGCACATCGAGCGAAAATTGGTCGCCGCTTCTAAAAACCTTCTGCTGCCCCGAGCGCTGTAAGGTTGCCTGGCCGATCCCCTTGATGATCGCCTGATTGCTTTCAAAATCAAAGATACAGGCCGTATGCTCATCCAAACCGAAAATGGAAACGTCCAGCGGCAAAGCAGCAACCAGCTGTTCGAAACGCGGTTTGCCCATAAAACAAAAGCGTGTGTCATGGTTGCCGCCTTCCGCATTGTTCCAGTGGGGCACAACGACAAGGTTGAAGCCGAAATGTTTTAACAGATCCATACCGTCCACCCAGTGCAGTTCCTGGCCAACCTTGTAAATTTCATAGACTGGAAGGGTAAAACGGCCGACGGTCAGAGCAGCTGCGCTGGCAGCCACCAGGCATCCACCGTCCTCAATGCGGCCGATCAGGATTTTGGGTATGGCGGAAGGCATCCACTGGCGCACCGCGTAGGTCGGGCTGCCGGGGCCGATCAGAACATAATCGGCGGCCCGCAGGGTCTGATAGGCCTGCTCGGCATCGAACGGAGAAATGGCATCGTTTGACTTGAAAGATGCGATTTCGAGGTTTTGTTGAATATGAGATTGAAAGTAATCCCTGGCCTTTGCCGAAATCTGGTCAACGTTTAACTGAAAACCCGCCGGTGTGTTCAAAAATACGGCCCTGGGTGTGGCCGCCACGCGTCCCAGCAATTCTTTGTGAACCTCCACCATCGTGGCAGTCAGTTCACCGGATCCCATTAGAACAACCATGCCCTTTCCAGACGGCATCGCATCATCTTTCGTTAATTCAGAGTTGAAAAGGGGAAATAGATGACGTTTTTTAGATCGACAAACCGCCAGCCGCCCCCTTAAACGCCTTTATTGCCTTAGGCGACGAAAAATATATCTTCTAATATAAGGTAGAATTGAATTTTATCAAACAGGTTTTCTTTTATTTCAAAACCGCACCGCTATTTTATAAACCCATTGTTTGAAAATGATTTGACAATGCCCGGCAGGCAGTTTTAATACACCTATCTCGTCTGGTTTACCGTAGACGAACAGGCAATCCATTCCCATCAGAAAGGACGGTTATGAAGTGGTTTAAAAGATTGCTGGGGCTGTTGCTGATTCTCATCGTCGGGGTTATCATCGCGGTTCTGGTGGTGATCAATCCATTCGGCGCTTCTCCGTTTAATCGTTACACCAAGAGCGGGAGCCTGGTTTTGCCGGGCCTGAAAAAACCGGTAACGGTCCATCGCGATGAAAAAGGTATGGCTTATATTTATGCCGCCGATCTGGAAGATCTTTTCTTCGCCCAGGGGTTTGTGACCGCTCAGGACCGGCTGTTTCAAATGGAGCTGACCAAGCTGTTCGCATCCGGCCGCATCAGCGAGATGGCCGGGGAAAAAGCCAGGGATCTGGACATCCGCATGCGCACCCTGGGCTTCCATCGCAATGCCGCCCGGCATGTCAAATTGCTCGATGACAACACCCGAATGTTTTTCCAAAAATACGTGGACGGTATTAATGCCTTTATTGAAAACCGCCCGCAAGCGCATCACATGGAATTCAAGCTGGCCGGCATCCGGCCGTCGACCTGGAGCAGCGCAGATTCCCTGACAATCTTATATTTCATGGGCTGGAACAGTGCGGGCAATATTAGATCCGAAATCATCGCCCAGATGCTGGTTGAAAAACTGGGGCCCGCCAAAGCGGCAGAAATCTTTCCCCTCAACATCAACCCGGACGATGAGGACCGCGCCGGCGCAGCCCGGCTAATGCCGGCATCAGCTGCTACCCGGTTGGGTATGGCGTTTGACAAAAAGCTGCTGGCCTATTTGGATCTCGGGTCGTTGCGGCTGGGCAGCAACAACTGGGCTGTTGATGGGAAGTTTTCAACCGGCGGCAAACCCATTCTGGCCAATGATCCCCACCTGGAAGCCACGATGTTGCCGGGCCCCTGGTACCCCTGTGGCCTGATTACGCCTCAATTCCGGGCAGTCGGTGTTAATATTCCCGGTATGGCCGGGATGCCAGTCGGCCGCACCGAGCATATCGCCATGGGCGTCACCAATGCCTATAGCGACACCCAGGATCTGTATGTTGAAACTCTGGATCCCGACAATCCGGACCACTATCTAGAAGGAAACCAATCCATTCCGTTTGAGGTCATCGAAGAGACCCTCAAAATCAAGGACAACAGCGCTGCCGACGGGTACCGTACAGAAAAAATCAAAATTCGACGCACCCGCAGAGGTCCGGTCATCTCCGGCGTCATGCCCGGGCTGCAAACCGATAGGGTCATCTCCATGCGCTGGTCGAGTTTTGAGGCCATGGCGCCTTCGGTGGGATTTGAACGCCTAATCAAGTGCCGAACAGTTTCGGAAGTCCGCCGGGCCCTCAAATATGTCAATCAGATCGCTTTGAATTATGTCGTTATGGATTCTTTGGGGAACATCGGCTGGTCGGCCACCGGCAAAATTCCCATCCGTTCCCAGGGTGAAGCTCTTGTCCCTTATGTCGTCTACAACGGCCAGGATAATTGGACCGGCTGGATTCCCTGGCAGGAGATGCCGCACACGGTCAATCCGGCCCGCGGGTGGCTCGGCACGTGTAACCATCTAACCGTAAAGCGCGATTACCCCTACCACTATAGCAGCGTCGTGGCATCGTCTCATCGCTACCGCCGGCTGATGGCGTTGATGGATGCATCCGGCCAAAAATCAGCCGCAGATCACTGGGCCTATCAGCGTGACACAGTCAACCTCATGGCGCAACAAATCGGGCCGATCATGGCGCACGCGCTGACAGTGCATGCGGATACCCGAAAACTGGGCCAGATTCTATCCGGATGGAATTTTAACGACGACCTGGATAGTGTCGCACCGACAATTTTTCAGGCCGTTTACCGCGAGTTTGCGCTGTTGGTCTATGCCGACGAACTGGGCGATGAGCTGGTCCGGAAGATGCTGGATGAATGGTATTTCTGGCAGGAACGGCTTCAAAATATGGTGCTCGAAGGTGAGTCTGCCTGGTTTGACAATATACACACCGCTGATCACCGTGAAACCCGCGACGACCTATTCCATCAGGCGGGTTTAAATGCCATCCAATATTTGAGTGCTAAATCGGGGGAAAACCCCAACAATTGGCAATGGGGAAAGGTGCACCGCCATGATTTTTTAAGCCCCATCAGGCGCTCGGGGGCCGGCAAGAATTTTCTCGGCGGCGGTTCGTATCCGGCCGCAGGGTCCGGAGAAACCCTTTACCGCGGGATATACGACTTCAACGCGCCTTTTAAAATCACCGTTTCAGCGTCCCTGCGGATGGTGGTGGACATGGCCGACCCGGATAAAATCCTGGCTGTGCTGCCCGGCGGCGTATCCGGACGCCAGTTCGACCCGCATACCACCGACCAGGTCGAGCCCTTCATGAAGGGTGACAAGCTTTACTGGTGGTTTAGCGACAGGGCCATTAAGGCGCACACCCGCCACACCTTGACGTTAACACCCCGCTGATAGGCTGCGGTAAAAACAGAGGCTGGATCCGATCAAAAAAGGGGCTACGACCGAAGCCATAACCCCTTGATTTTTATGGTAGGCACGGTGAGATTTGAACTCACGACCTCTACCGTGTCAGGGTAGCGCTCTCCCCCTGAGCTACGTGCCTTTGTATGAAAATTAATGTGAAGTCAATCTCACATCTAAAGACTGCAAGTTAAGCAAATTCCAACTAACACCGGCGTGGTATAGTGTCAAGAGCAAATCGGCAGATCAACGCTTATTCTGAGACCAGCGTAATTTTCAAATTGCCCTGGGTTATTTCATGTATATTGATGCCGAAGTTTTCAAAATTTTGTCGCATCAGGGCCGCAGCCAGTTCCTCGGCCTTACCCTTGTAATCAACGATCAAAGTTGTCTCGTTGGGCTTGATTTCTTTGACGCGAATCCCGCCGACGCCGGAAATGCTGGTCAGCGACCGGCGAAACTTGACAAAATTAGCAAGATTTCCGGTCCCTTCTACAAAAACTTCTATCTGCGACGGTCGATCGGCCAGGCGGCGCCAGGCGGCGTCTAATTGAATGGCCAGATCATCTGCGACCAGGGAGGCCACCATTGTCAGGGCTTCGCGGCCGCCCGCTGCTTCGTTGATGTTCGCAGTCACCGAGGTCCTTGAAATATTGACCAGCTCTTCACCGTTTTGCGTTTGCAGTACGCGTGCACTCAGAATGGCCTTAAAGGACTTTAAATCATCTCCCATAGTGCTGGCAGTGGGGCTGGCGATGGCCGTGCCCAGAATAATCACATCTGCCTTCAAACGGTTACCGATATCAATGGCTGATTCATCGCTTAGGACAGGCGTCGCAATCGCCCGCGGATCCGTCAATTCACTGATTTCAGCATCCCGATGATTTACGATCGGAAAGCCTTGGGCTTTTAAAATGTTCGCCATGGTGTCTTCGGCAATCGCTTCGAAATTACCCATTTGCTCCCCCCACCAATAGCGGGGCGCATCCTGCTGCAGATCTTGTTCCGAAATTAAAAAAAGTATGGCAGGTCGCTTTACTTTCGCTCTGAGTACATCCGCGTTCGAGAGTTGCTCGGCAATTTTTTTGCCCGCCACCCGTGCCTCGACCAGAACCCGATAATGCTTACCGGACTGGGTTTCAGTCAACACCTTGTAATCCAGGACATATGCATCAGGTTTGGCATAAATGATGTCATTCACCCGGGGAAAATACTCTATCAGAGAATTGACCTCAAGAACCTCTTGGGTCATCAGGGCGACTGCCGACACCAGGCTTTCGGATATGGCTGCTTGCCGGGCCGCCTGAATATTGCCGCTATAAATCTGACTGCTGCCAATGACCACAAAGGTTTTATTCTGCACCTGTTTTTTAGCATCAGCTGTGACAGACAAGAACAGCATCAGGGCCATCGCAGTGGCAAAAGCCCGACCATACCATTTGAAAGACATCCGGCACATTTTTTACTCCAGTTTTATCAAAATTATAATGGTATTAACCATTAAATGAATTTTACGATAAATTCAAGATTTAAGCTACGGAATAAACGCGTAAATCTAAAATCCGGGATTTTCTCGGCGGCCATTCCATTAAATGGCGGATGATTTTAGCTTGGGTCACCCACCAGATATTAAGATTTTTATCCTCTTATTAAACTGCACCTATGGAGTTTAAACAGCTTGATAACCGATGTACCGGTAGGATGTTGAAAAAATATAATATTGTAGAACTGTTTTTAGAGATCCAGATTTTGCTTCAGGGCTCCCGCAGCTACGCGCGGGATTTCACATCTGATCTAAACTTTATTAGGGAGTTCAAAAGGCCGCGTATAAATGACTTAACGGATATATAAAATATAAAACTGGCTTCAGAGCTATTTGGTAGTAAATAAGTTAGTTTCCACCGATAAATATAGAAAATAAAACTGGCTTCAAAACTACAGATTTTGGTTGATGGGTAGGCGTAATTCGATTCAAAAGCGGAGCGTACACGATAGTACGCGAGTATTTTGAATCGGATTATAACACCGCCATCGGGCAAAATATGAGATTTTGAAGCCAGTTTTTATAGGCGGCGGGCGAGTGCATAATCCGCAATATCCAACATCGAATCCTTAAATTTAGAGGACTCGAAAATCGAAAGAGATTCTTTGGCTTTGTCAATATAAACGCCGGCTGTTTTCAGGGTGTAATCGATCCCGTCGTTTTTGTGCAACAGCGTCACCAGGGTTTTAAACTCATCATCCGTAAAATCTTCTTTCTGGATGATGTTGACCATTTGATCACGATCAGCGGAATCGGCCTGTTTTAGGGCCTGGATAATGGGCAGCGTCAACTTGCCTTCTTTGAGGTCCGCCCCGACCTCTTTTCCGAGGGCGGCGGTGTCCATGGTGTAATCAAACAAATCATCAACCATCTGAAAAGCCAGCCCAAGATTATAGCCGTAATCGGACAGGGCTTGCTCTTTTTCAGGGGGCGCCTCTGCGATAACCGCACTCACCGTGCAGGCGGCCTGGAAAAGAACGGCTGTCTTACGACGAATAACCTCCAGATACTCTTGTTCGGTGAGCGTGATATCGCCTTTGCGCATCAGTTGATGGACTTCGCCTGTGGACATATTCTCGGTTAAATTAGAAATGATATGAATAACTTTTATTTTGCCGGAATCTGCACAGATGTGCAATGCCCGGGCAAGCAGAAAATCTCCCACCAGAACGGTAACGGCATTGCCATATACCGAGTGAGCAACCGTTTTGCCGCGCCGCAGAACAGCATCGTCGATGATGTCATCGTGCAAAAGCGTGGCGGCATGCAGGTATTCCATGGCTGAGGCAATGGTCTTGGCGTATTTGTGCGTGTAACCACAAATTTTGGCGGCCAGCACCAGCAACAAAGGCCGTAGCCGCTTGCCGCCGGCAAATAGGATATGATGGGCGACTTCGGATACCAGATCAAGGTAAGGTTTTAAATTTTCCGATAACTGGTTTTCGATTTCATCGAGGTCTGCTTGGTTTTCCGCCAGAATCCGCTTTTTGAGGTCCTTCATAGGGCATCTCCTATGAGATCATATTCCATTGCATCGCTTACCTTGATTTGTGAAAATGATCCGATTCCCGGGGCCTGTTGCCTGGGGCCGGATTTAATGTAGGTCATGCCATCGACTTCAGGCGCCTGGAATGGCGTCCGACCGGCAAATAAGCGTTTCTCAATCGGCTCTTCGACTAAAACCAGCAACGTTTGACCGATATATTGTTGATAATTCCGTGTGGATATATCCAGCTGGCATGACATCAGCTGGTCATAGCGCTCTTGAGCCACTTCTGCCGGAACGTGATCGGGCAGACGGTGAGATCGAAGATCCTCAGAATCGGAATAAAGAAATACACCCAGATGATCAAATTGCGTGTTTTCCACGAAACGCAGCAGCGTGTTAAAATCTTTTTCACTCTCTCCAGGAAATCCTACAATTAGAGTGGTCCGCAAAGAGGCGCCCGGCACTTCTGCTCGAATCTTGCCAAAAAGGCGATCCAGGATGCGCCGATTATAGTTGCGGCCCATCTTTTTAAGAATTGAGCTGCTGACGTGCTGAATCGGGATGTCAAAGTAAGAGCATATATTCGGATATGACGCAACTGTTTTGATAAAATCATCATCGATGCTTTCCGGATGCCCGTAAAGAACGCGGATCCAGGCGCCGGGACTTGCTGCGTCCTGTAACGGCAGGCAGGCCAGCTTTTCGACCAGCCGACTGAAAGATGCTGCTGGCTGCAGATCTTTGCCGTACGCAGTCGTATCCTGAGCTACCAGGACCAGCTCTTTGACACCGGCCGCAAGCAAATCCCGGGCCTCGGAAATAATGTCCTGCGGCGGCCGACTTCTTTTTTTACCACGCAGCTTGGGGATGATGCAATAGGTGCACTGCTGGCTGCAGCCCTCGGCTACCTTGAGATAGGCCATGTGAGATGTGCTCAGCGCTCGCGTCGCATTATTTTCCTGGGGCGCCGCGGCCCCCGGATCCGGCAGCAAACAACCATTTGGGAATGTTGACCCCTCAATAGCATCAACAATGTGATGGAATGCCCCCGTTCCGATAAACGCGTCGACTTCCGGCATCTCGCCGGCAATCTGCTCGCGGTAGCGCTCCGGCAAGCAGCCCGCCACGACCAGCCGCCTGCACTTTCCGGTCTGCTTGTAGCGGGCAAGCTCGAGAATCATCTCGATACTTTCGTCGGCGGCATCCTCGATGAAACTACAGGTATTGACCACAATAGTGTCCGCATCCCCGGGATCCTCAACGATTTCCCAGCCGGCCTTTTTGATGCGGCCCAGCATAATTTCGCTGTCCACCTGGTTTCGGGCGCACCCGAGACTGAGCAAAAAAAGGTTCATATTAATCAATTATTCCAGAAACCGGCAAATTTGTTAGAATGATGTTAAAATATCCATTACCCCGCAAAGCTAGGTATTCATCCTCACTTGTCAATACAGGCATTTAGAGGTATTTCTGTTATTTGAAAGACTTGACAATACTGCATTATTGAATAGTATGTCATCGACATCCAGCATCTTTTTTTAAGCGCCACATTTTGCCCTGTGTTTCAGAGAGTTGGTTTTAAATTTAAATGTCCCCCCCACCGGAGATGCCGGCCAATGGAACCCTCTGATAACGGCCATCCGAAAAGACGCCGCAGTGTGCGGCGCAAAGATGAGCGCGAGCTCAGAAATCAGATCAGCCGCTACAACCGGCTGTTTCATATCGGCCAGCTTTTGACTTCCGAAATGGGATTCGACCACCTGTTTGAGGTCATCGTCGATCAGACCAAGGAAGTCATGGCGTCCGAAAGGTGCTCGGTCTTTCTGATCGATGAACAGGAACTCAATTTGACCGCCTTTGTATCCACGGATCTTAAAAGAAACGAAATCGTCCTGCCCAAAACTGAGGGGGTGGCCGGCTGGGTCTTTCAAAATAAAATTCCATTGATCGTTCCGGATGCATACGCGGATTCCCGTTTTTGTCGGGGCATTGATGGTCAGACCGGCTTTCAAACCCGAAACATTCTGTGCGTGCCATTGATCAATCGAAAAAATAAATGTATCGGCACTTTGCAGGCCTTAAATAAAAAATCAGGGGATTACAGCCCGGACGACAAAGAAATTATGCTGCATCTGGCCAATTACGTGACGATTGCCCTCGAGAATTCGCGGCTGTATGAGAAGCTGAAGGCCTCGGACAAAGCCAAACAGAAGGTGATCAGCCATCTGTCCCATGAGCTCAAAACGCCGCTGGCCATTCTCGAAACCGTATTGGAGCTGATTGAACGGAAGTCCACTGCGGCCCATGACCGCAGCCTCGATAAGATGGTTGCCCGCGGAAAGCGGAATGTAAGCAGGTTAAATCAGCTACAGGAAAAAGTGGATGATATTATCCGCGAACGGGCGGTTGAAGAAAAAGCGGCCATTGTCCACATCATCGAGGATGCGCTCAGTTTGGTTGAAGAGCTGGATGACAGCACCGCCGGACAGTGTGCCGCTGTGGTCCAATCCATGCGAGATCGAATTGAATCGATCTTCAAAATCAAAGACATCCGAATTGAAAATATACCGCTGGATGATTTTCTGAGCGACATCTTAAACCGCAAATTGCCGTCAAACAACCGCGACTACCCGGAGATCAGGGCCGAGATTGAAAAGGGCTTGTCGGTTTCAATGGACAGGGCCGTGCTTGAAAAAGGGATTGTCGGCCTGCTTAAAAATGCCGTCGAGAATACTCCTGATGAAGGCCTGATCACCGTTTCAGCGCAATCCGTTGACGATCAAATCTGCATTGAAGTCCATGACGATGGCATCGGCATCACAGACGAACAGCGCAACTATATATTCGGCGGATTTTTACCGGCGCAGCAGACCGAATGGTATGCATCGAAAAAGCCTTACGATTTCAATGCCGGCGGCGTGGGATTGGATCTGTTGCGCATAAAGCTGTTCTCGGAGCGATTCGGTTTCCAGGTCGGGTTTGAAAGCACCCGCTGCAAGTACATTCCTAAAGCTGCCGATCTGTGCCCGGGCAAAATTTCCGACTGCCCGCACGTCAGTGATCGGGCCGGCTGCCTGCGATCGGGCGGCAGCACGTTTAGACTCACATTTCCGAAAATTTCATGATTTTTTTATTTCTTGGAGTATACAGGGAACGGGATTGGGAATTATACCGCTTGTCATTATAATGTTCCGAAAAAAAGGATGGCGGCATAAGTGTTGTCGCAAAAAAACGTCCTGCAATCGAAACGCTTTTTTAACAACGACCATAAATACTATAGGAAGGGCCGGATCGGGATGACCCTTAACATTCAGTTAACTACTCCAGCCATCTGAGAAAGATGCCGGCGGACACAAGATGACAAATTTGAGAGTCGATTTTCAGCTGGCGGTAGACATTTTCCGCACGAACCACCTGAACAATTTTTTTGCAGTTAAGCAACCTTGCAAAACGCTGCAATGATTTTGACACATTTAAATCGCTCAGGTTCACCTCAAGGATCAGCCAGGGTTTGTTATCGCGCGTGATCAGGGCATCAACTTCGCGTTTTTCTCTATCTCTGACGTACCAGAGTTTAAATTCACCTAAGCCAAAATCAGACCAACTATGGCAAGCTTTTAAAAGATGGGACATTATAAAATTTTCAAATCGTGCCGCCTCCTCGCTGACCTCGGACCAGTCCCAAAAATAAAATTTCTGCTCGCGCTTGATGGCACGCTGCAAGCGATGACTGTATGGCGGAACACCATATATGTAATAGAGACGTTGGAGAGTTTGAATCCACTTCCGAGCCGTTTCAAAAGCAATACCCAAGTCTTCTCTCAACGAATTGATGGATAAAGGTGATGCAATCCGAGGGTTTAATAAACGGACAAGGTGCTCCAAGCGATCAACGTCTTCGATGCGCGTTAAATCCCGGACATCTTCATGAGTGATCAGCTCACGCCGGGATCGAATCCATCTTGTGTGAAATCTTTTATCCTGTTTCAAATAAGGTTCGGGAAATCCCCCGAAGTTTAGTAAAGGGCCTATATCAACACTCTGCCGGTCACCACTTATAAAAATTTTCCAGCCCGCCTCCGGATCCGCTAACGCCTTTTCATTCTCTGAACCGTGCAGTTCGCCGACAGAAATCGGGTGCATCCGATAAAGAAAATACCGCCCCAAAAGGCTGTCGCCGCCCTTTTGATACAAATCCAGTCTTCCACTCCCGGTAACCCAGATGGCAGCTTCATCTCGGTGCTCGTCATAAAATCCTTTCAACCAGGCTTTGAAGCTTCGCATTTTATGCAATTCATCAAAGACAATCATAGGCCTTTTCGCAGGTCTGCGCCAATCTGCCAACAGATCCTCCTCGCTTAAAATTTGCCTTCGATGGCTGGCAACATCCCAGTTGAAATAAGCCCCTTTATCCGGCCAGGACTTAAGCGCCTTTTGTGCCAGGGTCGTTTTACCGATCTGCCTGGGGCCCGGTAACAACATCATTTTTTCCGGCGGATGATATTCCCGGAGCCTCTTTAGCAATCTGCGTTCCATATGATAAATTTATAGTATCCTCTGAAAATGTCAAGACTTTTTCAGACCCATATCTAATTTTGTCATACTATAAAGTAATCGATAGACCCAAGTGGCTTAGCGCGTTTAATTCTTAAGCCCAAAACCTCACGTCAAGCCGGGAAACGACACGTCAGGGCCCCCAAACTGCACCTCAGGCCGGAAAACGACATGTTTGTATAGGGGACGTTCTTTACTTATTAACTTATTGTATAGTATGACGTCAGTAAAAATTGACGAATGCATAAAATGCTTAAATCAAGTTGGTCATACTAATGAAAGTTAATAAGTAAAGAACGTCCCTCTTAATGTAAGACGGGGATTTGAGTCCGGAACGGACTCAATCTATTTGGCTGGCTTTAGCGTTAAGGTTCCCTCGGCATGTTTTTCGACATCGCGGCGCTCGAGCCAGGCGGGGCGGTATTGGCCGTTTAAATACAGATCGATTTGATCCTTATGGTGGGGGCTGCCCAGCTGGCCGGATTCGCCGGTGGGCAGCACGTGATTCGCCACGTCCATATCTGAAAAATCGACGATCATCCGGTAGGAGGCCCCCAGGATCGCGTTGTAGGGCTTTTCATATGAGTAAAGCTTCATATTAACGGTCTGGCGGCTACCGCCG
>JASFNW010000154.1:0-12302 GCA_050116835.1 Desulfobacterales bacterium
AATCTGGCACCTCGCATCGTCATCGAGAGGGTATCATTTTAGCATTGTCCCAGTTATCCATCCTTTTCTGATTTATTATATTTCTTTTGCCAATCTGAAAAATTTCGGCCATTTGAGATTGAACCTGCCGGTATCTAAAATTCAGCCAAAGTGTGGGTTTCTTATGGCTAATATACACCTTCGAAGAGTACCTTAGACGGTGGAGTTTTACACCTGAGATATGAAACGATATCCCAATGATCAATAGAAATAGCAGGATAGTAGTACGTACAGATACCAAAACTTAAAGCTAAGGTGAGGCAAGTGTTATTTTGGGAAGACCTGCCGCTATAAGTATTGAATATAATTTGGTCCTTATGTAGATTCGTTTAGCTAATCACACAAATTTCCCGCTTTACATCTGATATTTGGGGACCCTTTAAATTATTGCAGTCTAACATTGTCAATTGAAGTATTGACTTCGCTTTGAATTTTGTCAACTCAAGTCTAATTCACGGCAATTATCTGATTGACGCACTCAAATTTACGAGAATCATTGTTCCGCCACTATATTATTCCAGCATTCCAACAATAAAATTTCATCTACTGTTTGGCTCCTTGTTTGAATTTTTTCAGCTGCTGCCGGTAATAGGGGCGGTTGCCTTTTGCCAGTTTCAGGGCCTGCTCGCCGGCTTCAATGGCTTCCGTGACCATTTCGTTTACAAAATAGCTTTCAGCCAGCGTATCATAAACATGAGAAGATCGATCGAGTTCAATTGCCATTTTGGCCAGAACTAAAGCCCTTTGTGGATCGCGCAAAGATGTATCCTCACAGGTTGCGTAAAACCATGCCAGGTTATTGAGCACATGCGGATCATCCATTTGCAACGCAAGGGCTTTTTCATAAGCATCTTTGACCCCCGCGTAATTTTTGCGTTCATAGTGTAGATCCCCCATAAGCCGATATAACTTGTAGTTATCCGGTGATTTTTGCAGTTCTCTGACAATCACTTTTTCCATTACATTTTGATTGAGCTGATTGCCAATAACACCCATGTTTAATTGATACCCGACAAAGCCGACCAGCAGCAATCCAACCAGATACAGGCCGATACTTTTCTTCACTTTTTGATTATGACGATGAATCCAACGCCGATCTGATTCGCATTTATTGAGGTAGTCAATGCGCTGTCGTATACTGAAGTGATGCCAGTTAGGCCGGTCGGCGGATTGTCCACTGGTGGTTGCTATTTTTCTAAGCGTAGAAATAAGGGGTTGTGCTGAATCAAATAAAGAATAGACGAAAATATCCGCCTGACGTTCGAAATTGCGCATGTAATAACCAAAAATAAAACGAAAATAGACCAAAAATATAATGATGATCACCAAACTGAAGAGGGCCGAAAAAATGGTCGTCTGATCGAAGCCGGTTTTGTCGATCAACCAGTAAACCGGCTCGGCATATACAATTCCAAATAAGATGATATCAAAGGTCACATAAGACAGAAGCATATAGCCGACGAAAAACAGCAGATAAAAAATAAGATGTTTTCTTTTGACATGACCGATTTCGTGAGCAATGACGGCTTCGATTTCTTCGGGTTCTAGCAAACGCAACAGAGAGGGGGTAACCAGGATGTAACGAAATTTCTTGATGAGGCCCATTACGCCCGCCGTGATCATTTTGCCGCCAAAAATCGGCCAATACAGAATTTCGGCATAGGCAATGCCCGCCTTGTGGCATAAGCTGGCAATGCGCTGGCGATGATCACCGGCTTCAAGCGGTTTGCAGCGCCAGAATTTTTGAATCATCGATGGTCCGATAACCGCTACTGCCACAAGAAATAGAATAAAATAAGTGATCTCGCCCTCAGTTGTTTCAAGAAAGCGCGCAGGCCATTCAAATGGAAGGGACTTGATCAGATCGGCAAATCCGGAAAGAATCAGCCAGGGAAGGAGCACCGGTACTGAAAACGAAATGTTTGAAAGAACATATGTCCTTTGAGAAATATCGCTGCGGTATAATTCCTTGTAGGGACCGTATGCGCAGGCCCAAACCAGGGCCAAATAAAAAACAAATAGCCCCAGAAACAATAATGCTTCGAGTGTTGGTATGGCTGTAAACAGCTGAATGTCGATAAGAAAAGATGGCAGGCTAAGACCATAAATGTCGATGGCGAAAATTAAAATCGCCATGATGGACTGACGCATTAAAGTGGCGTGAAATTGGGCGTCGAGCGCTGCAAAATCGCCGTTCGCTATTCGGTTCTCGAGTCTGCGAAACAGAAATCGGGTAAAGTAAAAAAAGAATGCGATCAAACCGACAAAGAAGACAAACGTTTCAAGACCCGAAAAATAAGTCTCTTCCGACGGTTGGTAGGTCAGATAAATCAACAGAACAACAATGAAGTATATAAAATTTCCAAACATATATTCTCAGAAAGTAACGTCTCGGCTTGATGATCTTTAGTTACAACAAAAAAGATGGCAAATCGTTACGAGCTTTTCCGACTTCTGAAGACTGTTTATAATACCAATGCCTTATAGTAATTAAAAATGAGAGATTTTTTCGTTGAGCAAGGCCGCACAAGGGTTTTTGTTTGAGGCGTACTTCGAGTACGTCGAAGACAGAAACCCGCGGAGAACGCAGCTCAGCGGAAAAAGATCCATTTTTACCCCTTAAAAAACCGGTCTTTTTCAGAATATATACACCCGCAGTACTGCTGCCGGTAAAGCCCCATTTGTTTGGAGCATTCGATACCTACCTTCCAGCCGGCCCGAAAATCCTGGTATAAAAACGGCACGCCTACCGATTTGCCGATGGATTCGCCCATCGAGCGGATCAGATCATGTTGCTGTTGTTTACTATACAGCAATGTTGAAGAGTAGGCGTCAAATTTTCCGCGTTTGGCAATTAAGGCGGTTGAGCGCAAGCGATCATGATAGCAATAATTACAGCGCTCTGACTCCCGAAAGGCCACATTCCGAATGAAGCCTTCCAGGTCATAGCCGTCCTGATAAATGACCTTTAATTCCATCTGTTCGGCAAAGGTTTCAAGAGCCTCCTTGCGCTTGATGCATTCGGTATACGGATGAATGTTATGCGGATAAAAATACCCCATCACTTCCATCCCATCCGCCCGCATGGTTTTGACGGGATATATGGCGCAGTTTGCGCAACAGATGTGCAAGAGCACTTTCATGTTCTTTCTCCAAAAATGGCCGTGCCGATTCGCACCAGCGTAGCGCCCTCCTGGATGGCCACCTCAAAGTCACCGGTCATTCCCATGGATAGTTCCGTCATGAGCACATTGGGTAGGCGATGGCCGTCGATTTCATCCCGCAGTTTGCGCAAGGCTGCAAAAAACGGACGAACTTTTTCAGGCTGGTAAAAATAGGGCGGCATGGTCATCAGGCCCTGAACAGACAGGTTTTTCATTTGACTGATCGCTGAAACCAGCTCGATCGCTTCTTCGGCGGCAATCCCGGAGATGCTATTTTCTCCGCCGATATTCACCTGCACCAGGATTGGCTGGATTTTGTCTACTTTGGCGGCCTGTTTGTCGAGTTCACGTGCCAATTTAAGGGAATCCACCGAATGAATCAAATCAAAGAGCCTGACCGCATATTTGGCCTTGTTGGATTGCAGATGGCCGATAAAGTGCCAGGAGACCGAGTATTGAATTAGTGCCTTGAATTTTTCACGCGCTTCCTGAACGTAGTTTTCACCCAGGATGGTTACCCCGGCTTCCAGAGCTTCGCGAACTGCCTCGGGCGCAACGGTCTTGCTCACGGCAACAAGCCGTACGGATTCCACATCACGTCCGCAAGCCTCCGCCGCTCGCCGGATACGCTCGTTTATTTTTTCAAGTCGCTGCCTCAATTCCGAGTCTCCGTGATGAATACGATACGCATTAATATATTAATACACTTTTTCTTAAATTTAATGGTTTTCGAGATTGAGTTCTACAATCCCCTCTTTAATCAGAACATCAACAACCTCGCACACGGGCAGACCGACCACATTGGTGTAGGACCCCTCAATGCTTTTGACCAGAACAGATCCCATGCCCTGGATGCCGTAACCACCGGCTTTGTCAAAGGGCTCACCGGTTTGGATATACCATTCGATTTCAGCTTCGCTCAGATCTTTAAACCGCACGTCTGTTTTGACCGCCTTTGTAAGAAGTCGGTCTTCATGCATGCAGCAAATGCAGTATCCGGTGAATACCTGATGCACGTTGCCGCTTAATTGTTTCAGCATATCTCGCGCCGCAGCGGTTGATTCCGGTTTTCCGAGAAGCTGGTCCTCAATGAGCACGATCGTATCCGCCCCGATAACCCAGCTTGCCGGATGCCGCTCTGCGATATCAACGGCCTTGGATTCGGCCAGTCGCATGACGTAAGTCTCGGGATCCGAAATCGGCACTGCCTGCTCGTCGACCTCACTGGGCATGACCGAAAAGCTGAGCCCCGCCTGCGTTAACAAATCACGTCGTCGCGGCGAGTTGGATGCCAGAATCAGTCTGGGATGCGCTGCCGATTTTTGCATATGAAATAACTAACAGATGAAATAATCTTTGACAAGCAGTTGCGTCATGCCTTGAGATTGATATGGCACCTTTAACGATTACCCATGGTGTCGGTATCCGTTTATAAGTTTAAACCGCTTGACGCTCACTGGTGATGGTACTTAAACTTATTGTAATTTCTATATATTTTTGATATTAATTAAAATGTGCTTCTTCAATCAGAAAGCACCGAATACCGATAATGCCAGAAGATTCTGTTGACCATGACAGATATGCCCCCTTCACAATATCGCATCCTTGCCGTCGACGATGATCCGGCCATTCTGGATCTCTACCAGCAAATCCTGGATTCAGACGCAAAAAGAACCGGGAACCAAGATGCTGTCTTCGATCTCGATTGTTGCTCCCAGGGCAAAGAGGCGGTTGAAGCTGTTCGGCTCTCCCTGGAATTCAATCAATCCTATGCGGTTATTTTCCTAGATTTAAAAATGCCACCGGGACCTGACGGGGAATGGACGGCCAAACAAATCCTCAAGTTGGATCAGTACACGAATATTGTGATGGTCAGCGGCTTTATTCGATCCCATCCAGGGATATCGGTAAAACAAACGGATACGCCGGATAAACTGCTGTATTTGCATAAACCGTTTCATCGGCAAGAAATTTTGCAATTCGCAACGGCTTTGAGTGCTAAATGGCAGGCCGAGACAGAGTTGCGCAAACTCCACCGGGAAATGGAATCTTTGGTGGAAGAGCGCACAAAGGCATTGGTGAAAACAAACAGGTGCCTGCGCAAGGAGGTCGAGACCCGTCGGAAAACCGAAAGAGCGCTGCACACCAGCGAAACAAATTTCAGCAGTATGATTTACGCCAATGCAGACGGCATTTTAATTTTGGACGAAAATGCCATTGTAAGGTTCATGAATCCGGCGGCTGAATCTATTTTCGGCACCAAAGCCGAGCATTTTGTCGGTCAAACCTTTGAGCATTTGATTTCTCCGGAAAGACCCACCGAACTGGATATAACCCTCGGCGACGGTAAAACCATCGTGGCGGAAATGCGCGTCATGGAAACCGAGTGGAACGGCCAAAAGGCATATATCGCGTCGTTAAGGGATATTACCGATCGCAAAGGCATGCAGCTACAGCTGCAACTCAGCCTGGATCACATCAAAACAGTGATGGAAGGAACGATTCAGGCCATGGCCCTGGCCGTCGAAATGCGGGATCCCTACACCTCGGGCCATCAGGCCCGGGTGGCCGAGCTGGCGCAAGCCATTGCCGAAGAAATCAATATGCCACCCGCAGACGTCGAGGGTGTCTACATGGCTGCCTCGATTCATGATATCGGTAAAATCTCCCTTCCGGCCGAAATTCTCAGCAAGCCGGTGCAGCTTACAGAAATTGAAAGGAAAATGATTCAGGCGCATTCAAAAGTCGGATATGAAATTTTAAAAGGGATTGATTTTTCCTGGCCGATTGCCCAGATCCTCTTACAACATCATGAGCGCATAAACGGCTCCGGCTACCCTCAGGGAATCAGGGGAAAAGAGATTTTGCTCGAGGCACGCATCGTCGGAGTTTCCGATGTAGTGGAAACCATGGCCTCGCACCGGCCCTATCGACCCTCTATCGGGCTGGACAAGGCCCTGGATGAAATCTTTGAACACAGGGGTGCGCTCTACGATGAACAGGTGGTCGATGCCTGTCTGAAGCTGTTTAATGAAAAAGGTTTTACATTCACTGATCCCAAACACGCACTAGCGCCACACTTGTAATACATCCATTCATTCGATGTCCCAAATTGGTGGTTTTTTTGCACAACTGGCCAAACTGGCCACGGACAACAAACCACTGCTATTTAATTGAGTGTGCTAACACTCAATTAAATCTTGAAAACGCGCCTCTTTTCAGGTATCAGACCATAAAATCCTCCTGCCCGGGTGGCGGAAATGGTAGACGCAAGGGACTTAAAATCCCTCGGTACTAAGTGCCGTGCCGGTTCAATTCCGGCCCCGGGCACCAAATAAAATTAAGGAGTTAGCGGTATTGCCTGGCTCCTTTTTTGTTTTTTTCGGCTAAAGAATGGCTAAAATAAATTTTACAAAAAACCGCCTATTGATCTAAATTCCCCTCATTTTTCTCTTTCTAACCGGTCGCGCATTTTTTACCATTATTTATTAACCCATACCAGGTGTGGCAAAATTACAGATAGATTATGTCCATCTCAGATTCTTGAAACCCTCAAAAATAGCCGCATCTCGGGTTTCCTACCCTGTACACATGATTGGTCTTGTCTCATAGCGCTCCTCTCCTGTAAGTAAGCGGCTTCAGGCTTTATGGACCGAATTACGCGGCGCCTGCAAAGTACCTGACCTCTCGTACAACGGCCGGCAGTGGGTCTCTTTCGAAAAATGGGCCATAAGCAGGGCCATGGCCACAAGACCGATCATGGTGGATAGCGCGATGCGGTAGTCTGCCACACTGGGCGTTGCTTTACCGGCCAGCGCATCCAAGATCACCCCACCCCTGGCTGAAAAATGGCGCTGCTGGCCACAGAGCAGGTATTGACAAATCCCACAGACACCCCTGCCGATCCCGGTGGGCGCACATCGTTGGCCAGGGCGAATGCCACCACGTAGGCGCTGCACATAAACCCCTGAACAATCAACAGTGCATCTAGAAGGGGAAGCGGCATGACCGGTCCGTAAATAACAAAGGACAAAACCGCTGTAGCGATAATCCCCGCGCCCAACATGGGCATCTTGCGGCCCTTGATTTTGTTGGAGAACCAGCCGAAGAAAAAACTCCCGGGAATACCTCCGACGAAGAGCATCGACATGGCCCCTTCGGCCTGGACCTTGGTAATCCCGTAATAGTGAACCAGGAAATCCGCTCCCCAGAGGGCCCCGAAAACAAAGTAGATGGCATTCATCCCGGATACGTAAGCGCCACACATCCATGTCTGCCTGCTGGAGAACACGTGCTTGAGGTCAGACAGCGTCTTGTGCACGCCCCGGTTTCGTTCAGGATGGTCTTCCCAACAGATGGCGCTGGCCGGGTGATCGCGCACCAAAAAGATGATTAGTGCCGCCAGTCCCATCCCGATAATGGCCAATATCCAAATGGTGGTGCGCCATCCAAAGTCCCCCACCATGGCGGATAGGGGGGCCTCACCACTGATGCCGCCGATCATGCCGATCAGGGAAGTCAACCCTACAAGGGTGCCGAAATACTGATGCGGAAACCAGTTGGAGATAAGTTTGAGACACGCTACAAAAGAGAAGGCCGTTCCCGCGCCGATCATCAGGCGGGCCATTTCCACTGAGATGGGACTGCCAGCCAAAGCCAGCAGGATATTCCCAACAACAGCCACAGATACCGCTACGATGAGGGGCCGATGGGGACCGAAACGGTCTCCGATCAATCCGACAGGGATCTGCATGATCCCATAGGAGTAGAAGTAGAACCCCGCGATAATTCCCAATGTGGCATTATCGATATGAAATGCCTTGATCCAGTATGGACCCATGGCACCCGGAGCCACCTGCTGTAGATAGTCCCAGAAAAAGTAGCCCGTGGCGATGGCCCAGATAAACCATGCCAGGACCGACCCGTGACCGTACTTTTTCGACATCGTGGTCATACGATCCTGCTTTCTATTATCTTTCTGGTAATCCGCTAATATTCAAAGGGCCTATGAATAGGACAATTGAGCGATTTGCAATGAATGTTGCAATGAATGTTGCGAAGATTGGTGCGGGTTAGATTGATCAGTCACTGAATTAAGTTACATCAATTGCCGAAACCTTTATTGATAATAAGTGTTCAGTATTGTCTGAAAAAATATACACTATCTGTATTAATTTTCACAAACTAATTTCGAGCTTAAATTATAAATACTCATAATGTATTGAATTTTTTTATAAATAATTTATTTCATAGATTAGCATGATTTTTGCTCCAAATATAGTAGCTTAAATTTGAGTCTATGAGAACGATATACACGGTGAACTTGAGGAGGATATAAGCTATGCGTGCCATATTCAGCAAAATCCAAAAATATGAATCCTGGTTCTTCGCAATCTGGATTATAGGCATGTCAACTTATGGTGTTTATGTCCTCGTCACAAATTGACCTTAACGGCGTAATACGAATGGCATTGAAAAACTAAGGCCCCGCATCCTAACGTGAGATAATCAGAAATGAAAAGATCATATTGGAATATTTTTGTAATTTTAATTTGTTCCTTTTCGAGTCTGGCTTTTGCAGGGAGAGATATCTTACATGAAACTAAAACGTTAGCAGAATGGGGCAAGACGACATCTCAATATGAGCTTGGTTTAATGTACTACAACGGACAGGAAGTTGAACAAAACTACAAAGAGGCTTTTAAATGGTTTAGAGTATCAGCCCAAAAAGGATTGTCCGATGCAAAATTTTATTTGGGATTGATGTATTATGATGGAAAGGCTGTTGCTCGAAACTATTCAAATGCATTTTACTTGTTTTTGTCAGCTGCGAAACAGGGACAAAACAAGGCTCAATTTATTCTTGGTAATATGTATATTTCAGGCCAAGGGGTACAACAAAACTACATAAAGGCCTATGCTTGGACGAGCATAGCCTATAAGAATGGCGATAATCGGGCCAGACAAAACCTTCAATTTCTAAACAAAGAAATGACAGCCTCTGAATTGGAAAAGGCCGTGGCAGAGGCAACTCGATTATGGAAAAGTCTTAATAAATAATAAATGTCCATATAATAATTTTCTTAGATCTCCATAAGAAACACGTTCATACACTGGATAAAAATAGCGAATCCGTAGCGTATTTTAGAAGCATTTTTTATCAGAATTTCGGTATCCTATATGCTGCGCACGAGGGGTTTTTCTCCGTGTTTTGAAATATGCGCTATTTGGGCAAAATTGTGCTTAAAAATGGTCCCGCCGTGTCTTTTTTTCCTAAAAAGCCCTAACATTTCCCAACTACTTAAGAACAAAAAAGTAAATGATAACAAGCAATAAGCTGGTATGTCTGACTTTTTAATTCAGCTTTGTTGCGATTTAAAATCCTTCGGCGGCAAAAAGACAGCCGGTTGAGCTGCAGGCGAAATCCGGCCAGAGGCGGGATTCAATTCAAGTCTCAACCACAACATATTGACTATTGCCATATCTCGCGCCCTGAAACTTTCGAATAAACGCGAAGAGCGCGGCTTTGAGGCCTGGGCTAAGTTTGTTAAGGCTGGAATAAACGATGCCGCAGATCAATTTAAAGAAGCAGGGCAGTGGTATCGTAGTGCATTACGGCAAGCCTCCAATCTTTCAATGCGCCCACTTGTTGCAAATTGTCATAAAGGTCTTGCCAACTCCTGTTTACACCTTGGAAATATAAAAGAGGCACAATTAGAAGATGAAATGGCCGTTGAAATATACCGTTCATTGGGGATGGCTTACTGGTTAAGGACGTAAGGGCCAACCTCAATAGATCTTTCTATTGCGGCCAAAGTCAGAACCTGGATGACAAATTTTTTGGTTTATGAAATCTATGGCATTGCATGTTGTAGTTTCTGCCTGCTATATGTTAGATTTTTGAAGGAGGCATAAATCAAATGAAAATTTCAGAGTGGTTAGATGAAAAAGAATCAGAAAACGTGGATGTATCTCAAATTGAATTGCCCAAAGATATTTCTTTTGATGCTGTCCCAGATGAAACTCTTTATTTCAAAGAAGATAATCCTTGCGGGCTTCTCTGTACACAAAGCCATCCCTTTTCCAAGGTCGAACGATTTGGACATTGGTTTTTAAGCAAAGGTCAAGACAGGAAAGCAGGTATTCATTCATCAAAAATGAAGTGGCGCTTGTTTACAAAGGATAAAGCGCTTGCTCTTAAAATGGCTAAAGAACACATAGAATAAAAATGGTATAATTTGACAACCGAACGAATGTTCGATAATTGGAAAAGTATCTTATGCTATGTTTTCCTGAACTTCCAATATATTGTGCAGAAACCAAATTCGATACTCAAATTATTTGCCAACCAATTCAATCTTCAAAACTGAATTATCATCAAAATAAAAGCATTCGGATGGAGAAGAAAATGTCTTTTAACAAGAAAAAAGGAGGTTCTCATGGGAAATAGACGTTTTCTGGTTTTTATTATCGTTACGATCGCAGTGTTCGCAGGTATGATAACACCCGTACATGCGGAATGGCCCGAAAAACCGATTATGATTATGATCCCCTGGCCGGCTGGCAATGATCCTTCCACCATGGTGGCAACTGCCATGGCCCCCAAAATTTCCGAAGAACTTGGAGTTCCGGTCAAAGTGATCAACAAACCTGGCGGCGGTGCTGTTTTGGCAACCAATGAACTTGCCAACAGCCGTCCGGACGGATACACCATGGGACTTATATCCATCGGACCCATGATTACTCAAGTCCTGCGCGGGAAAACACCTTACAAAAACCAGGATCTGAGGCCCCTTGGCCTTGTCTGGTCCTCGCCCTTTACATTGGCTTGCCGGGGTGACGCGCCATACAACAACCTCAAGGAGCTTGCCGAATATGGGAAAACTCATGAATTGAGGCTCGCCCATTGGGGATTGGGCGCCGTGCCCACCTTAATTGCTATGAACGCCGCAAAGATTGGGGGTTTTAAATGGAAGGAAACGGCGTACAAGCAACTCAACCCGCTTCTAGTGGTCAAAGGGGATGCGGATGTGATCACCTTTTCGACCCCCGGACTTCGAGATTATGTGGAGTCCGGACAGATGAAGCTCCTGGCCTGTATGCTTCCCAACCGGCTGCCCCTATACCCGGATGTACCAACTGTAAAAGAGCAGGGATTTGGTGATCCCTATTCAATATGGTTCGGCGCCTTTGTTACGGCCAAGACACCCGATGACATTGCCAAACGTTTGGGGGATACTTTTTTCAAAGTAATGGCCATGCCCGACATCCAGGAGGTGATCAAAAAGGTGGGTGTCATTCCACATCCCACCGGACCGGAAGCAGCCCGCAAACAGATGGACAGCGAGCTGGCCAATTTCGGTGCGATCATGAAGGAGTTGGGGATTATCAAATAATGGCCCAACCGGACGAAACTCAAAGCCGCGTCCATGATCTCTTTGGTGCGTTTCTCGGTGCCGCGGCAGCAGGGATTCTTATAAGCTCTCCCTGGCAAGTGGATACAAGCGGGCCCGATCCGTTTTACAAGGGCCCGCTGATTTATCCTCTCATCGTCCTTGGCCTAATCATACTCGCATCACTTCCGTCCGCATGGCGCCTCGTCAAGGCTCATGAGAACGCCAACTGGAAACTGGATGGCGGCGGCTTTCCATTAAAGCCTTTGGTGATCCTTCTTTTTCTGATTGCATTCCTCTATGGCCTGGTCATTTTTGGCCTAAGGCTATCTTGTATACTCTTTATCGGTGTGTCCCTATATTATCTGGGGCAACGCCGGCCGGTCGTGCTGGTTCTGGTCCCCATCATCATGACTGGCCTGATATATGTCTTGTTCAGGTTCTTTCTGGACATCTGGTTCCCGACCCCTCTGGTCTTGGATTGGTTTGGAGGGTGAAGAATGTTCGAGCACTTACTGGCTGGAATCCAGGCAAGTCTGCAACTGAGCAACCTGGTCGCTCTGGCTTTCGGCACGTTGGTGGGTATCGTCGTGGGTATTATCCCGGGCACGGGACCTATGGTGGGCATGGTCGTGCTCCTTCCCTTTACCTTTGCCTTTAGTCCCGGTACGGCGCTTTCTCTTTTATTGGGAATTTTTTGTGGTGG
>JASFNW010000155.1:0-12292 GCA_050116835.1 Desulfobacterales bacterium
AGAGCGTTTGGACCAAGCTATCTTAGACGTTATTAAAAACCCAAAAAAGACTCAAAAAACTGCCTGTATCGGAACGTTATTATGACAAACGCTCTAACATTGAGGGACTCAGATGGCAATTCGTCGCCCATGTGCGCTGAAGCTATCCAGAACCATATCATCCTCAGCGACGGGCGTCACCTGGGCTTTGCTGAATTCGGTGATCTCAAGGGCAAGCCGATTTTCTATTTTCATGGGTTCCCGGGATCGCGGCTGGAGGCGCGGTTGGCGGATCGTATTTCGCGCGAAACACACATTCGTTTTATCGGGATTGATCGGCCGGGTTACGGGCTTTCCAGTCCTAAAGCTGGGCGCACGGTCATTGACTGGGTTGAGGACGTTACCGAACTGGCGGATCTATTGGGCATTCCGCGGTTTTCAATTTTAGGCGTGTCCGGTGGCGGACCGTATGCTGCAGCTTGTGCTTACAAAATCCCGCACCGCCTGGATGCGGTGGGCATTGTCTGCGGCATGGGACCGGTTGATGTCCCGGGATTGATGGTCGATATGCCCCGGATGTGTCGCCTTGGTTTGCGCCTTGCCGGCCGCCGGCCGCAAATCGTAAGTGCTTTATATCCTTTTTCGGCGGTTTTGTTTCGATATTATCCCGAATGCATGCTTGCCCTAATATCTGGTAAAGTCGCGCCACCGGATAAAATCGCCTTGAAAAATACGGCGCTTGCAGCAATTTTGAGCACATCGTTCCGCGAGGCGTTTCGCAATAGCATGCGGTGGCCGGCAACGGATGTTGTGCTATACAGCCACCCATGGGGATTTCCTCTAAAAGACATCCATATCCCTGTTCATCTATGGCATGGCGAAAAGGACAGGATCGTGCCGCCCGCCATGGGACATCATGTAGCAGAAACCATACCTGATTGCCGGGCCACCTTTTATGCCGACGAAGGTCATTTCTCAATCATTTTGAATCGCATTCACGAGATATGGCAGATCTTTCACATATAATTGATTTAACGAGGTTTTGACATCCCCGACGTCCCTTTGATTTTATCCGGTTGTAATATCTAAGCTGTTTTGATAGTTTTAACATAAAGAAATAGGAGCCATTCAGCCGCCTCTCTTTTTTGCCCTTACTTTTTTTCCCGCCATGTAAAATTTCAAATGTTTGAAAGCGTCTCCTGACTTTGATGTCGGCAAATTTGGCACCTTATTGCGGAGTTTATATTTCAGCCCTTTTTGTAAAATCGCTGTGAAATGTTGTCAACAAAACGCATGATGTTGTTTTTTTTGGCCTTGCGCGGCAGGCTCTGCATGTATTCGGATGAGAATTGAGGTTCGATAATCGGATCAGGGCTCAGATTCCAGTCATCACAATCATATCCCACGATCTGCATGTAAGGTAAAAAGACGGGTTTGAAAAGGGCCACATCTTCCTTTACAAACCAATGGCGCCAGTCACCGTAAGATTTCTTGCGGACGACTTTTTCCTTACCGGTACCAAGTGGGACCTCGGCTTCATGGAGCACTTTAAACCCCAAATAATCGTTTAGCGCATCGAAATGTTGATTTACCATTTCCTCATATTTAAACAAATACCAATCATCAGCCAAGCTTTGAACAAATTCGCTCATATTCCCATAACGACTGCTTTCTTCAGCGATGACATCTTCTACACTGCGCGGCCACCCGTCATATCCCGTGTAACGGCAAATTTCGTGAAATGAGATGGATTTGGGATCCTGCTCTTTTTTCAGCACAAGATCCAGATGTGCTTGATACTGCTTTTTTTGGCCCAAAATACCACGGTGCCAACGGTAAAGCATGCGGCTGACAGCGGCATCTCTGGGGTCCCGGGCCATCCAGATCTTACGGTCATAGTGCTCGTTTTTTAAATGGTTTCGATAAAGCGCAAAATTTTTTCCTTTGCGCTCCTCAAAGGTATGCTTGTAGACGGCGTTTTCATATTCACCAACATATTTGCCCGGTTTGCCTCCTGAAAATGCTTTGCAATTCGGAAGCCCGCCAGCCACCTTATAAACCAGGGCTGTTGTTCCGGTTTTTCCCGTTCCCAAAATGAAAATTTTCACTGTGTTTCTCCATCGATCAGACATCAGCGCAGGCGACTATAAGATGATGCAGCCGACGCTGTCAAGGGGCTCGACTTAAATTTTACCTCAAGCACCAATCCGAAAAAACTGCTTAAAAACGCGTTGCACCTTTAAGGCATTGCGGTCACCGAGCAACTGCTGAAATCGAGCCACTCGATCCTTCATGTCGCTTAAAGGAATTTCAGGATAACGGTGGCGCTGAAATTCCGGGTTGTTATGCGATCCCGGTCGTGAATCTTTGTATCGTTTGACCATTGTGCGCAAAGCATATAAAGACCAACCGGAAATAAGCGCTGCAACGCCCTGTTTTGGTGACTCCGTTTGATTTTGAACCAGCTTTGCAAGCACATCGACCATTCGCTCACAAGCCAAAGGTCCGTCCTGAGCTGCCAAATAGTGATCAACGATCTGCTTGCAGTCATCCCCGGCTACCGGTCCCATTTCACCATTTAAAATTTTGGCCAATGTCGCTTCCAATTCATCCAAATTAAAACAAGGATGGCTGGTCAGATTTGGCAAACGGTAGAAACCGAAATCATAGGTTTCGTCAATTGACTTCCGATATGTAATGGCCGGAACGCCCATCACGTGGGCCTCAACACCGGTTGTACAGCTGTTGTGTACCAATGCTCTGGCAGCCAGCAGCCAGGGAACAACATTTCCTTCATTGGTCACCTTAACGCGCTGGCACTGGGCGGCGATATCATGATATATTTTCGGGCTTTCCGTCGGATGGGGCCGAACAACGATGTTGACATCCGGAAAGGCTTTATCAAGGGCCGGAATCATTTGCTGAAAATCCTCAAAAATAGCCTGCTTGTGATCTCGCAGCCCTTTAGCGTACGCACGACTCATGCCTTTGGCAGCTCTGCCGAATTGAGGCGTCTCACCGGCGTGTTCGGCCGGCCTAAACAAGTTTTGGACCGGTGAAAATGCATTGACGTGATTAAAATTGGTATTAACCAGGATAAAATCACCGTATGCCTCTTTTATCGTTTCGACATCACGGTCATAATAAGCATGTAGCTCCGGCCGGAGCAGATCGTTGCGCGGATTACCGGTAATCTCGATGGCGGCATCCTTTGGCAAATGAGGATACTGGCGCCACAACTCGGCATTATCCTCACCCCAGGCAAAAAAGTGCGAAACGTAGCGCATAGCGGTCGGCGAGAGCCGACGAGAATAATACGTTTCAGCGGGCAAATGTACCAGTGCTTCTTCATCCCAGGCAACAATTGCATGCCCAAGGTTTTGCATAATCCGGAACATCATGTCGCTGGCTGCCGTAAAGCTTTTTGACAGATAGATACCTTTGGGAAAGGCTGTGATATTGAAGTGTATTTCCCGTCGGGATCCAATGTAGGAGGAGAAGCCCCGTCGGGCAGCTACACAGGCCAGCAGAATTTTCGAGTCCAGCTCGCGAACCTGATTTTCAACCGGAAGAAGTAACGGTATTTTGTCGGTCATCATTTTAATTAATCGTTACGTGGTAAATTAAGAGTTTTATTTGCGGTCATTAATGCGTTTCTGATGGGCTAATTTTAAACATCACGTTGGATATTTGTTCAACTTGCAGCTCTTGATCGTTCCCACGCAGTTGCTGAAACTGTTTTAATTTTCCACGCAGATTCTCCAGGGAGATGCCTGGGTAACGGTGGCGCTGAAATTCAGGCCGATTATGGGAGCCTGGAAGGCTTGCCTTTATCCGTTTTGCCAGATGCAATCCATGGGTAAGCGCCCGGCGTTCCAGTCGGTTTTTTAAACGCACCGGATCAGCTGGATTTGTTCCTTCTGATATAGATTCAATAACATCGATCATGCGTTCGCACGCCAGCGGTCCTTCCAGAGCTGCCAGATAATGCTTGATCAAGGATTTTCGCTCTTTGCCATCTGCAGCACCAACCTGTCCGCTTAGAATTTCTTTTAGAAGGTCTTTCAACTGCCTGACATCAAAACACTGATGGCTCATTTTATTCGGTAACACATAAAAGCCATAGTCATAGTCGTCATTTACCACGGCCCGATAGGAAATAGCGGGAACACCCATCATATAGGCCTCCACACCCGTTGTGCAACCATTGTGGATAACGGCCTTGGCTGCCATCAACCAGGGGACCACGTTGCCTTCGTTGGTTACAAAAACCCGTTCACATTTAGAAGCGATATTTTTATAAGCCTCATGATTTTCAGTGGGATGCGGGCGCATAACGACGTTGTAGGTTGGAAACGCTGCCACTAATTCGGGGATGAGCTTCTTAAATTGATCAAAAATTGCTTGTTTGTGGTCGCGCAGACCTTCAGCATAGTCGCGACTCATGCCCCTTGCGGCTCGCCCGAATGCCGGTTTTTGACCGGGTATTTTAACAGGCTTGAACAAATTCATGTCCGAACCAAAGGCGTTGATGTGGTTAAAATTGGTATTCACCAGGATAAAATCACCATACATACTTTGAAGCTGCTCGACTTCATTTTCATAGAAAGATCGCAGCTCCGGACGCAACATATCCGTACGCGGATTGCCGGTCACATGAATGGGTACAAAATCTGGCAGATACTTGTACTGGCGCCATAATTCAGCGTTTTCCTCGCCCCATGCAAATAAATGCGAAACATAACGGATGGATCGGGGATCCAGCCGCCGTGAAAAATAGGTTTCGGGCGGAAGGTGCACCAGAGCCTCTTCATCCCAGGTAACGATGTCATGGCCAAACTTATTGGCCACCCTAAAAAACAGAAGGCTGCGGACCGTCATGCTTTTTGAGAGATAGATGCTAAGCGGAAACATGTCGATGTTAAACTCCATTTCCCGACGGGATCCGATCACCGACGTAAAACCACGCTCAGCCGCCACACAGGCAAATAAAAGCTTGGGATCGAGTTCGCGCACTTGATTTTCAACGGGTATTAACAACCATTTCTTGTGATTTGTCATAAGTCCGCATTCGCCCGCAAAGTTTCTAAAACAAAATTTTAGAATTACAGTGATAAACTTTGTAGGCTATCCTTAATCATTGGAATATGTCAAGAATTTACTAACTGAACAGGGAATGAAAAAGACGCTGATTGGAAGATTTTGGGATGCGACAGCAACAGTATGACCATCGGGAGAATTTAACGCCCGACAATGACTTTTGTCTTTAATCGAGTGCCAAAGCAACAGGTTTTAAAAGCTAACAACTCGGAATTCATTGATATTCCTTCAGAGCACACACGAATCCTGAAATCGTCATAAGTGCCGAATATCTCACTGTATTAAGTTATAGTTTCTTGACAAGTCGGCCATTTGCAGATAGGTAGAAGCCTTTGTGAATCGGTTGCAAACCTTTGTTCGCTTTGACATGCGCATTAGGAAAATGGAATGTACCTTTTTTTTATTCGGCATTTCAATGATATTGATCATTTTACGCCTATCATATGGCGAATGTGGCGAGATGATAATCCCGTCGCTGTTTATTGCATGAATCCGGATTATGATATCGGGGGTGATTATCGCCTTCAATTCCTAAAAGGGCTGGGGATAAAGGTGGATGTTCTGTATGAAGAATTTACCCGGCGACTCGGTCTTTTACATGGCGTCCTGCGCTTTATTTCCCAAGCCGGGTTTGCGATCGCCAGAAAGTTGGACGCCAGCGCAACCCAGTACAGTTGGGCGGCAAAACTGCAACAGCGCTTTCACAAAATAGGCGTCCGATACTATAAGCGCAATCGGAAAAGATACTACAATTCGGCCTGGGCCCGCCGTATCCTCGAGCAAACCCAAGCACAGGTATTATGTTTTGACTGGGTGGCGCCCTGGCGCTTTGTCGTCGATGCATTCATGCGTTCCGCCAAAGAAATGTCCATACCCGTTTTGTCTCTGCCACACGGTGTCTTTATCTATACCAACGATAACGTTAAGATCGGCTCGATCGATCAAGAAAGAAATTTTAAAAAATTTAATCCGTATGACGCAATTGCCGTCCAAAATGAGTTGTTTAAAAAGATCATTGCCAAATCCGGAATCGCCGGTGATAAAATTTTTGTGTTAGGCAGTGCGCGGTATTGCGATGAATGGATGGCCCAAAATAAAAAGATATTACCGCGACAAAAGTTTCAGAAGGCCGACACGCAGTCGAAACTAAAAGTTGTTTTTATGACCACCCGGCCAAATTACAAAATCCATGTTGACCGAATGCTTAAAACGTTTGAGGTCTTATCAAATTTGGATGACATCGAGGTGACGATTAAACCCCACACGCGTAGCGGGGATGAAGCCAAAATCTATGAAGACTTACCCCTGTCAAATGTATCCAACATTTCTTCGGTAGAATTATGCGAGTGGGCGGATGTTATGCTTGTGATTGGTTCCAGCATCCTCATCGAGACCTTGTTGCAAGGCAAACCGGTTATATATTTGAAATACCTGCATGAAAATAAGACCGTATACGAGGAGATCGGCGCCTGCTGGACAGTCCAAAACGATAATGAATTAAAAAAGGCATTAGTGGCATTGCAAACCCATAAAAACCGGGTGCCGTATTCTCAGGCACAGGTCGATCGTTTTTTGTCTGACATTGTTTATGGTGGCTTGCCAAAAAGAGATGTGTTAGGAGACTATGAACAGTTCATCGTCAATTCCACAAGGAAAGTGATGTGAAGATTTTTGACATCTCGGTTCCCGTTAGTGCCGGCATGCCGGTATGGCCCGGTGATCCCCAGGTTGTGTTGGAACGCTATCGGACCCTATCCTCAGGCAATTCCAGCAACAATTCGAAGCTGGCCTGCAGCGTTCATACGGGCACCCATGTGGATGCGCCGGCTCACTTCATCGAAAACGGCAAGACCGTTGAAAGCCTCTCATTAAACACTTTAATTGGGCCGGCCGTCGTGGCGGACCTGCCGGAAGCAGACATCATCACGCCGGATATGTTAGACGCCTTAGCGCTATCGCCGCAAACAACCCGATTGCTCTTAAAAACACGCAACTCGGCCTTATGGGCGGATCCCCATCATCACTTTCATCAAGATTTTGTTGCCCTCAGCACACAAGCCGCCCAATGGATTATTCGCAACGGCATCGATCTGGTCGGCATCGATTATTTGTCTATCCAACTGTTTAAAGACGCCGAACCGTTGACCCACCGCACCTTGTTGGATGCAGGGGTCATTATCGTCGAAGGCCTCAATTTACAGGATGTGGCACCGGGGATTTACCGGCTGATTTGCCTGCCGATCAGACTCAGCGGCAGCGACGGGGCCCCCACCCGGGCAGTATTGATTGAGGAATAAGCGCCAGGAGTTCAATCGAAAAATTTAATGCTTTCTTAGCAAAACCTATAAAATTAACCACGAAAACACGAAAATTGGAAAGCACGAAATAATATCTTTTTTTTCGAGTCTTCGTTCTTTCGTGCTTTCATGATATGTAAATCTTATTAGTCCTTGGTTTTTAAACTAACCCACTTCCGTATATGAATATGAAAATCGTCGCGATTATTCCGGCCCGGATGAGCTCAACACGCTTTCCGGGCAAACCCATTGCCCCCATCCTGGGGCTTCCCATGATCGAACACGTGTACCGTCGAACCGCCATGTCCGCAAAGCTCAGCGACGTTTACATCGCCACTTGTGATTCGGAAATTAAAGCTGCTGTTGAAGCGTTTGGTGGGAAAGCGATCATGACATCAGCCAAACACGAACGCGCCAGTGACCGGGTGGCCGAAGCAGCAGCGGGATTGAATGCCGATGTCCTCGTTATGGTTCAGGGAGATGAGCCGATGGTGACGCCTGAAATGATAGATGATTCGGTTTCCCCGTTCCTCGATGGTGATCAAGGCATTACCTGCGTCAACTTAACCGCACGCATTAATACCAAAGAAGAGTTTGAAGATCCCAATACGATTAAAGTGGTAATGGATACAGATGGCTTTGCGCTATATATGTCACGCGAGCCGATACCCACGTTGCACCTTCGGGATTTCAATCAAATAACAGCCTTTAAACAGGTATGTGTCATTCCATTCTCGGCTGCTGCCTTGCAGGAATTTAGCCGGCTCGATCCAACGCCGTTAGAAGTGGCCGAATCCATTGATATGATGCGGTTTATCGAACATGGCCATCGGGTCAAAATGGTTGAAACGTCGTTTTCGACGCATGCCGTGGATAATCCGGCAGACCTTGAATTGGTCGAAGACCTGTTACGAAAAGACGCGTTGACGCAAAGATATCTAACCTCAATGGAGTTTAAATAAAAAATGAAGTGGCGCGTACTGGTATCAGCACCTTATTTTATACCCGTCATTGAAGAATGGCGGCCACAGCTGGCAGCAAAAGGCATCGAATTGATCACCGCCAATGTAAAAGAGCGATTAAGTGAAGCCGAATTACTAGAAGTAATACCGGATATAGACGGTATTATATGCGGCGACGACCGCATTACCCGGCGCGTGTTGGAATCCGCACCGCGGTTAAAAGTGATCTCCAAATGGGGTACCGGCATTGACTCGATCGATTCAGAAGCGGCCGCTCAAAGAGAGATACCGGTCTATCGAACGCCCAATGCCTTTTCAGAACCCGTAGCCGACACCGTCTTGGGTTACATGCTGACATTTGCCCGCAAACTGCCGTGGATGGATCGCGATATCCGCGCCGGCCAGTGGGAAAAACCGCCTTTGGTCTCGCTGCTGGAGTGCACCTTGGGGGTTATCGGCGTTGGCGACTGCGGCAAAGCCGTCGTTCGTCGGGCCAGGGCTTTTGGCATGCGGTTAATGGGCAATGACCCGGTAAAGCCGCCGGATGATTTTCTGTCGGAAACCGGAATCGAAATGGTTCCGCTCGAGGAATTGCTGACGGCGGCCGACTTTGTCAGCCTCAATCCGGATTTAAATCCAACTTCTTTCCATTTGATTAATCAAAACCGGCTGCAGATGATGAAGCCCGGTGCATATCTCATTAATGCCTCACGGGGACCCGTCGTGGAGGAACCGGCATTGGTTGAAGCGCTGCAACAGGGACAGATCGCCGGTGCTGCCCTGGACGTTTTTGAAGACGAACCGCTGCCCGCAGACAGCCCCTTGCGCACCATGGAAAACTGCCTTCTGGCGCCTCACAATGCCAATAGCAGTCCGCTTGCATGGCAAAGGGTTCATGAAAACACTGTCCGCAACCTTCTCAAGGGATTTCAGCAAGCTGAGGAGGGCTAATCCTGCAACTCTAGCAATACCGAACAATAAACTGATTCTGACACATTAAAAATGGATAACCATAGCCAAGCTGAAATATCGGTCATCATCCGGACCTTTAACGAAGAAAAATACGTGCCGGCATTGCTGGATGCACTCACTTTGCAATCGCAGCGCGATTTTGAAACAATTGTTGTCGATTCGGGCTCACTGGATCGCACACCCGATATCGCTGCCCAAAAAGCCGATCGCCTGCTGCGCATAAAAAGTCAAGATTTTACGTTTGGCCACTCGCTCAATGTGGGTATCCGCAACGCAGCCGGCAAATATATTGTGATTGTATCCGCCCACACCCTGCCGGTCGACAGCGAATGGCTGGCCAAACTCGTTCAACCTTTGTACGACAGCCAGAAGGCCATGGTTTATGGACGCCAACTGGGGGGCGAAGCTTCCAACTTTAGCGAATCGCAGGATATGCGGAGAACCTTTGGCACCAAACACAAAGTGTTAAAACCGCCCCATTTTTTTGCCAACAATGCGAATTCCGCCATCCGCAGAGATTTATGGCAGCAACACCCCTTCGATGAAAGTCTGCCGGGATTGGAAGATATTGAATGGG
The DNA here is from genome assembly GCA_050116835.1 of Desulfobacterales bacterium. Classification (GTDB taxonomy): domain Bacteria; phylum Desulfobacterota; class Desulfobacteria; order Desulfobacterales; family JAHEIW01; genus JAHEIW01. The sequence continues at coordinate 9,888 of JASFNW010000155.1, forward strand.
CCAAACACTGGATGGAACAAGGCTACCAGGTCGTGTATGAACCCGACGCAGCCATATACCACATCCACGAAGAGAGCTGGCGTCAGGTCCGCCGAAGATATTATCGTGAAGCCATCGCTGCCCGTTGGATCGGCATAAAACACGGTTGGCAGGCGCTGACGACCCCTTTGGTTGAAATCAACCATACGATGGTTGACTTGGGTCGTATTCTGTTGCCCTTTCAGAATAAAGACCATCGTTCGTCAAAATCAAGAGCTGCCGCCCGCGAAACCCTTCTTTTTCGATCCAACAAATGCATTGGCACGATCAAAGGATTACTAGGGGGTGCTGTGATGGATAATCCAGAGACCAGAGAGAATATCTTCTTTGACAGAACCTGTAAAGCCGCAGTTGTCCATGGACCGGGTCAGGCTTCTTTGGAAGAAAGCGATATCCCGGAAGTTAAACCCGGTGACGTTTTAATCCGAGTTGCTTATGAGGCCGTTTGTGCCACAGATATCGAAATTTTTGAGGGCACCCTGGGGTATTATAAAAATGGGATGGCCAAATATCCAATTGTTCCGGGACATGAATTTAGCGGGCATATCGTGACCACCGGCCCCAATGTTAATCATTTGCAAGCCGGTGATCCCGTTGTCGTGGAATGTATTCAGAGTTGCGGACACTGCGCAGCGTGTCAGCGGGGCAATCCAATTGGGTGTCAGGACAGAACCGAACTGGGCGTCATCGGTCACAACGGCGGCTATGCCGAGTACGTTGTTGTTCCCGGGCGATTTGTCCATCGGATCCCCAAGGGGTCCGACATGCAAAAGGCCTGTCTTTGTGAACCTCTGGCAGTGGTTTTAAAGGGACTGCGGCGCTTGGAGCGTTTAGCGCTACCCGGAGCTGACAGCTGGCGCTGTGCTGTGGTCGGTGCCGGTCCTCTGGGGCATCTCTGTGCGCGGGTGCTCGAACGCAATGGCCATCAGGTGACCGCATTTGACCGCAATCCACAGCGATTAGCATACTTTAAAAACTCAGCGATTCGCACCTCCGGTGATATAGAACGATTCAATGAATTTGATATTTTGATCGAGGTTACCGGAGATCCTGAGGCGCTGGACGTTATTTTGCATGAGAGTCCGGCAGGTGCGACGATTCTTTTATTGGGGCTGCCATATGCCCATCGAAAATTTACCTTTGAAAAAATCGTCGCCTTCGACAAAACAGTGGTGGGATCTGTTGGCAGCAAGGGTGAAGATTTTGAAGCCGCCATCAGGCTTTTGCCCCAGTTGGAGACGAAGGCTTTTACAGAAAAAATATTGCCGTTAGCGGAGTTCAGGAATGCCTGGGAACTGGTTCAAGCCCGCAAGCACCTTAAGGTCATTTTACAAGTCAGTTGATATGAAAAACGCTCTAACAGGCACTGATGTGGAAGAAATGATCCGAGATCTGAGCGACCTTTAGTTCGCTGCGATCCCCCAGCAGTTCCTGATACCGTTTCAGGCGCATTTGCACTTCTACAAGCGGAAGGCCCGGATATCGATGCTGCTGGAATTCCGGTTTGTTGATCGAACGCGGCAGGTAGGCTTTGAGACGTTTTTTCCAGGTGCGTTTCGTTAACTTGGCCCAGCCGACCAGCCGCTCTTTGAATGCGGTCTGCGGCAAATCAGTCCGATCCCCGATCATCGCTTCGAGCACATCCATAATCCGCTCACACGCCAGAGGGCCATCTTGGGCAGCGATGTGATCGGCCATCAGCGCCTGACGCTCATCGCCCGCCGCCGGTCCCAATTGGCCGATAAGAACCTTTTGCAGCATTTCTTGCAATTCTTCTAGACTAAAGCACGGGTAGCTCAGCCGGTTCGGCAGTCGATAAAAGCCATCATCGTATTCTTCATTGACGGTTACGCGATAACTGATCGCCGGGACGGACATCAAAAAGGCTTCCACCCCGGTCGTACAGCCGTTGTGAATCAGCGCTTTTGTCGCCATCAGCCAGGGTACGACATTGCCCTCATTGGTCACCTTTACCCTCCGGCAGCTCGCCGCCAATTGATGATACACGTTTTGATTCTCCGTTGGATGGGGGCGCACGACGATCTTATGATCCGGAAAGGCCTCATCCAGAAAGGGGATCAGCCGTTGAAAATCGTCAAAAATGGCCTGTTTATGGTCCCGCAATCCTTCCGCATATTCCCGGCTCATGCCTTTGGCCGCTTCACCGAACTTCTCTGTCTCCCCGGGTGTTTTGATGGGTTGGAACAAATTTTGATACGACGAGAAAGCATTGACATGATTAAAGTTGGTATTCACCAGGATAAAATCGCCATAAAGCTGGCTGATTTTTTCGGCTTCCGGCTTGTAAAACGGTTGCATCTCGCTTCGCAGCAAATCGCCCCGGGGATTTCCGGTTACATGGATGG
>JASFNW010000156.1:0-12261 GCA_050116835.1 Desulfobacterales bacterium
AAAACGGTTTTATGCCTGACTTAGATAGAATTGATCCAGAACTCGCACAACTCGCCAAGTTGATATGGGTTAATTATCCCAATAACCCGACGGCTGCCCATGCCGATGGTGATTTTTATTTCCGTTTGGTGGATTGGGCCAAAAAATATGACGTTGCTGTTATTTCTGATAATCCATACTCAGAGATATGTTTTGATGGTTACTGTGCACCTTCCTTACTGCAAGTTCCTGAAGCCAAGGAAGTCGGTATAGAATTTAATTCATTGTCAAAAGCATTTAATGCTTGTGGTTGGAGGACTGGCTTTATGGTGGGCAATCGGGAAATTATTGCGGGGATGGCGAAGATTAAATCTCATTCCGATCGGGGGATGTTTTATCCGCTACAGATTGCTGCCACCGCAGCGCTAAATGGCTCAAATGAATTCATGCATCAACGTAATTTAATGTATCAGGAACGTAGGGATGTTGTTGTAAATTCACTTCGACAGTGCGACATCGATGTCGATAGCCCCAAGGGTACATTTTACATTTGGGCGCCATTACCGCAAGGCATTACGAATTCCAAGGAGTGGTGTTTCAAGGTTTTAGATGAGATTGCGGTTTGGATGATTCCAGGCTCTATGTATGGCAAATGTGGTGAAGGATACTTCCGAATTGCCCTGACACATCCCGTTGATCGATTGGCAGAGGCTATGGATCGGCTTGGTAAGTTTTTATCATGTCGGTGAGATTTAGGGATTTGTGCTATGCTCCTCCATTCGCAAGAACTTGGGATGCATTAAATGTGGTGGGAAAAGTCGCAAAGCAAATCTGTGCATCCGCCTTGCCGTATTTTCTTTAACTTATAGAATTTGGAGTTTTGCAATCTTCAAGATTATGATTATTGGAAATGTATATGTTCAAAGATCAAACTGAACACTTAATCGATCCATTTGAAGATGCACTCTCCGTTTGAATCGTTGTTGCCTCATCCTTTGGAATGAGCTCGTCAGGAATTGAGAAATCATATTTTTCACTCAATCCAAGTTCTTTTACGATTTTGATGCCTACTCCAAGGGCCTGGCTGTCCATATTCAGGTTTGGTTTTCTTAAGTCTCCAGAAGGAAGGCCTAAGGCTTTCATAAGTGATTTTATCGGGACGGGGTTTATTTTTGAATAGTTAAAAAACAGGAGTGGTGAAATTTTTAAGTAAGTTTCTCGACAGTTGAGCGCATCTTCGAAGCTTTCCCATGGCTTTGATATCATGGCCATTTCTTGTGGTGCTATATTCCCAGTTACATTAGCTGTCCCGTGTCCCCCAAGTGCCATAACTGGTATAATCAAACCCAAGTTCGGCGAATCACAACACATTAATGATATATCTGTTTTAGCAGCCGATATTTTAGAAATTTGACTAGGGCGCCCCATGGCTTCTTTATCAATGATTATATTTGGATGTGAAGCTAATTTGATAATCGCTTCAGCTGTAAGATCAGTTCCCACTCTAGTAGGATTGTTGTAAATACCAATTGGAATTGAACTGGCATCTGCTACTTCAATATAATACTGAACGGCTGCTTCCACCGATGGCACAATATATGATGGAACCGTGATGATAGCACCATCTGCTCCTTCACTTGCAGCGTATTTTACCATCTCAATGGTTCCTTGGGTTGTATTGCCTGTACATCCATATAGTTGTAACAATTCACTATTTTTAAATTTCATGGTACTGGATATTATTTTTTGCTTTTCTTCAATTGACAACGTAGAGACTTCCCCAGTTGATCCCATTATTAAAACTGCACTCGTTCCATTTGTTGCTTGGAAATCTATCAATGTTTTGAAACCATCGAAGTCAACCTTACCCGCTTTATTAAATGGCGTTATTAACGCTACAAAAGATCCTTTTATGAATAATTTGCCCATTATAGATTCCCTCCAGATCTGTGAATGACTTTTGTTGCTATGAAATGCGTACTCAAAAGCAATCTATTAAACAAAATCTCAGACCTATTTTTCTCAGGTTTTGGAGATGCTGTCAAGCTGTGAACCCTGAAATAGGCATGAAATAAGATAACAAATTTAGACAAATAACTGAATTTATCATTCAAAAAAAGCGTACATAATAGCGCCAATGATAATAAAGCGGCCTTGAGAATAAAATAGTTAAAATAGTTAGAAACCGTAATCCTATTGAATGTCAGAATTCAGCATCGGAATATGTGTTTACTTGCAAAGGTAAACGGGCTAAAAATATAAAAATGGCGTTTAAAACCGTCCTGAAAATATCAGAATTGTCACAAGATCGTTACGATGTTAAAAACTGACGCGGATTTGAAAGGTTCTGAGTTGCAGAGAAGATTATAACCTGTTAAAATAAATAGGTATATCTGGTCGGGGCGAGAGGATTTGAACCTCCGACCCCTTGAACCCCATTCAAGTGCGCTACCAGACTGCGCTACGCCCCGACACAGGCGACAATAGTTAGCACTCAAGTGATAATATGTCAATAAAGTTCAAAAGCTCAGGCTTTAAGAACGGTTCAATTACGTCATTGGCTCAACGAATTCAACCAATGAAACAAATAAAACGAATCCAACAAATCCTTGAATCCCTGAAACGTTGAACCCTGTACCGGTAACTGCTATGGCCCTGTTAACAAGCACAATGATCCGACCACCCCGATTAAAGCCCGGTGACACCATCGGCATCGTGGCACCGGCCGGCCCTTTTGACCGCGATCTTTTTGCGCAAGGCCTGAGTGCTCTGCAATCGATGGGGTTTGAGACCCGGGTGCCCAATGAAGTATTTGAAAGGACCGGCTATCTGGCTGGCGCCGATGCCCACCGTGCCCGACTGGTCAATCAACTTTTTGAAGAACCGGAAGTTCGGGCCATCGTCTGTGCGCGTGGCGGATTTGGCTGTTTGCGCATGCTGCCTTTAGTTGATTTTGACGTCATCCGCAGCCATCCCAAGATTTTCGTTGGCTTCAGCGATATCACGGCCCTGCTGGCAGCAATCACGGACCGCAGCGGGCTGGTTACATTTCACGGCCCCATGGTAACCTCTTTTGCAACTGCGCCCGAGATGACGCGCCGCAGCTTAACGGCTGCGTTTGCATCCGATACCCCGTTAGAGATTGTCCCTGCTGGCGGGGTTGTTCTGCAGGCCGGCCGGGCAACAGGTCCGGTTATTGGCGGCAATCTGGCAACATTGTGCCATTTGCTGGGAACGCCTTTCGAAGCCGGATTGGAGAATCACATCCTGTTGTTGGAGGATCGCGGCGAAGCGCCCTACCGCATTGATCGAATGTTATCGCAAATGAAGCTGGCGGGAAGTTTTAAAGGGATTGCCGGTATTATTCTTGGTCACTTTAAAGACTGCGGAAACCTGGACGACATTTTCAGAATCTTCCAGGATCATTTCCAGGACATGCAGATACCGATTTTGGCGGGTTTTGATATCGGTCACGGAAAGCAAAACCTGACCATTCCGGTGGGCATAACGGCCACCCTGAATACCGATCGCCAGTTGCTTTCATTTGCACAGCCTGCAACAATTGGTTAGTTATTCGTCGTCCGTTGTCAGTTGTAGTTGGGTTTCGAGCTGTGCGTTGCCCTTCGACCTCCCTCAGGACCGTGAGCCTGTCCAACGGCCTGTCGACACACGGGTTAGGCGTTGCGGGGGCATGATGGCTTGATTTTACGAGGACGACGACGAGGACGAAGGTATTAGATGCTCTTATCGTCCTCGTTCTCGTTCTAGATTGTTTTCCAATTGTGCATATTATACCAAAGGTAAATTTTTCTGTGCAGATGCAAAAATCAACGACCAGGCGCTAGTGGTCTGGAGCCAGATAGAAGAGAACATTTGTAAAATGGAAATGGAATCGGTTGACAAAATGATGAAACAAGCCGTGACCGAGGGAATCTTTCCCGGCGCTGTTTTGCTGGTTTCCTCTGAGTCGACGGTTGTTTTCTTGCGGGCATATGGGTTGGCCCATATCTACGAAAAGGTGCCGGTGACGGCCGAAACCATTTTTGATCTGGCATCTTTGACCAAACCGTTGGCGACAACACTGGCCGTGATGCATCTTGTTCAAGACCGCCAGATCTCGGTGGAAGATTTTCTGGGCGATTTGCTCTCCGATTTTCAAGGTGGCGCCAAAGCGCGGGTCAGAATCAAGCATTTACTTTATCATAATTCAGGCCTTCCGGACTACCGGCCTTACTATAAAGAGTTAAGTAAAATTCCAATGGATTCGCGCCGCCCCGCGTTGCGCCAATTTTTGGTAGAGGAGCCACTCATTCAACCCAGCGGCGAAAAAGTGCTTTATAGTGACCTGGGATTCATGATTCTGGCATGGGTGGTTGAGCACGTTGCCGGTCGGCGGCTGGATCATTTTGTTGCTGATGAAATTTATCGGCCCCTGGGGTTGAAGCAACTCTTTTTCAATGCCCGTAATGCTGTAGGTCCTAAGGGATCTTTTGCGGCCACTGAAAACTGTCCGTGGCGTCGTGAAATTCTGGTCGGACAGGTCCATGACGAGAATACCTTTGCAGTTGGCGGCGTCGAAGGCCATGCAGGCCTTTTTGGAACCGCCAGCGATGTGAATACGCTTTTAGTCGAATTGCTGCACACCTATCGGGGTCAGATCCGGGGCGGTGTGTTTAACCAGGAATTGCTGCGTCAATTTTTCAAACGCCTGCCGCAGACCGATAAAGCCATGGGGTTTGATATGCCACTTTTTAAAGGTGCCAGTTGCGGCCGGGGCTTTTCACTCTATAGCGTCGGGCATCTGGGATTTACCGGGACTTCTTTTTGGATGGATCTTGAAAGTTCTACCATTGTCGTATTGTTGACCAATCGCGTGCACCCTACCCGTGAAAACGAACGCATTAAAACGTTCAGACCCTGTTTGCATGATGCGGTCATGGACACTCTGGGGGAATAAATTTTTTAATGATTATTTTTGCTTGTCATGCTACAATATATTTGGTTTACTATCCACTTAATTTTTCTGTACTTTCTTTTCAGTGAGGCCTTTTTGAATGAACTTATTTTTTGATAAGATTTTAGGCGTGTTTTCAGACGACCTGGCGATTGATTTGGGCACCGCCAATACCTTGGTTTACGTGAAAGGCAAAGGGATTGTTTTAAGCGAGCCGTCGGTGGTGGCCGTCAGCACCGGAAATCGATCCAGGAACCGTGTTCTGGCCGTCGGAGCCGAAGCCAAAAATATGCTCGGCAAAACACCCGGAAACATACTGGCCATCCGTCCAATGCGCGATGGCGTCATTGCCGATTTCGAAGTCACTGAAGCCATGTTGCGTCACTTTATTCACAAGGTGCACAACCGGCGAACCTTTGTGAGGCCGCGCATCATCATTGCCGTGCCGTCCGGTATAACCCAGGTCGAAAAACGCGCTGTCAGAGAATCCGCCGAATCTGCCGGCGCGCGCGAGGTTTTTTTGATCGAAGAACCCATGGCAGCCGCTATCGGGGCAGGACTGCCCATCACAGAGCCGACCTGTAATATGGTGGTGGATATCGGGGGCGGCACGACAGAGGTCGCTGTAATTTCGTTAAAGGGAATTGTCTACAGTCGTTCGGTTCGCGTGGCTGGCGATAAAATGGATGCCGCCATTATCCAGTATATCAAACGCAAATATAACCTTCTGATCGGTGAGCGTTCTGCCGAAATGATTAAGACATCAATCGGCAATGCCTATCCGGATTCCCAGAATCTGGAAACCATCGAAGTCAAAGGCCGCGATCTGGCCTCAGGAATCCCTAAAATCCTATCGATAGACTCAGAAGAAATTCGAATCGCCATTTCTGAACAAATTGATGCCATTGTCGAGACGGTGAAAATCGCGCTCGAACAGACACCGCCTGAATTATCCGCCGACATTGTAGATCGCGGAATTATTCTGACCGGAGGGGGAGCACTGCTAAAAAATCTGGACAAACTCATCCGAGAGGAAACCAGTCTACCGGTTACAGTGACCGACGACCCATTGTCCACAGTGGCACTGGGCTCAGGAAAAGCCCTTGACAATCTTGAAATCCTCAAGGAAGTTGTGGTCAGCTGAGTTCGTATTGCGTTGCTAGAATAAACGAAGCGTTATGTTCTCCAAAAAGATGGTTCTAATCGTTGGCGTTATCATACTGATTATCGTCAATGTCATCCTTCTTTCATTTTCCAGCAAGAGCCAATCAACCTTTGGAATAGGTCGAGTGGGCCTTTCATTGGTATCACCCTTCCAGGAGCTGGTCACCCGTTCGATCCGTTTTGCACAGGATATCTGGAACCAATATTTCTTTCTGGTATCGGTTGCCCATGAAAACGAAAATCTAAAAAAGTCGTTGAATGAGTTTATCGGGAAAAGCAACCAATGGCACGAGATTGACCTGGCCAATTCCCGGCTAAGGGAACTTTTAAAATTCAATACAACACCGGCGAATAAAGTCGTGGCCGCCGAGGTGATCGGCAAAGACCCGTCCGGCTGGTTTAAAACGATTATCATCGATAAAGGCAAAACGGATGGTCTGCGGAAGGGGCTGCCGGTGGTTTTACCCACCGGCATTGTCGGCCAGGTTATCGAAGCGGCCGGTCATTATTCCAAAGTCATGCTGCTCATTGATCGCAACAGCGCGGTTGACGCCCTGGTACAGCGCTCTCGCGCACGGGGCATCATCAAGGGAGAATCCGCTGCTCAATTCCGGTTTGAATTTGTTCTGGGCAAACATGACGTTCAAATCGACGATACCGTCATTGCCTCGGGGTTGGACGGTGTCTATCCCAAGGGGCTGCGTATCGGGCGTGTCGCAGATATCCGCCAGCACAACTCGGATATCTTTTATGAAATTACCGTAGCGCCATTTGTTGATTATGAAAAACTGGAAGAGGTTTTAGTCATTTTACCCCCGCAAAAACAGGATGATGCAGGCTAGCTATGAGATATGGCTTTTACATCGGCATCTGTCTTTTTACGTTGATCATCCAAACCACCATTTTGCCATACATACCGGTGATGCGGAGCATGTATGACCTGCTGATCCCCTTTGTGATCTTCATCAGTATCTGCTTGCCCATCCGCGAAAGCCTGCCATTTGCTTTGGCTCTTGGTTTAATTATGGATAATCTTTCAGGGAGTCCATTCGGATTGTTCATGACCTTCTATTTGTGGCTGTTTCTGGGTGTGCGTTTTATTATTCAATTTTTGCGGGTGAGCAATAAATTTTTCTTATCCCTGGTTGTGTTGGGTGCCGTTATCGTCGAAAATATTCTGATCGTCGCCACTTTTGCGTTTTTCGGGCCGATGGGACGCCTACCGGCGGATGCTTTTGTAGTTGTCGCGCAACAATTTTTCTGGGCTTTGGCGACAGGCCCCCTGTTTCTGTTGTCATTGCTGGCCGTGGCGAAACGATTGAATATTCAATGGGATGGCGCCGCGCCATCACCAAACGCTTATGGATAAGTACTTAAAAACAGCAGATACCGATTGGTACAAACAACGCATCACCGGTGCGATCGTTTGTGCCCTGGTGGCCTTTGTGGTCCTGTTTATTCGGTTGATTTTTCTGCAGGTCATCATGGGCGATGAGTACCGGCGATTATCGCTAAACAACAGCATTCGACTGCAGAGTATTGATCCGCCCCGTGGACGGCTGTACGATCGCAATGGTGATTTGCTGGTCGACAACCGGCCGTCCTTTGACGTCAATATTACGCTAAAAGATGCCGAGCCGTTGAAGCCAACCCTTGAAAAATTGGCTTTGCATCTCAAAACACCGACAGACGTGTTGTTATCTCAAATAAAGCAGACACGGGGCCTTTCGGCTTACAGCCCCTTGCTGCTTCAACAGGATGTGGGCCGCAATACCCTGGCCTCTATCGAGGTCAATAAATTCGACCTGCCGGGAATCTCAGTCGATATCAACTTGAGACGCCATTATCTTCGTAAACGCCAGGCAGCTCATCTGATCGGCTATCTGAGTGAGATCAGTCCCTCTGAACTCAAAAGCGGTTCATATCCGGATTGTCGCAGCGGGGATCTGATCGGCAAATTTGGCGCCGAAAAGGTTTATGAAAATATTTTGCGAGGCAAGCGGGGCGGTCGCCAGGTTGAAGTCAATGCCAATGGTTTGGTGGTCAGAATTTTGAAGACCGTTGAAGCCGAACCCGGTCATAATGTTTATTTGACCATCGATCAACATTTGCAGCAACGCACCGAAGCACTGCTGGAGGGTGTGGTCGGCGCTGCCGTCGCCATCGAACCGTCATCTGGCAAAATATTAGCCCTGGCCAGCAGACCTTCTTTTGATCAAAATGCATTTGTTGGCGGCATCACCCGCGAGCAATGGGATTCGCTGATTTCCAATCCCTTCAGACCGATGTCAAACCGGGCCATTCAGGGCGAATACCCCCCTGGCTCCACCTATAAAGTCATCACCGCACTTGCCGGGCTGCAAGAAGGCGTCATTGATGATCGCAGCGTTTTACATTGCCCGGGGTATTATCGATTCGGCAATCGGGTTTATCGTTGCTGGAAAAGAGGGGGGCACGGAGAGGTGGACATTGTCAAGGCCGTGGAAGAATCCTGCGATGTCTTTTTCTATCAGGTGGGGCAGCAACTGGGTGTCGATCGCTTGGCATGGTATGCGAAGGCTTTTGGGTTGGGATCACCCACCGGCGTTCACCTGGATCATGAAGCCAACGGCCTGATTCCCACGGCGGCCTGGAAAAGGGAACGCACCGGTGTGCCTTGGCAGAAAGGTGAAACGCTGTCGATTGCCATCGGTCAGGGATTCAACCTGGCAACACCCATTCAGATGGCGGTTTTAGCCGCGGCAGTGGCTAATGGCGGCAATCGATATCAACCTCAGATTCTGGACAACATTAAGACCGTGGATGGAAAGCTCCTGCAAAAAAATGAACCCAAACTGATCGGTAAACTGCCGGTTAGCCCTGCTAACCTGGCGCTTGTCAAGCTGGGCTTGTGGAAAGTGGTCAATGGTGAAAAAGGAACGGCGCGTGGCAGCCGACTGGCTGATATCGAGTTCAGCGGTAAAACGGGTACCTCCCAGGTGATCAGTCGCAAAGAGAGCGGATCCATGGCTGAAGAAAACATGCCGGCCCATTTGCGGTCCCATGCCTGGTTTATCGCCTACGCACCTTCTGAAAAGCCGACAATAGCGGTTGCGGTTGTCATCGAGCATGGTGAGCACGGCTCCGGTGCTGCCGCCCCGATTGCCAAAGAGATGATCAAAACCTTTTTGCGTCACCCTGCTGTCAAAACCCAAGTGGCAACACAAAAGGATGCGGGTAGCACCAAGGACGGTGGTTAAATTGGCCGCTATCCCATATCAGGTTTCGGGTATATTAATTGTTTAATGAGTTTGATTGGTTCAATTGGTTCAATTTGTTCGGGTTAATCCAACTCATTAAACCAATAAGACAAATATAACGAATCCAACAGATGCTTGAACCCCTGGATGCTTTGATTGGCTCCTAAAACCTGTTTGAAGGCAAAAGCGGGAGTAAAATTACGATGTTTGATCGCAGATTGGTACAATATTTTGATTGGGGGCTGATGGGCCTGGCTATCCTGATCGGGTGCATCGGGCTGCTCACTCTGTACAGTGCGGTAACTGCTGAGACACCGACCCCTCAAAAGGTGCTCTTCTACAAACAGCTCCTGTGGTTTGCCGTTGGGCTGATAGCCATGGTGACTTCTTTTTTGTTTAATTATAAAATTTTGGATCGCTGGGCCCAGCCAATTTACTTTGCCGGGATTGCGTTGCTGCTGGCGGTTATATTTTTAGGTAAATATATCGGCGGATCGCGACGCTGGCTGATTCTGGGCCCTGTATCGCTGCAACCCTCCGAACTGGTAAAAATTACCGTCATCATCGCGCTGGCGCGCTATTACGCCAAGGATGCCAAAACAGACGGATACAGCCTGAGGGAATTGGTGCGACCGCTGATGATAATTATGCTGCCGGTTCTATTAATCGGTATACAACCGGACTTGGGTACGGCGGGTTTAGTGTTACTCATAGCCGGTTCCGTCACAGTTTTTGTTAAAATTGAAAGACGCTCCTTCATATATCTGATTGGTTCCGGAGCCATAATGGTTCCGCTCATATGGTTTTTTTTAAAGGATTATCAAAAACAGCGGATTCTCACATTTTTGAATCCGGATCGCGACCCGCTCGGTGCAGGCTACCATATTATTCAATCAAAAATTGCGATTGGATCCGGAATGCTCAGTGGAAAAGGATACTTAGAAGGAACCCAAAACGCGCTTTCATTTTTGCCGGAGGAGCACACCGATTTTATATTTTCAGTTTTAGCTGAAGAATGGGGATTTCTGGGATCGGTTACGCTTATTCTACTATTTTTGATTTTGATCATCTGGGGCTTGAATGTGGCGCATGCCTGTCGCGAGCCTTTCGGTACAATTTTAGCTGTTGGCCTTACCGCGATGATTTTCTGGCAGGCCCTGATCAATATTGGTATGTCAATGGGCTTATTGCCGGTCGTCGGGGTGCCGCTGCCCTTTGTCAGTTACGGCGGGTCCTCGGTATTAACCACTGCTATCAGTATTGGCCTGCTGCTCAATGTCAGTATGCGGCGGTTTATGCTCGACTGAAGGGTGCAACAACCGATCCCGAAATAGCCTTTGCATCCGGATCGTGCTCCAAAAGCGCCTGCCGGCAGATCCGTGGGTGTGCCGCCATGGCTCTAAAAACAGGCACCTGGCGGGCATTTTGACGGCAAATGCGCCATGAAAAGCAAACCGGGCACCGTAAAAAAAACCGGAAGCGACCCCCTACATTTTTCCATCCTAAGGTCTTCGAAAGGCTGCCAAAATTTGCAAAAAATCCTTTGACAATTACTTGGGCTGGATGTTATAGACCGCCCGAGCCAAACCATCCTTTTGACATTAATCAAACTAATTCGCCCAGTTGTGTAAAAATTCGTCGACGGAGGAGTACTAAATGAGGATTTTCAGTCGAAACCGAAAGCATTCTTCTATCGTTCTGATAACTGTGCTCAACCTGCTGTTGTTGGCGGCTTCTCTGGCCCTGGGGTCATCGGAGGAGTCCGGTGGTGGCGGGGTTACCGTCATGCCGGATTGGTCCGTTTTTATTCAAATCGCCAATTTTCTCCTCATTCTGTGGATATTAAACCGCATCCTCTATCGTCCGATCCGCAACATTTTACGACAGCGAAAAGAAAAAATGGACGGCCTTGAGCTTAGCATCCAAGCTTACAATGATGACGCCGAGGAAAAAGATAAGGCTTTTGCGGCCGGCATCAAAGAGGCAAGGGTAAAAGGTCTGAATGAAAAAGAGATCTTGTTGCAGGATGCTGCTGAAGAAGAAAAAGAGGTTATTGCCAAAGTCAATGAAAAAGCCCAATCGGAATTGGCAGATATCCGCCAGAAAATTTCCCATGAAGCTCAAACCGCTAAAGCTGCATTGCAAACCAAGGTAACGGAATTTGCTGATGATATTTGCCAAAAAATATTAGGAAGGACGGTTCAATGAAGATAAGGATAATCCTGCTCGGCATTTTGATTGTGTTTTTATGCCTGGTTGCCGGAACTGCATCCGCTGCGTCTGGCGAGGGCGGCGGCGGAAAAGGTTGGGTCGCCACCGATACGTATCGGGTCATGAATTTTGTCGTGCTGCTCGTTGCCCTTATTTTTATTTTGCGCAAGCCGATTTCACAGGCGTTAAGTTCGCGCATGAAAACCATCAAAGAGCAGCTGGAGAGTTTAGAGACGCAAAAAGCCGAAGCCGAAAAAAAACTGGCACAGTATAATGATAAATTGTCCCAGCTGGAGAGCGAAGCCGAAAAAATTGTCCAGGGGTATATTCAACAGGGCAACGAAGCCAAGGCTAAAATATTAAAAGAGGCTGAGGCAACTGCAGAAAAATTGCAGGCCCAGGCGAAACGCAATATCGAACATGAATTTGACAAAGCCAGACAGGAGTTGCAACGGGAAGTGGTCGAAAAATCGCTGGTCCAGGCAGAAGAAATGCTGAAAAAAGCAATTACCGACGAGGATCAGAGTAAACTTGTTAACGAATATTTAGATAAGGTGGTGGCATAATGAAAAACTTGGCTGTCGCGCGGCGTTACGCCAAGGCCCTGTTGCTGATCAGCAAAGAGGATGGTCAAACCGATGCTTATCAAAAGGAGCTCAGTGGATTTGCCCGGCTAATGGAAACAGACCAGGCGCTGAATCAGGCGGTTACCAA
>JASFNW010000157.1:0-12230 GCA_050116835.1 Desulfobacterales bacterium
TAAGAGGAGACCAGCTGTATATCGATTATTTTGAAGATCCTGATTTTTGTCACAGATTGCTGAAATTCTGCACCGACTGTATAATCGATTTGTGGCATTTGATCTACCCGATCACGGGATCAGGTGCAGCCGATGTTACCCCGATGTGTGATCCTAAAATTTTTTGTGTGCCCAACTGCACGACAGAACAGATCTCCAGCGACACCTATGAAGAATTCGGCCTGCCATACGACACCATGTTGAGCAAAGCCTGCAATCCTTTCGGAATCCATCATTGCGGCAATCTGGATACCGTTGCGGAACAATATGCCAAGGTGCCCAACCTGGTATTTATAGAGGCAGGCTTTGGCAGCGATTTTGCCCGAGGCCGGAAGATATACGGTCCTGACGTGGCCTTCAACGCCCGTATCAGCCCGGTGCAGATGAAAAACGACACTGCAGAGGGGATCGAAGCCACTGTAAAGGAGGTGATTGATCAGGGCGAACCACTTTCGAATTTTTCCATCGATACGGTAGGATTAACTCACGGCGTCCCGGATGAGAATGTGCGGATTGCGCGTCAAACTGCAATGACCTACGGAAAAATAAATCATTAGCCATCATTTCAGTTCAGTAATACTCTGCGCCGGTATTACCTGGAATTTTGAAGTAAGACAGCCAAATTCGAAGGACTTAACGATCAGGGAGAAACAGATGCAAACTAAAATATCCAGCGACAAAAAAGAGGTCATTATCGGCCATGACCAACCCGTAGTGGCAATCGGGGAGCGCATCAACCCCACCGGGCGTTCGAAACTGGCCAAGGCCCTGGAGGAAGGTGACTTTGGCCATGTGCAGAATGAAGCGTTGAAACAAGTTGAGGCAGGCGCCCAGGTGCTGGGCATCAATGTGGGGGTATCCGGATCAGACGAGCAGGCACTGATGATTGACGGTATTCATGCCGTGCGCGAAGTCACTGACACACCTTTTTGTATCGACTCGGCCAAACCTGGCGTGTTGCGGGCTGGTCTTGAAGTCTACAAAGGCAAAGCGCTTGTGAATTCTGTGAACGGTGAAGAGGCCAAACTAAAAGAAGTATTGCCCATGGTGGCAGAGTATAAATCAGCTGTAGTCGCCCTGACCATGGATGACAAAGGTATCCCGACAGACGTCTCGACCCGTCTGGCAATTGCTGACAAAATCCTTAACGAAGCGGCCAAACTGGGCATCCCCATAGAAGATGTAATCATTGATCCTTTGGCGATGAGTGTTGCCGCTGATGACCAAGCCGGCCTGAGCGCCTTGGACTCACTGGCCCAAATTCGTGCCAGATTCGGGGTGAACCAGACCATCGGAGCCAGCAATGTTTCCTATGGGCTACCCGCCCGCCGGGCGATCAACTGTGTGTTTTTAGCCATGGCCATTGTTAACGGGCTGACCTGTCCGATTACGGATCCGACCGTATGGGATATCCGGCAAACCCTTCTGTTGACGGATTTGTTTCATGGCAAAGACAGTTTTGCCATGAATTTTATCGGTGCATACCGAGACCAGTTTCCTGAAGACGATTAAAACGGATTATTAATTACAAAAAAAGGACTTTTATAAAATGGAAAATCTGGAAGCAATCAAAGATGCTGTGAACAAGGGGAAACGAAAAGAAATAGCGGGCCTTGTCCAAACGGCACTGGACAACGGTACGGATCCCAAAGTTATTATCAATGATTACATGATCGAAGCCATGAAAGAAGTTGGCGAACGCTTTGAGGCCAAAAAAATATTCGTCCCGGAAATGATGATTGCGGCCCTTACCATGAAAACCGGCGTGGAAATCATCAAACCGCTTCTAAAAAAAGACAGCAACGATGATGAGAAATTGGGAACAATTGTTATAGGAACCGTATTCGGCGATCTCCATGATATCGGAAAAAACCTGGCTATATTGATGCTTGAAAGTGCCGGTTTTGAAGTGCACAATATTGGCGAAAATGTGCCTGCGGAGAAATTTGTAGAGAAGGCCACAGAATTTAATGCGGACATCGTCGGTTTGTCGAGCCTTTTGACCACAGGCGATCCCTATGTAAAAGAGACAGTGGCTGCCATCAAGAACAGTCCCTTGAAAGATAAGGTAAAGGTGATGTGCGGCGGTGCCGCGGTAACCGAAAAGTTCGCGGTTGGAGAATGCGGCGCCGACGGACATGCCGTTGATGCCATAGCAGGCGTCAAGCTAGCCAAGAAATTTGTCGGGGTTAGCTAGCAGCGGAATTACTACTGTGGAGCCCTGGGAATGTGAGATGGCAATAAATTTCTCAGCGTCATATGCTTTATCTGCCAGAAGATATTCAGCCGACAGCCCCGATATCAAGCCGTAGGCTGGCGAGATGTCATGAACATGGCCACCAGTCAGGCATATGCTGGATTGCCAAGGGCTTCGACAACAGCGTGGATCTTCGTTGTCAGACCGCCTCTACTACGGCCTATTTCCTGTTTGAAGTGCCCCCTTTTGCGCCGACCCCATATTGGTGCAGCTTGATATAGGAGGCGTCAATCAAAATGGCCTCAGGGTCGGTATCCTTTGATAATTCTTAAAAGATGTCATCCCATATTGCCAGCTGAGCCCATTTGGCAAAGACTTTTGTATCAAACGTTTTAAGACAGAAATCCACGCCTGGGATCCAAACACACCCCGGATCTCCGTACAGCTTAAGGGGGTGCAGGGTGTGTCATGCCCGGGTGAAAAGCCGGATAAAACCTTCTCTTATATTTATAGTGAATGCACAGCAATCAGATGAAAAGTCATTGTTCCCGCTGTAGTTTTCTATTAAATGTAATGCTGGAGAGATGACATGGAAAAAGAAATTTGCACCTTGTGTAATATGTGTTCGGCCCGGTGTCCGATAAGGGTTACCGTTGAAAAGGACCGGGTTACATTCCTGGAGGGCAATCCCCATGTACCCGGCATGGCATGCAGCATCTGCCCCAGGGGTGTTTCGGGGGCAGCTCTGCTCAATGACGACCAGCGGCTTAAACAGCCCATGATCCGCACCGCTGCGCGCGGCTCCGGGCAGTGGCGAACGACAGACTGGGATGAGGCCCTGGATTATATTGCCGACAAATTAAAATCGATCATCGGCAGGCACGGGGCTAGAAGCATTGCCATGGGGGAACGCGTGCAGGTCAGCACCCATGTCAGCCAGACCTTTATGCGGGCCATCGGTTCTCCGAACCATTTTACCCACGACGCCTGCTGCCGGGGCTCGAATCGAACGGCGGCCAAATCCCTGCTGGGGTGCAAGGTAACCAACTTGGCTCCGGATTATTCCAGCTGCCGTCACATCATTCTCTACGGCCACAATCTGCTTGAAGCGATCAAGGTCAAGGAGACCAAAAATCTTCTGGCGGCCATTGACCGGGGTGCTAAAGTCACCTACATCGACCCTCGGGTGACGGTAACGGCCACAAAGGCGCATCGGTATATGATGATCCGTCCCGGTACGGACCTGGCCCTGAATTACGCGCTGATCCACGTCATCCTCACAGAAGAGCTTTATGATGCAGAGTATGTAGAGCGCTGGGTTAAAGGATTTTCAGAACTCAAAGCGTTTATCCGGCCTTACACGCCGGAGTGGGCCGAAGTAGAGACCGGAATTGCTGCCGGTGACATCCGGGACCTGGCCCGTGAAATCAGCCAGGACCGTCCGGCTGTTGTGTTTCATTTCGGTCATCGGGCGGCCCATTACGAAAACGAAACCTACATGCGTCGATCCATCGGAATTTTGAATGCATTGATGGGCAGCATTGAAACCCCCGGCGGTTACCTGTTCAAAAAAGGACCGGGCGAAGTGGGAGCAAAACCTGCCAGAGAGCTTGTTGACCAGGATCTACCCGTTGTCGATCACATCCGTTTTGACAAAACAGGGACTGCTGAGTTCCCGTTACCCGATACCAGCCACGGATTGGCCCAGATGCTGCCTTACGCCATTTTAAATCAGGACCCTTACCCGATCAAGGCGCTTTTGGTGCACCGGTACGATCCCCTGATGTCGATACCGGACTCGAACGAAACCCAAAAAGCCTTTGAGCAGTTGGAGCTCATTGTCACCAGCGAGATCAACTTTAGCGATACCGCCTGGTATTCAGACGTTATCCTCCCCGAGCCCATCTATCTGGAACGAACCGATGCCATCCAGCAGGTCAACGGGGTCAAGCCCCAGATGTACCTCGCCCGGCAGGCCGTTTCTCAACAATACGACGGAAGAGAATTCCCGATTGTCCTCAAACAGGTCGCTGAGCGGTTGGGGGTGGGACGGTTTTTTCCATACGAATCCATGGAAGATCTGGTGAAATGGCAGTTGGAAGGTACCGGGTTCACGGTGGAAGATTTTAATGAAAAAGGGTTTGTAAGCTATACGGACAAAGCGATTATCTGGGACCGGGAAGAAGGAATTCAATTCAAGACGCCGTCGGGCCGGATCGAATTTGTTTCATCCATGCTGGAGGACGCCGGGTTTGAATCTTTTCCCGCCTATGAATCCATGCCCTCACCCCCTGATGGACAGTTCCGCCTGATCGTGGGACGTTGTGCCGTGCATACCCATGTCGCGACCCAGAACAATCCGTACCTTAACGAACTGATGTCTGAAAACGTGCTCTGGATCAACGCGGAGCGGGCAGCCGCCGCAGGCATCAACAACGGTGATCCGGTTGAAATCGTATCAACGCAGGGATCGGGCCGGATCAAAGCATATGTCACGGATTTAATCCACCCGGAAGCAGTTTTCATGCTGCATGGTTTTGGGCACAAGGTCGAAATGGCAAACCGATCTTACAACAGAGGTGTGGCTGACGGCCTTCTGCAGGAAAATGTGACCGATAGGGTCGGTGGCAGTCCGGCATTGCACCATACCTTTGTTACCCTGAATCCGGGTAAATAAGAAAATTTCCTACCACGGAGAAAAATCAGATGAGCCAGTATTTTATGTTCCAGGATACCAAAAATTGCATTGGCTGCCAGTCTTGCCAGGTGGCCTGTAAAAGCAGCAAATCATTGCCCGTCGGCCCCAAACCGAATCTGATCGTCCCCATCGAGCCGAAGATGGTCGACGGTGTGCCCAGGGGCGCCTTTATTTTCATGACCTGTTTCCATTGTGAAAAACCCTGGTGTGTCGGGGCCTGTCCGACCGGGGCCATGCAGAAACGAACCGAAGACGGAATTGTCTTTGTGAACCCGGTCCTGTGCGTCGGTTGTAAAAGCTGCATGTCAGCATGCCCCTGGGGAGCCCCCCAATGGGATGCAGAAACAAAAAAAGTGGTCAAATGCGACTATTGCAAAGATAGACTGGATCAAGGTCTCAAGCCAGCCTGTGTCACCATCTGCACATCTCAATGTTTAAAATTTGATAAAGCAAACCAGGTCCCGGACAATCGACGGGAACGTTATGCCATGGCTATTGCAAATGTTTAAACCATAATAATACCCGCTGCTAAAGCGCATCGGTGGAAACCGACGAAAGGTTCCGGGGCCCTGCAATTATTGTCAGATATCAGGGAGATCATGTCAAATGTCAGACAAAGGCTGCGTTATTGATAAAGCACTCTCGCTTCTACCAGCAGATTTGGATCGACAGAGTGAAGATTCCCGCCGGATATTAAACCGGATCAAAAGACTGCTGGTGGAAATTAAAGAGGGCAAGGGAACGCCCGGGCACCTGACTGCACTCAAAAGCCTAGCACGCGATTTAAATTTAACCTGTGAAACGGTCGAGCCAGTCGGCCTCTCCCTGCTGGCGCTGATCGAAGAAAACAGAGGTTCGTTTTTAGAACATACGGTTGATAAGCGCTGCAGCAGCGGCGTCTGCTTTGACTACCGTCCAGCGCCCTGTCAATCAGCCTGTCCGACCTATATTGACATTCCCACGTTTGTCGCCCTGATCGGTCAGGGCCGATATGAAGAGGCGACGGATGTGATCCTGCAGGACAATCCGTTTCCCTGGACATGCGGCCTGATCTGTCCACACCCCTGTGAAGATGCCTGCCTGAGAGGAGAACAGGACAAGTCGATCAGCATTCAACTCATGAAGGCCTATACAGCAAAAATCACTGCAGCTGCCAACGGATACCGAAAAAGTAAAGTAAAGGATAAAAAACCCGAAAAAATCGCAGTCATCGGCAGTGGACCCGCCGGCCTCAGTGCCGCTTATTTTTTAGCCAGAAAAGGATATCAAGTAACCATTTTTGAAAAACGGCCCTTTGCCGGCGGGATGCTCAGGTACGGCATCCCGGCATACCGACTCCCCAAAGATATTCTGGACATCGAAATCGACAACATCAAAGGCCTGGGCGTAGAGATCCGGACCGAGATCTGTTTTGGGGAGGATATCACCCTGAAAAGTCTAAAATCTGAAGGCTTCAACGCCTTTTATTTAGCGGTTGGTTTAAATATCAGTCATGCAATGGGTCTTAAAGGGGAAAATCTGGAAGGGGTTCTGGGCGGCATCGATTTTCTCAGGGCCGTTGCCCGGGGCGATAATCCGAATATAGGTAAAAAAGTCATTGTGGTGGGTGGTGGCAATGCTGCCATTGACGTGGCCCGGACCATTGTCAGACTTGGCGCTGATGAAGTCAAGATTCTCTATCGAAGAACCCGGAAAGAAATGCCGGCATGGGAAAAAGAAATCTGCGCAGCTGAAGATGAAGGTGTACAGATTATCCATTTGGCCGCTCCCCAAAAAATCATTAACAAAAATGATAAGATCTCGGCCTTGCGTGTGATGAAGATGGAGCTGGGAGAACCTGATGCATCGGGGAGAAGGCGGCCCGTGCCCATTTTAGGATCCGAATATGAAATTGAAATCGATCAGCTGATTTTAGCCATTGGCCAGGAAGCTGACACCGACGCTGCAGCGGCAGAACAAATCGAGCTCGGGCGGTTTAACAATATCAAAGCAGACATGATCACAGGGGAAACCAACCTTTCCGGTGTTTTTGCTGGCGGCGACGTGGTTTATGGCCCGCGGATGGTTGTGGATGCGGTTGCTGCGGGAAAACGGGCATCGGTGGCCATCGACTGTTATCTTCAGAAAAAACCGGTCCCAAATCCGATAGTTCGCCCCAGATCCAGGGGCAGTGTGGCGGTTTTAGACCTGACGGCCCAGGAAAAAGTCGATCTGAAACGGCCCCATCCGGGACAGGTTCCGGTTGAGGACAGAGTCAAAAATTTTCGTCAGGTAGACCTGGATTTAACACAGGATATGGCCGTCAATGAGGCCAAACGATGTCTGCGGTGCGACCGTTGCCGCGGCGACGGACTGTGCATGTTCGCATGCACTGAAATGGGCATAAATGCACTTACACTCAATTCCACAAAAAGAGAGAGACTTGCATTCTTTGATTTTGCAGGAACCGTTGAAAAATGCATTGGATGCGGAAGCTGTGCCGCGGCATGTCCGCATGACAACATCGTTGTGAATGACGATGCAGGAAAACGGAAAATTTTTTTCTGCGGTACGCTGATCGCCGAGTTTGACCTGGAGCCTTGCGAACGATGCGGAACCCCTTTTGCTCCCAAAGCTTACCTGGATCTTGTCAAAAAACGCGCAGACAGTGCTGCCGGTGCGGATATAGAAAGAAAGCTCTGCCCTGACTGCGCAAGAGCCGTAAGAGCGGAACGGATTGCAGGAGAGTTTTCTTCTTTTTAGGATGTTGAAACTATTGGTTTCTAAGGTATTCTAGTGGAGGCAAGCCAAACTACCCCTTATAGGGGTTAACTCAAAGCCCGGCCCTTTGGGTCAGGACTTTTACAAAATGAAATTTAAAAAAGTATCATCGTTTTGAGAATATCCCGAAAAGGAAATTACGGCTTGCGTATTGCATACGAGTTGGCTTGTAATTACTCGAAAGGACCTGTTACGGCCAAACTGATTTCCCAGCGTCAAAACATTCCTTTGCAGGTTCTTGAGCAATTGCTCTTTGTGTTAAGTAAAGGCGGGGTCATCAAAATTGAATCCGGTCCATCAGGAGTTGGATATATACTCGCCGATGAACCGAACAAATTGAGTGTTGGAGATTTCTTCAAGAGCCTGGAAGGACCTTACCAAATATCTGGCTGCGTGACCAACGGGAAGAAAGAACATTGTAGCCGGGAAGAATATTGTATTTCAATCACTTTTTGGAGGATGTTTGAAAAAGAAATGGAGCACCTTCTAGACGGTTATACGTTAGGCGATCTTTCCCGGCTGGTCTGAAAAGCAGCTTGTTTACTTTAAAATGCTTAACGCGACAAACGTTCAGAGAAACGAACTCCCAAATGGATAGGGGAACATTAATCGGGATTGAGGCCTCGGATACCAAAAACGTGACAAAAGATTACCCTGGGTTCTTTGGCATCGTTATTGGGATCAAAAAAATGGAGAGTGGACAATCGGCCCATGTAAAGAGCGAAAAAAAATAATGAAAACGCTTTGTAAAAAGGCTGGTGTCAAATATTTCCGCTATCATGCTCTTCGACATTTCGGCGCCTCTTTGCTTGAGCAAGCAAATGTCCCCATTGGATCTATCCAACGCATTCTTGGCCATGAAACAGGACAACAACAGAGATGTATCTTCATTCAATTGGAGAGCCCGAAAGACAGGCAATGGATGTTTTGGATGATCGCTTCAGAGAATTTTCTCACACAGAGTCTCACACAATTATAATGGATTAACTTGTGTATTGGTATCCAAAATGAAACACTTTTATCTAGCCGCTATGCACACTTTGAGAGACTTATGTAAATCGTCCGGCACCTCAAATTGTGTTATAAGCGGGGATCACAACAACAACTGATTAGCTTAAAATACTAATGTTAACATTTAGTTTGGCCTGTAGGCGAATTAAGCTAATGCGCTGACCTGACGCTTGATCTTCTCTGCGCCCTGCATGGCCTGCCATAGGTCATATTGTGCCTGTTGCGTGACCCAACTTTCAGCGCTGCCGCCAAACGCGATCGAGAGACGTATTGCCATTTCCGGCGATATGCCCCGCCGTCCATTTAGCAACTCAGATAGCGATGTGCGTGAAACACCCAGACCCTCAGCCGCCTTCGTGACAGAGAGGCCCAAAGGTTCTATACAAAATTCCCGAATGACTTCTCCAGGATGGGGTGGATTGTGCATGACCATTTTATCTACTCCTCAATGATAGTCTAAATAATCGACATCAAGTACATATCCGTCTTCAAACCGGAATATGATTCGCCAATTGCCGGATACGGAAACCGACCAATGGTTTTTCAATGACCCTTTAAGCGGGTGCAGGCTGAGACCGGGTAAGCTCATGTCCCCGGGTGCCGTACTGGCGTCGAGTCGTGCTAATATCAAGCGCAGCCGGGCAGCATGTTCCGGCTTAACTCCCCGCTTGCTTCCCGACTTATAAAGCTTTTTAAGCCCTTTATGCTTAAAGCTTTTGATCATGCCCGACTGTAAACCGTTACGCGACACATGTCAACTATTTTTAGCATAAATACGGTCAGTATCGTGTTTCTACATGCCGTGCTTTTTGACCATGGTTAATGACATATTATTGGGTTAGCTGACGGAAGGTTTACATTTTCAGAATGTTAGTAGGATAGCCGCATTAAGCACCTTCAAGAATTACAATTTTTTTGTCAGGAAATCGTTGAATGAGATGATATGCTGAAGACAAACCAGTAAATCCGCCGCCCATAATAACGATATCGGCCTTGTGCTTTACCTTCAAAGGATTGTTGATCACCATCAAATCTCTATCTACCTTTGTATCCAAAATGATTTTGGCAAGAATATTCACCGAGACTGGGTCGTAAGTGAAGACTGTGCAGGCCTACTTCAAAATTATGATATCGCAAATTCTTGAAGGCTCCCAAAACCTTTGATTCGTTGGAGGTATCAACGGTTTCGCACCAGATTCCAGAATCCCAATATATTGCATGGCCATCCTACGATCGATTTTATGTTAAGAACAGATCACGCCACCTCACATCAGTTGGAGGTAATTTGATTAACTATTGGACGCTTTAGCCAAATGATTATACAACCAGGCAAATAGAGCACCGATGATAACGCCGTCGAAAAGACCATAGATCAGGCCAAGCAAGCTCCTGGAAGGGGAAATTGTTAAGCCTGGATAGACCATACTCAAAAGTGTCTCCTGATTAGAATACCCCCGGGCCACTAACCACAAAACGCTGACAAAAAGAACAAAACCATAAATCAGGCCGGAAGCTATTGCGAATGCTTTGATATTGAATTTCATAAGTCCTCCTTGGGAATTCATTTTTCTTAATGCGAATATAAAGCTTAGTAGGATGAGCGTCGACCGAGTTTATAACATAGGACCAAAAAAAAATGAAAAAATTTGAATTTTTCTGTTTTAGTTTGATTTTCGGTAGTCGGAGGGGGTTGTATTGGTAACTTTCAAAAAGGCGGCATTAAAAGTTGATTTCGATTTGAAACCAACATCCAAAGCAATCGCAAGCACTTTGGCGTCTTTATCCTGAATCAGCAGATCTTTGGCTTTGGCGATACGATACTCATTTACAAAGATTTTAAAATTCTTGTTTAATCGTGTATTGAGAAACTGGGAGAGTTGGTGGGGGGAAATATCCAAACATGCTGCCAATTGGGGTAGTGAAAGGTTCTCGTCCAGAAAAATTTCATTTTTCGTCATCAAAGTTTTAAGTTTGGCTTCGATCTGATCCAAATTCATGCCCTGCAAGTATGATCGCTTGGCCTTTTGTTTTTGAACTGCCCGTTGGGCTGTCTGATAAAAGTCGGGATACTTAAAACTGATTAAAAACAAAAAAATGATCGTAAGTGAAATCAGCACTGAAGAGAACGTAATGAAAATCGCTTTATTGGAAATGACGGCCAGTATATCTGAGATTAGCGCCACTGAAAAAACAATGAAAAAAAATAGGACCACTTGGGCCACAGGTTCTTTTTTTATGACATCCGTTTTCCATATCAATTCGGCTTGAATGATTTTCCAAATTGAAACCAGATAGCATAGAAAACTAATGCTGCCGCCAGAGGTAATGTACATATGGGCTGGATTATAAAAGAAACCGGACATGATTTTCGTGTTTTTTGCCGGAAAATAGACCAAAGCTAACATTGTTGAAATAAAGGCAACGCTCATGGGGATAAAATGAGATAGATGGGCGGTCTTGAGGGTAAATGAATCCTGTAAAACAAACCTCACAAGCAAATAAAACAAAGGCCCCAATGAATACAGGGCTAAAACAAGGAGTGAATTTAACAATATATAGTGGTCTATAAGCTGGGTTTGATACAGCAGGGTATGCAATTCAAAAAACGCAAAATCAAGAAATAGGCCGAAGAATATAATATTTTTAATGGACCTGTGACAAGTGATGAGTTGGCCAATCGCCATCAGACCAGCCAAGAAAAAACCGTGCAGGGTTATTCCTATAACCAACAATTCATATGTGTTAAGGTTTTGAACCATTCGCTTCGCTAAATAGTTAATGGTTTCGTAACTATACCGGTCCTAAATTAACCGCATTTCGTTGCTTATCCCATCAGGAAACCAGAAATTTTAATGATGCCGAGTCGGGTAGACCGGAGGAATTTCACCTCCAGTCCCCCTCAGAACCGTACGTGAACCTCTCGATTCACACGGCTCCTGCCAGCCATCCTCTTGAGACCTCGCGGTCTCAAGTCTACGCAAAAAGAACCCGGCTCCTTCCCCGCAATCGCGGGGTTGACCATCGCTTGCTGCGAGCTGGCTCATCCCCTTCGCTCCAGCCCCATTACAGGACTTTCATCACTACTACTGGATAATCCGTCCCCTTCATGTGCATCGATACTGTCCCCCTTCGTGGATTTCACTTATAGGGTTTTCTCTTAACATCACATGAAGAGTTCCCACGTTCCACGCAGAAGCCTAACTCAGATTCACGCCGCCTTTACGCCGGAGGCCGCTTAGGCAGTAAACAGGTTGCCCCTAAACTTGTCCTGAACCCAATATAGAAGCCCAGTTTTGACCTCATCCCTATTCTTTCGACGCCTCATCGAATGGTTCGCTTGCGCTCGTCTTTCTGAGTCCTACCTGCCGCGGTCTTGTGCCGGGACTTTTCCTCAACGCTCACTACCCTGGCTTTTGGCCACAGCAGCTTGAGGTGGTTTGAAGCCTGCTCCTGCAAGCCGGCTCCGAGGGGCCCACCCTCATCTTCTGCGCAGTTACGCACACTTTATACAAAGTGCGCTCGTGG
>JASFNW010000158.1:0-12096 GCA_050116835.1 Desulfobacterales bacterium
GACCTGTTACCTGTCGGAAATCGCGTTAAACGGAGGCATCAAAGGAGCCCGAATCAGCCGACAGGATCTGGATCAGAAAAAAATGACGGTACTGGAAAAATTGGCAAAGAAAAATGTCTGAAGTTTTAAATGCCTAAAATGCCTAAAGTTTCACCATAGTATCTCTGTACTATAATTTTTGCTCAATTTAGTTCAATTTGCATTTTAGCTCATTTTGAAATCAAAGAAGGAGGAAAATTGAGCACGGAAACAAAACCACAAGTTGGCATCGTTATGGGAAGTGACTCTGACCTGGATGTAATGAAAGCGGCAGCGGATGTTCTGCGGGAATTCGGTGTGGCTTTTGAAATAACCGTTGCTTCTGCTCACCGCAGTCCCCAGCGAGCGGCCACCTGGGCGCATACGGCACGTGAGCGGGGGATCAAAGTTATCATCGCCGGGGCGGGGCATGCGGCGCATCTGGCCGGCGCCATGGCAGCGCACACCAGCCTTCCGGTCATCGGCGTCCCCATTGATTCATCCTGCCTGCAGGGTCTGGATGCTTTGCTGGCGACCGTTCAAATGCCGCCCGGTATTCCGGTGGCAACCATGGCGATTGGAAAACCGGGCGCCAGAAATGCCGGAATTTTGGCCGTTCAGATTTTGGCGCTGGCTGACGAGGACCTGGCTGCCAGGTATGAAGCGTATAAGCAGGACATGGCGGTCAAGGTCGAACAAAAAGCCAAGAAGCTTGAGAATTCAATTTAGATAAGATTGATGAGAGGCCATTTTAAAACCGCGAGACATACGCAGACATGCGCAGACAGTTTTCTTTCCTCCCGACGACCTGTCGGGAGGAAACCTGCATGCCCTTCGGGCAAACAGGTTTATGCCAATCAGTTATAACGCAGCAGCCAGTTTAAGGGCATGGCGAATTTATTCAGGCACTATAGAATATTTATCGCGAGGCGATTGGAAGTTTTGGCCGAGCAGGTCGCTCGGCCAAAAGTCTGCGTCCGTCTGCGGTTAATAAACAAACAACCCACTCTATGAATCCATCGATTATTCGAAAAATAAATTCCGATAAACCCGAGCCAGAGATTATTGACGAAGCGGCGGCCATCATTCGGCAGGGTGGGGTGGTGGCATTCCCGACGCGCTGTCTTTACGGGCTGGGCGCCGATGCCTTTGATTCGGCCGCCGTTGATCGAGTGGTGCGCATCAAACAGCGTCCCGCAGACAATCCGATCCTGGTGTTGATCGATTGCCGACAGCGGCTGAAGGATCTGGTAGCCCACATTCCACCCGCCGCCGAGACGCTTATGCAGGCCTTCTGGCCCGGCGGGCTGACTCTGGTTTTTAAAGCCCAAGAAACTCTATCACATCAATTGATCGCCGGCAGCGCTAAAATCGGCGTGCGCATTCCCGCGCATGCAGTGGCGCTTGCGCTGGTGAAACAGGCTGGCCGTCCCATCACCGGTACCAGCGCTAACATATCCGGGCATCCGGGCTGCCACCGGGCACCGGATCTGGATCGCCAAATTACCACACAGGTGGATATGATCCTGGATGGCGGGACACTTGACAGCGGAGTTGGATCAACAGTGATCGATATCACTGGGGATCCACCGCGGATTTTGCGAGAAGGGCAGGTCAGCGCAGATGAAATCCGGGGTTGTCTATCTGAAATATAGAAGCCGTATAAAGTTAAATTATCACACGACTTGCAAAAAATAAAAATAGATTCAATCCATTCCAAAAAATAGGACCCAAACCGAAGTATTGACAACTTCCTGCAAGTTGCCTATATAAGCTCCGATTGCCGGGGTGGTGAAACTGGTAGACGCACTGGACTCAAAATCCAGCGGGCTTTAGCCCATGCGGGTTCGATTCCCGCCCCCGGCACCATCAGAGCCAAAAGGGTTGGCGATTTGCCGCCAACCCTTTGTTTGTTAGACCCCCCGGCCACCGATCAGAAACCAGAAGCCAGAGGCCAGGCGCCGGTTGCCCAAAGCCTGATGTCTGCTCAACACACCATAGCTTAGCGCAGTAGCGTCGCCTAATTTCGTAAAGTTAATGGTCACATACATTTTCGCCGGATATCAGCGAATTGTCCAGGTAGCTGTTGACCAGTTTTTCAGGTTCCAGGGCGGGGGCTCCGGTAATGACCTTGATGCCTTTTTCACCAAAAAGGCCGATAGCACGCTGTCCCATACCGCCGGCAATAATCACGTCCGCGCCCAGCTGATGCAGCCAATTCGGCAGCACTCCGGGTTCATGCGGTGGGGGGACGAGGAGTTCCTGTTTTTTTATCTGATTGTCTTCCACTTCCACGATGGCAAACTCCTGGCAATGCCCGAAATGGGCGGTTAATTTCCCATTGGCCAAAGGTATGGCAAATTTCATGGTTTCATCCTCCTTAACAATTGAGTTTAAAAGTTTTTTATAAATAAACTACCCAAATACAATCTATAGTACTAACCGAGATGACAGCCTCCGCCAGACTTGCAGGATTGCCGAGCCTGCCTTTGAGTTTGAATTCGACTCAAAAATGGTTTGTCCTTGCACCATAGCCTCGGTAATGGTCGGGTCAAAAGGAACGCGGCCCAGGCATTCGATTCCCTCTCCCCTGGCGAAGGCTTCTATATCGGCTGTCAAGTCCGGGTTCAGGTCGAATTTATTAACGCATACCATGGCCGGGACATTGAAATGGTTGGCCAGTGCGACGACCCGCTGCATGTCGTGAATACCCGACAGGGAAGGCTCGGCGACAATCAGAACGGCGCTGGCGCCGCCAATCGATGCGATGACCGGGCAGCCAACGCCGGGCGGGCCGTCTGTAAGAATAAGATCAAGTTTTTTTTCGTCGGCGAGCCTTTTGGATTCCTGCCGCACGAGCGTTACCAGTTTGCCGGAGTTCTCCTCGGCAATTCCGAGCCGGGCATGAACCAGGGGGCCGAAGCGGGTGTCGGAAATAAACCATTCGCCACATGTATTCTCCGGAAAAGCGATGGCTTTTTCCGGACAGAAATGGACGCAGACCCCGCAGCCTTCGCAGTCGACGGGGTTGACTTTAAAATTATTTCCGATGGCGCCAAACCGGCACAGGTCAAGACAAAGACCGCACTCTGTACATTTGTTTCGATCAATTTCTGCCGTGTGGCCGGATTTGAAATCGGACCGCGTAAGGTCATGCGGGTCTAAAATCAAATGCAAATCGGCGGCATCCACATCCGCATCGCAAAGCACCTTGCGTTCAGCCAATGATGCGAATGCTGCAATCAGACTGGTTTTCCCGGTCCCGCCTTTGCCACTGATGACGATGAGTTCTTTCATGTTTGGTGTTTAGTATTTGGTGTTTAGTGTTGGGTGTCTGGTGTTCGCTATTTGGAAAGATGCCTGATTTTATCATAAAGTGCCAAAAATCTGTCTTTCCACCGCGGCATAACTTCAACCAGCAGCTCGCCTTTTGAATAGGCTTCTGCAATCTGCCGATCAAACGGAATTTCCATCAATATCGGCAGGCCTTCTTGATGGGCATATCTCCTAACCCTGTCATCTCCCAGATCAGATCGATTAATCACAAGTCCCATGGGGATGTCGAGCATTTGAACGGCACCCACCGCCAGTTTCAGGTCATATAATCCAAAGGGTGTCGGCTCGGTGACCAGCAGTACAAAATTGCTTTCTTTCATGGCAGCGATCACCGGGCATGACGTCCCTGGAGGTGCATCGATGATGGTCAGTTTGTTGGAATCCTGAAAGGTACGCACCTTTTTAATCAACGGCGGTGACATGGCTTCACCCACCCGCAGGCGGCCGTGAATAAACTCGATGCCGTTACTGCGACCCTTTTCAATGAGGCCCAGTTCACGCCGTCCTTCTTGTATGGCGTCCTCCGGACAAACTTCCCAGCACCCGCCGCAGCTGTGGCAAAGATCATCAAAAACCAATACGTTTTGAGCGACCACCGCGATGGCCTTGAACTGACAGATCTGTGCGCATTTGCCGCAATAGGTGCACCGATCCTCATTGACTTCCGGCACCGGCAAAAAAACCGTTTCCGACCTTTCAAACGTGGGATTGATAAACAGATGAGCATTGGGCTCTTCGACATCACAGTCCAGCAATTGGACGTCGAAACCCACCGATCGTGCCAAATTGGTGGCCACAGTTGTTTTACCGGTTCCGCCCTTTCCACTGGCAATACTGAC
The DNA here is from genome assembly GCA_050116835.1 of Desulfobacterales bacterium. Classification (GTDB taxonomy): domain Bacteria; phylum Desulfobacterota; class Desulfobacteria; order Desulfobacterales; family JAHEIW01; genus JAHEIW01. Next base: position 4,194 of record JASFNW010000158.1, read on the forward strand.
AATCATATCAAACCGCTTTCAATTCAATCGTTTCTATTAACTGCGCCCCATTCCACCGCCGCGTCCCATGCCCCGACCGCCACCTCGGCCGCCACCCCGGCCGCCACCGGATAGCTGTCGCCTGCCGCCGCGGCTTCCGGATCCGGCTCCGCCGTTTAAACCAAAGTGACTGTCGACGGTGGATTGGGTGGTGGGCTCAAGGGCACCGCCTTTATAACGGTTGACCACTTCCTGGATGGTGCCGCGCTGTTCTGCAAAGACGTCGATGCCGGCGGCCCCAAGGGTTTCCACGGCATTGGGCCCGACATGGCCGGTGATAACCGCACTCACGTTTTTATCTGCCAAAAATTGAGCGGCTTGGATGCCGGCCCCGCTGCTCTGAGCGGCGCTCTGATTGTCAAAGGCCTCAAAGCGCATATCCGCAGGATCAACGATCAGAAAATAGGCACAGCGGCCGAATCGCGGATCAAGTTGAGCATCCAAACTGTTACCTGACGAACTGATGGCAATTTTCATGGCACAATCTCCCTGTTGTTCGGTTGCGGATACAAGTAATGACCTTGTTTGTTGAGATCCGCAGGATAAAGATTAAGTTCATTATGAGTATATGCTCAAAACAAACATAACCCTTGCCGGTTCAGTTGTCAAGCTATTTTAGGTTTTGCTGATTTTCGGTGTAATTTTTTTGGGCCGCGACGTAGTCGGGATTGATACGCAGGGCTTCGCCAAAGTGATATTGGGCTTTTTTAAATTTACCCTGCCGTTGCAACGCATATCCAAGGTTGTTGTGCGCCTCTGCATACTCGGGATCAATGCGCAGCGCCTCTTGATAATGATGGATGGCCTCCGTCAGATGGTTTTGTCTTGCCAGTGCGATTCCCATATTGTTATGGGCGGGGGCATATTCAGGGCTGAGGTGCAACGCTTGTTGCAGGTGATCAATGGCCTCATTGAGGCGGCCTTGCATGATCAGGGCAACTGCCAGATCGTTGTAAACTTCTTTGTGATTCGGATCGAGGCGCAGGGATTTTTTGAAGTGAAACAGGCCCTCATCGAGACGGCCGTTTTTGGCCAGCGTATAGCCTAAATTGTAATGCGCGAGTGCATAGTTGGGCCTGATTTGCAAAGCGATTCGATACATCTTAAGCGCTTCATCTATCCGATTTGCGGCGGCCAGCGCAACGCCCAAGTTGTTGTACGGTCGTGCCTTACGCGCCGACTTTGACACGCTATCCTGCCAGAGGGCAACAGCGCTCGCCCAAACTTTGTTGCGTTGATAGGTGCCGACCGATAGCGCAGCGATCGCCGTGAACAGCAAGGTAAGGCACAGCCATTTGGGCCTGATGATCTGAAAAGCCAGACTGACCAGCATCAAAATAAAGATTGTCGACGGAAGGTAGGTACGATGCTCGAAAATGATTTCAAGCGGTATAACAGAAGACTCGATAACCAGATTACCCAAAAACCACGATATGCCAAATGAAATGAGCGGGGCCTTTTTGGCCAGATAAATAGCCGCAGCGATAGCGCCAACAATTGCAATAAGGGCAAACAAAGTGGTGATCGGGTCCATCAGAGAATGGGACAGGTTAAAGTCATGATCCAGGTTCAACCGGGAGGGATGCGGCCAGAAAATCAAGCTGATATAAAAGACGACGACCCTTAATTCGGTCAGCATCCGCTGGTCGACGGTGAAATCGCGCTTGGAAAAACGAGCCATAATTGCATCCAATGGTGCCATGCCCATGTACAGTAGCGCCAGAAGAATGACTAAAAAAAATGCCCCTATCAAAAGCAGGTTTTTGTTTTTAAACGTGAAGTTGGTGTTATCTCCTAAAAAATACCACTCATAGAGAATAATAAAAAAGGGCAGGGTGGCCGTGATCTCTTTGGATCCAAAAGCAAGTATGCTGCTGGCTGCACAACCGGCCAGCAGCCATCGCCTTGAACGGGTATTCTGTGTCAGACGGCCTTTTGCATAAAGCAAGAGTGCCAAAATGTAAAATAATGTGGCCAGGCTGTTCATGCGCTGGACAATATAACTGACAGACTGGGTCAGCAGCGGATGCAGTCCCCAGATGAAAGCCGACAAAATTGGAATCCATGTGATCGCAAAGGGATCGTAGCGCCGGCGCAGGGCGGGAGTGTTCAGGGTTGTTTTAGCAAGAGAATAGAGTAAGACACTATTAATAATGTGAATCAGAATATTGACGAAATGATAGCCAACGACATTGTAACCATTCAAATAATAGTTTAAGGCGAAACTGATGTTGGACACCGGCCGCTTTGAATAGCTCTCAAAGCCGGCCTCCCACAATTCGGCCAGAGACAGCCGGGTTAACTTTATTTTAGCATTATTTTGGATGTTTGGCCGATCGTCAAATATAAATGGTCCGGTCAGGGTATTGCTGTACACCATGAAAATCAAGACCGCTAACAGCAGCAAAAGCCAGGTTCCGTATTGAGCGGGGATATCTGATAAATCGTGGTGTGTTTTCATCGGGAAAAAGCGGATTCTATTTCAGAGTGATTTTAGGAGAAAAACCATCCTGCTTTAGCTGCGTGCTCAGATTGGCGGCGGCCTGTTTGTTTTCAAATGCACCTACGAGAACCCGGATCCGATTTGGATCGGTTTTCACCGGCAGGCTGTAACTGAAATAGCCTTTGGCCTGCAGTTGGGTTTGAAGCTCTCCGGTTTTGCTTTTGGGGATCGGCTCGCCCACCTGAACCGTGTAAGGCGTGCGGGTGACATTGACGTAGCGAAACTTTCGGCGTTTCAGGTCTTTAGCGACACCTTTAGCCTCTGCCAGGGTCCCGTAGTTGCCGATGTAAACCCGGTACCACTTTCCCTTTCCGGTAATGTTTACCGGACTGGTAAAAGCCGGATCGCCCTTGGTGTTTAACTTCCGGGCCACCTGCATGGATTTTTGCGGATCCCGGAAGGAGCTGACCTGAATGGTATACGGTAAGGATTTGACAGCCGGAGCCGGTGATTTTTTTTGCGGCGCTGCGGCGGTCGATTTTGCTGTTTTTATGACAGTTGCGGTCTTGGGTGAACTATCGGGCGACGCTGCTTTGACTGGAATGGCCGCCTTTTTGCCGCCCGGGGCAGCAGCCGGCTTTGGTGTTTTTACGGTGGACGCGGCACTTTGTGATTTGACGGACGGCGCTGGCCTGGTCTGCTCTGCCGGTGTTTGCCCGGTCGGTTTTACGGCTGCCCGTTTTGGCGGGTTGGTCGTGCTTGTTATCTTTGCTTTCTCATCCGGTGCAACAGCTCCTCCCTTTGAGCCCGCCTTCAGCGAAGCCTTTGGGATTGATTGGGTTACCGCTGTTCGGGCCCCGGCGGAATAATCGATCAGCAGAGCATGACGGGAGCGATAGCTTCGTAAGTGCTTCATGTATTTGGGCACTTCTGCTGTCTTATTTTCCTCCATCAGTTTTTGAATGGCTTTTGTCTGAAGATCAACCGCCTTTTCAAAGTTGCCCGTGGCAGCGTGGGCGGCTGCCAGGGTATCCATGGAGCTGATGTCCGCTTTGAGTTCAACCGCCTTTGTTGCCAGACGGACGGCCTGCCCGCCGTCACGAATTCGGTGATCCGAGCTGGTGGCCAAAATCCAGGCCTTGTTGTTATAGGCATCAACAAAAAAGGGTTTGATTTCAAGGGCGCGGGTATAGTCGTTTAGGGCTGCTTTCAAATCGCCGGTCCGGGTATGTGCAAATCCTCTGTTGTTGTATGCTTCAGCGTAACGCGGCCGAATTTCGATGGCCTTACTGTAATCGGCAATGGCCCGGTCGAAATCTGCTTTCAACGCCCAGGCAACGCCCCGGTAGTTATAGGACTGAAAGTCGTGCGGCATGATGTCAATGGCGTTCGAAAAGGCCTTAATGGCCTCGTCATATTGCTTCTGGCCGAGTAACCTGCGACCCTTGGCATGCCAGTCCTCATCCTGTGCCTGGGCAGCCGGACGCATCAATAGTAACGCAATTCCAATAATGGCCAAAACTGTTTTGATCGATCTCATCATTCATCTCCAAAAGTCAGCTATCAGGGTGTTTTTTGAATTCACCTCGGACGACTCATTTTTTTTGCTGTCGCCAAAGGTTTAATTAAAAGCTACGCCTTTACAGTCTCAAAACAACGGGATGACTGCTAAACTGGATGAAATGAGACGGAGCATTGCTATATTTTGCGCTTGGTGCACCCTGAGGGCAAAGGGATTGATATATTTATCAAAATATACTTATAGGATATCTAAAATTTTGCGGAAATGCAATTTATATTGAAAAACGCTGCGCAAAGGTAGCGTTAAAACGGCTCAAATAGCGTGTCTGTGTTTTTTTGCGGCGTGAAGTCCTGCATTTTCGGGGACATATACGGACCTGTACGTATTTCATTTGACAGCAGCCAGCATATCAATATAAAATTAAGAGGTTACATGGTTTAGAAAACAGAGGACAGAGGTCGGATGTCAGAAGACAGACGACACAGGCCGGATGACGATTTGTGTTTTCTGAATATCGAACGATGCAATTTTGCCAGCAGCCAGCAGCCGGTAGCCAGAGGCCAGAAGCCAGAATTATGAACCCTTCAACCGTATAAGCTTTAAAAAAGTATGACTGCGTGAAAAGCAATCCGCAAAAACAGAGTGCCTTTATGGATTCAATGGTCGTCACCGGAATTGCGCTGGCGGCCCTCTATTGGGTGTGTGAATCCTTTATGTATTTTTTCCTGGAACCCGAGGCCAACTTCATTCAGCATCTATTAGGACCAAACAGATTTGAAGTCTTTACCCGCTTGCTGGTGCTGTGTCTTTTTGCCGTGTTCACCTCACACTTCCAGCATACCTCCAACAAGCGTCGTCTGGCGGATCAAGCCCTCCTTGAAAGCGAAGCCAAATATCGGTCGATTGTCGAAGGGTTGGAGGAAGGCTACTTTGAAATCGATCTAGCCGGCAACCTGACCTTTTTCAATGACCCCCTGTGTAAAATCCTGGGGTATGAGCGCAGCGAACTGGAAGGCAAAAATATCCGCACCTTCACCTCGCCGACCACCGTTCGTAAAATGGATGAAATCTATGCCCGGGTTAAAAAATCAGGTCATCCTATTCGGGTAACCGGCTATGATTCGATTGGCAAAGATGGCCGGGAAATTGCGCTGGAGCTTACCGCATCTTTGTTGCGTGACGCCAGCGGCACGCCCACGGGATTTCGTGGCGTTTTGCGGGATGTCTCCGATCGAAAAGAGGCGGAAGCCGAAAAAAAGAAAATTGAGGTGCAGGTTCAGCAAGCCCAAAAAATGGAATCCATTGGCACACTGGCCGGAGGTATTGCCCATGACTTCAACAATATACTGATGGGAATTCAGGGCAATGCTTCCTTGATGGCGATTAAGACGGATCCGGGCCATCCCGGCTACGAAAAAATAAAAAATATCGAAACCTACGTTGAAAACGGTACGGAATTAACCCGACAGCTGCTGGGTTTTGCCCGCAGAGGCAAGTACCACGCCATTACCACAGATATCAACGATGTGATCGAGAAATCAGCCAGGATGTTCGGTCGCACGAAAAAAGAAATTCGCATTCAAATGGATCTGGTCCCTGAAATATGGACGGTTGAAGTTGATCGGGGGCAGATCGAACAGGCCCTCTTAAATCTTTATGTCAATGCCTGGCAGGCCATGCCGGATGGCGGCAGCCTGAGTATAAAAACCGAAAATGTCGTTCTGGACGCTGATTTTATCAATAGCCAGCCCTATAAAGTCGAAGCCGGAGATTACACCAAGATCACCGTAACCGACTCGGGTATCGGCATCGATAAAGAGACGCAGGCCCGGATATTCGAACCCTTTTTCACGACCAAAGAAATGGGCCGGGGGACCGGGCTGGGGCTGGCTTCGGTTTACGGTATCATCAAAAATCATGGTGGCTACATTAACGTCTACAGTGAAACCGGACAGGGCACGACATTTACGATTTATTTACCGGCTTCAGCCAAAGCAATTCAACCGGAAGTCAAGACGGTAACACCGACCGTTGTTACCGGTAACGGCATCATCTTATTGATAGATGATGAAAAAATGATTATTGACGTGGGACAGGAGCTATTGCAGGAACTGGGTTATGATGTGCTGACCGCCAGCAGCGGGCAGGAAGCCATAGAGATTTACCGCCAAAAGTCCACCCAGGTTGATCTGGTCATCATGGACCTGATTATGCCCGGCATGAGCGGTGGCGAGACCTATGACCGTCTCAAAGAAATTAATACCCATGTAAAAGTGCTCCTGTCCAGCGGATATAGCATCAACGGCCAGGCCGCAAAGATCATGGAGCGTGGCTGTGATGGGTTTATTCAAAAACCGTTCAACATCAACCAGCTGTCCGAGAAAATCCAGGGTATTATCGCTAAAAAATAGGGTTCAAAGGTTATGGGTTGCGCGTTGCGTGTTGAATGTTGGTCTGCGTCTTCGAGGACGAGGACGAGTACGATAAAGCGCATCAACCTTCGTCCTCGTGCTCGTCCTCGAAAACGCTCACTGTCCTGCACCGCATAACACGCAACCTAGAACTCGAACACCACCGGCTCACGCAATATCAGCGCAATGGCCTGATCGGCCGCTTGCGCGGCTTCCGGGAATGCCCGTCCGAGTCCGCGGATATGACGCAGATTATCCGCGGTTCTGAGAATGAGCATCACCAGATCCCCTTCTTCCATTTCAGCCAACACGCGAACTTTTTCCCACGGCTCTTCTTTGGCCCAGGCATAAATTGCCACCACCGGTCTTAAATGCAGGACGCGGGCTTCAAAACCGCGTTTGAGCATTTGCCGGGCAAAAGGCCTTAGCCCTTTGACCACCCGGTCGAAAGCATCCAGAAGGTCATTGGGGACCTGCTTTTTAGGAATTTTCGTGTCTGCTTCGCGCTCGCTGACAAAGGCGGCGATGACGGCCGCCAGAAGATGCGGGTCCTTCTGTGGCAGAAGGCCCTGCCGGAAACCTTCGGCAATTAAAAGGGGCTGATCCACCCGTAATTGGCTGGCCCAACGACCGTTTTCGGTTAAATTTCCGGTTTCGGATACGTAGCCCGTTGTCTTCAAAAAATTCAAATGCCTTGAAAAATCATCCTGCAGCTGACGGCGATGATCCCGGCGCGATTTCCGGGGTGCTTTTTTACCGATCAAGTATGATGCAAACGATCGTTTGAGCAAATCTTTGATTTGAGCGGGATCGTGAGACAGCAACAGATTCAACACCATCGAAAAATTAATTCTGATCTGACTGATAACACTTTCCGGTGGTCGCTGAAACAATCTGGCAAGCCAGCGCACATCCATATATTTATTGGGCAGCAGCAGGGCAAACCCGATATTATCCATATTGCGTCGGCCGGCCCGGCCGGTCATCTGGTGAAATTCGGTGGCATCCAGGGGCAAAAACTGGGTCCCGTTAAAGCGATCCGAGTTCAAAAAGACCACGGTCCGCGCCGGAAAATTCACTCCGGCAGCCACAGTGGATGTGGCAAATACCGCATCCAGTAAGCCGTCGCTCATCAGCCGTTCGAGCATCAGTTTCCAGGTGGGCAGCTGACCGGCATGATGGGATCCGATTGCCAGGTTTTCGAGAAACCAGCGTTGGCGGTGCTTGTGAATGTGTGGGCTCTGACGGCCAAAGGCATCGGCACGTTCTTTGAGAAGGACCTTACGCTCAATCCCGATCGGTGGTTTTCCGCGGCACAGTTCCAGCGCGCGATCGCAGTCCGCCCGGGATTTCAGGAAAAAAATGGCCGGCAGCAGATGATATTTTTGCAGCACGCGCAAGACACCGTCAAAGGGCACCCGGTGATCGGGCAGCCGCCGCTGCCGGGAAGGCTTCTTCTTTAAAAACTCAGAGACCTTTTTGGAGATT
>JASFNW010000159.1:0-12038 GCA_050116835.1 Desulfobacterales bacterium
CAATGAGGCATTTCGAGCCAGGCCGAATCCATAATGCTCAAAGCGTCGAATTTGGCAAGGGAGAACTCATCTGGCATCTGGATGGAAATAGTGCAACCGCCCATTCATCAATGGCCCAAAACGTTTGCCCCGACTTTAAATTTTATAGAGCCTTTGCCTTCGGCGCTGACGGCTGGACCCGCGAAGTACCCAATGCGCCGGGTCAGCGCTACATAAAAATTGTCCAAAACGGCAACAATTTTTTGTACGACCCGGAGCGCGGCTACGGTTACAGCGATGTTGGGGCCATCGACCCGACTGATAAAAATCGCAACATCTTGAGCGGTCCGGACGAGATTTATGACCAGTTTATCGGTGTCAAGAATCTTGAATACGGGTACAGGTCAATTACATTTCGTGTCGATGCGCCACCCGGGATTTACCGTTTTGTGGCGGCCGGTGGTGATGCCAGATACGGCGGCCACCGGACAACCATCGAGGTATATCCAGGCTATTACTATGGAGGGATCACGCTCGTCGAAGACCAGGAGTTGCCGGCCAACACCTACTATCGGGTTGGATTTGATGACAAAATACCGCCGGTCGGCGACGGCTTGGGCAAACAGCCGCAGTTTTTGGCAATCGAAGAGTCACCATATTTGCGACTTGCCGGATCGGACAACTTTATTAATATTCGTCAACTAGCCCCAGGTGACGAGGGTGTCGATGGTGGTGATTTGTGCCTGCTCGAAATCTGGTACATTCCCTTGGTAGAACCGCTTCAGTCTCTGACTGAAGGAGAGCCAAAGGGTGCTTTCGGGGATGGCTATCAAACCGATGAAGTCACCGAGCCGGACAACTGGCGCTGGGCGGAGCACTTCTATGGGTTCGATGGTATTGATAGCATCGCCTGGACGGACACAGGTCCACCCTGTTACGAGTTGCACAATTATGTCATCGGTCAGCACCAAGGCGATGTGGCCGAATATCTGATGACATTCGGCGGCGAGTTCAACCGCCTCATCCTCAGGGGCATGGCGGACATCCCAGGGCCGGTTGAGTTGGATATCTATATTGACGGCCAGTATAAGGCGACCGCCTTCTGGGATGATGCCAACAACTGCAACCAGGATGTGGCCGTCGACATACACGGCATCGCTTACGGTACGCATGCCGTTGCGGTTGAGTTTGCCAATGACCGGTGGGAGCCCAATGGCGACCCTGATCAAGACCGCAATCTGTATCTGGACGCACTCATGGCGGCAGTTTCGGACGCACTGCCGACAATCACCCATGGCAAGCCCCGCGGAACCTTCCAATCCGGCCGACAAACCGACCAGGTTACCGCACCGGGGCGCTGGCGCCGGGCGGAGCTATTCTACGGCTTTAAAGGTATTGATGGGATCGGAGTGGATAATGATGCGTGCGGCAACCCTTACACCTATGCCGTCGGTTTGCATCAGGATGACCTGATCGAGTACCTAATGAAAATGGGTGAAGCGTATCGCTACCTGATTCTGAGGGGGAAAGCCGACCGGCCGGGACCTGTGACCGCGGAAATTTTCATTGACGGCAAATACCATGAAACGGTTCTCTGGGACAGGGATAGCGACGCCAACCAGGACGTTGTGGTGCCACTCGACTGGTCACTTTCCTTTGGAACTCATGCGGTAGCCATCAAATTTATCGACGACTACAGTGATCCGAATACCGGCGAGGATCGCAACCTGTATCTGAACAGCCTGCTGGTATCCAAAGTGGAGCCGGTCAGGATTATTAGCGACAATACCTGGAAGTCTTTCGACAAATGGCAGCAGGGCTGGGAAAGCTTATCCTTTGATGACAAAAACTGGCGCCATTCTTATGCGCCTTATCCCAATCCGGGTTCGCCCCAAGACTGGTTTTGCGGTACCGACGCGCTGTATCGGTGGGATTACAAGGGGCCACTGACGCCCAATGGCCAAGATGGTCCGGCTGAAGCCTGGTTTCGGAGAACATTCAGACTTAATGCAGATCCTAAAGACTTGGCCGGAGCGATTGTAAAATTGGCAGCCGACGACGATTTTGACTTTTACGTCAACGGAAAACGGGTTTTTTCGGATTGGAACGGCACCCTCGCCGGGGCGCCTTTTACGGTCGACATCAGGCCCTACCTCGTTCGAGGAAATAATGTCTTTGCCATCCATGCGCAGGATACGTATGGGCTTTGGGAATGGATGCTCTTCGACGCAAATATTGGATGCCCCGAAACAGAGGAAAATAGAACCACAGACGGATTGGTTGCGCTTTACACCTTTAGAGCGGGCACTGGCCGGACCGTATTCGATGTTGCACCTCTGTCCAGCGCAGACACTCCCCTGGATCTGTGGATCGATCCGGCAACCACCCACTGGATCGAGGGCGGCGGGCTTGCAGTCGACTCCCCCACCCTGATCATGTCGGCCGCTCCGGCCGCCAAGATCATCGAGGCCTGCCGGCAAAGCAACGAGATCACCGTCGAGGCCTGGATCCGGCCGGACGATACCGAACAGGACGGCCCGGCGCGGATCGTTACCCTCTCAAAAGACCTCACAAATCGCAACTTCACCCTGGGCCAGGGTCGTTGGGGAGATCAGCCCAAAAATCTTTATGACGTCCGCCTGCGAACCAAACGAACCACAGCCACACGCCCGAAATTGGTTTCAAACGGCAGGCCCTCGCTGAGCAGCCCGGTGGGCTCTCTCAGTGGTGCCCTTCAGCACGTGGTTTACACCCGGGATCAAGCGGGGAATGCCAGGATCTATATCGACGGATTCAAAGTAGCAGCCACCACTGTCGACGGGGACTTCTCCAACTGGGATAACGGTATGCCGCTGGCCCTGGCCAGCGAGCTGACCGGAGACCGGCCCTGGCTGGGCGAATATTACCTGGTGGCAATTTACAGCCGTGCGCTCAATGCCAGCGAGGTCCGACAAAACTTTATGGCATCAGAGGCCCTGCCGAACACCGACGCGCGCGTCGCCCACTACACCTTTGAAGAGGGATACGACTCGGCGACGGTTTACGACGAAGAAGATTTCGGCGGTCCCCTGGACCTGACGATCGCCGATCCCCAGGCCGTGCTGTGGATAGACGGCGGCGGCCTGACGATTACATCCGACAATCTGGTGGCATCCGACGGCCCAGCAAAAAAGGTAATTTACTGGTGCAGGCAAAATAACGCCATCACCATCGAGGCCTGGGTTGCCCCGATCACTAATGAGCTATACGGTCCGGCGCGGATTGTAACGCTCTCTGAAAATCCATACAGCCGCAACCTCACTCTGGGTCAGGGCCTGTGGGGCAGCCAGCCCAGAGATCTCTATGATGTGCGCCTCAGAACCACGACCACAGGTCTAAATGGCATGCCGTCCTTGAGCAGTCCCGCCGGTTCGCTGACGGCAGCGCTGACCCACGTAGTCTACACCTACGATAGTTATGGGGAGGCCCGCATCTATATCAACGGGCAGCAAGTGGCCAGCAAGCATGTTGGCGGGGACCTGTCCAACTGGGATGAGGCCATGCGGCTGGGCCTGGGCAACGAAATAACCAGAGACCGCCCCTGGCTGGGCACCTTTTACCGGCTGGACATCTATAGCCGGATTCTGAGCCCGATGGAGGTTAGGAACAATTTTGCCGCCGGGCCTTAGGGGCTGATAGTTTTTTCCCAGGCCAACAGGATATCGGGACAGGATATCGGGAGGGAACAGCCACCGGCTGCTCCTCCGTCAAACAAGGGGAAAATGAAAATTTAAAAATTTGAAACTGGGGTCGCCCATTAAAATTATTTTCTCTTTTTTTGCCATTAAGTTTTAGTTTGGGGTCGCCAATTAAAGGCCCCACTTAACATAAACTCTTTACCAAATAGGCAATAATGAGCAGAGAACCAATTGTACCTGAGTTCTAACAAAAAAAAACGAAAAAATATTAACCCTTTGGGCGTCGCTTTCAGCTTCCGGCTTCGCTCTTCGAGCTTCGACGGGACAAGTCGACCCAACAAGCCGGGCGATCGGAGGCATTCATCTACTGAGTTACCACGCCCGCCATCGCGAGCCGCTCAGGCGAGGCGGGCGGGTTAGTTTTGATGGGTTTGATGCTTATGCGCGAATCGTAGGTGTAATTGCAGGCTGATGAAAAAGCAGATAGGTTCTTCGACTGAAGAGGTTTGTTTTTATTTGATAAGCCCTTTAACGGGCGACCCCATTTAATCCATTTAATTTCTTTGAGGCATTTAATCGAGATCATCTTGATAATAGCTTAAAATCTCTTTATCAATATAATCTAATCTGCGTTTTAAATTTGCAGCATTCTTCAGTGTAGGTTTGGCATTAACTGGAGGTAGTCCATCAATGGGCTTTCCATTTAAAGCCGCTTCAATCCATTCATCCATCGCACCAATATATCCATCTAATGCACATGCTGGATTAGGTGCATCCTCAATCGTAATATAAAGTGGTGGAATATCTCCTACGATTGCCCAAATAAACTCATCAACATTTTCTCGTGCCGTGTCCGACACTATACATTTAAATTGACTTTTGATAAAAATTCAGTCAATATATTACCGATCGGGAATAAATTAGCCGGGAATGTTGCCATTGTTAAAATTATTCCTGAACGGTAATATTTTTTAGCAAATCCCAAAATCGAATAAAATTATTCCCGGACGGTAATATTAAGGAGACCCCTATGAACCATACAAAGAAAATTAATAACAGTGCCGGCAACTGGAGAGTTGTTGCCAACTTGAGCGAGATCGGAATATTTCTCCGGAGAAAAAGAAAAGAAATGGGCCTGACGCAATCAGATGCCGCCGGCCTGTGCAATGTGGGTATCCGTTTTATCTCTGATATGGAAAACGGCAAACCGACGATGCACATCGACAAAGTTTTCAAGGTGCTTAAAAGATTTGGTATTTTAATCGGCATATCTGAAAGGGCATGATGCTATGAATGACTTGGCTGTATATCTGCACAATCGTCTGATCGGAAAACTGTCGACTGATGACAGACACCGATTCGTATTCCAGTATGATTGGAAATACCTTGAGAACCCGGAAGCAATGGCGCTGTCTTATTCGCTGCCGCTTGCGAAGGCGCCTTACGACAATGATGCATCCAGGCCTTTTTTCAGCAATTTACTGCCTGAAGGTGAAGTCAGATTACTTATATCCAAGATCAAAAAGATTTCAGAAAAAAATGATTTCAAACTGTTGGAAGCAATTGGAGGGGAATGTGCAGGCGCCGTATCTATTGCGCCGTCGGGTACAGATCGGTCCGATATCATGGATTATACGCCTCTTTCCGATGAAGAGATGGAGGATTTACTGGAAAAAAATGTTGTAAGGCCCATTTTAATCGCCAGAGGTGAGCTGCGGCTCTCACTGGCAGGCGCTCAAAATAAGATCCCAATATACATAAATAATAACCGCTTTTTTTTAACACGCGGCGACGCTCCCAGCACACATATTTTAAAACCCCAAGCGGCGCATTTCAATGACACCGTCCAAAATGAACTGTTTTGCATGATGATCGCTAAAAAGGCCGGTTTACCCGTTCCTCACTCCTTTATATGGAAAGGCAAAAAGCAGATTGCATATATTACAGAGCGATATGACCGCATCAAAGATAATAGGGGAAACGTTAAAAGACTCCACCAAGAGGACTTTTGTCAGGCCCTGGGCTTTATGCCCGAACAAAAATATGAGGCTGAAGGCGGCCCGGGGCTGGTAGATTGCTTTCGTCTGGTTCGGGATTATAGTTCTCAGCCATTACTTGACAGTCAATCTTTGTACCGATGGATCGGATTTAATTTTTTACTCGGAAATGCCGATGCCCATGCAAAAAATCTGTCTTTTGTCATTGAAGAGGGTAGAAAAATTAGGCTCGCTCCTTTTTATGATCTGATCTCTACGCTGATCTATCCGGAAATATCAAAAAGAATGGCAATGAAAATAGGAAACGAATCCCGTTTTGAATGGGTATTTGAAAGACACTGGCAAAGAATGGCGGATCAGGCTGATATCAAATTTTCTTATTTAAAAAAAATGCTATTGAATTATTCAAACAAGTTGCCCATTATCGCAGATGAACTTGCCGATGATTTTATCCGCAGAAATGGTGCCGAAGCCGCTGTCAGACAAATCTGCACCGTTATCTCAGTCAATGCAAAAAAAATACGGGATTCACTCTGATCCCAGCGCAAATCAAAGCTATAAAGTGCGCTCGTCCCGAGTGACGCACTCAATTCTTCTGGTTGGCTCGCTGGGTGGCACTGCGGTTGGGAAAGAAAAAAATCACCGCAGGGATGCCGGGCGATAAATTCTTCCGGCACCGCCGGCGGCGATTTGCCATACGGGGGGTGCTCTGGTTTAGCTTTTTTTGAGTTCCTGAAACTTGTCGTGCCAGGAACATTTTTCGCAAAAGACTTCGGTGTCGCCGTTGACCTTCGCGCAGTCGGATTCAGCCGCTTCAGGATCAAAGACGACATCCTCACCCTTCAGCTCGAATTCACAGGTTTCGTACGCATCATCCGGGTCTTTGACGAAAAAATTCAGGCTGCCGCATACGGGACACTTCATTTTCAACTGCTCCAGTATTTAGCTTTTGGTGTTTGGTGTTTAGTATCCGAATATGCGAACTCAGCTGACAGAATTGCCAACAAAACACAAGATACAAAATACTAAACACTTGAAGATTTTTTTTAAAATCTTCAATCCTAATCGACTTTGAAAAAGGCTTTCTTTTTGGCTTTGCACACCGTGGAAAAAGGGACATCCGTGCTATTTAGCTATTTATTAAGTTTGTCTTCGCGCCACAGCAATGCCATTGATTATATATCCTAATTTTCGCACGGCTATGTAACAAAGAGCCCGACGTGCATTTGTAATGACGCGCGCTTTGCTTGCAGAATTTAAATCATCAGGATCAATTTTATAGTACTGCGCTACCTTATCGACAAACGCAGGCAGGCTGATGAGATTGGCTTGAAGCCGATATCTTTCCTCCAATTGCTCATCTGCTTGTTTTAACACCCGCTCAACAAAATCAGAAGAGCCCAATATGCGTTCATCGCCTTTAATACGCACCCCAATATCGCTAAACCCTCTGAGCTTGGCCCAGCCTCCCACCGATCTTAATAGACCGCCACCCACCAAATCCGGACGCCTGCCCTGCTTTACCCCTTTGGATACATAGTTTTCATAGGCCCGGCGGGCTTGTCTCAAAGATTGGCCAAATAATTTTAACACAAATTCTGTATCCTGAAATTCAGCCTCAACTTTGCCCATCAACACCCAGGCATAACATAGCGTCTCAGTTTCTGGGATAATCAAAGTTAGCCGCTTTAAAAAATTTTTGCGATCCGCGTTGTCTTTAAAGATCGCTTTGCGCTCGATTACACGGATAATGATATGATGCAGGGCGCCTGGGGCATACGTCTACGCTGAAGCTTCGCCGCACAACCCTATGCGGGCTTGACGCGGCATGTTACTTCGGTATCAGATCATAAAAAACTTGTAAAAATATAAATAGAACGGACGTACCCCTGTTTCCAAAACGATCCCTCTTCGCTCTGCCAAGCTTCCGTCTTCGTGAATACGACGACGTGACAAGTCGCCGAGCAAGCACGTCATGTGAATACGCGAAAGGCGGACGAGTCTCGATGTGGATTACATAAGAGATGCGAATTGAAAATCAAGTGATAGGAATTGCGCAAATATATAAATGGAAGGGACCCTGTTCTTCCAACTTTTGTTGCCAATGCAGTTTTAGACGGCATTTTATCTGTCAAATGCTGTAAAAATGCGATAACATATAGTTATCATTATAAATATAATTTCTTTTTATTCTTGACTTTTCTTCTTTTACTGTTTAATGAAGTAATATGTTAAAGCCAAATCCCGAGTGATCGGGAGACGGAAAGCCACGGTTCTAGGGGAAGAACAGCTGGTTTCCCACCCTGATTTGGCAGTATTCATAGCCTAGAAAGCCGGGTTGCCGATAAGCAAAGGTGACCCGGTTTTTTTTTGGTTGCAAAACAGGCCCATTGGAAATTTTCAATTCAAGAAGGGGGTATGCATGCGAAAAGATCTACTCAAGCTTCCCATATCCTGCCTCCGCGGGTGATAGAATGCCCTGGAGGTCACTTAAAACAATTTGTTTATATGGACCGATAAAGCCAAATCCCGCGCAAGCAGGACACGGAAAACCACGGTTCTAGCGTTGAAGTCGCTCTGTTATGTGAATATTAGCCAGATCTGAGTTTTTTAGAAAGCCGGGTTGCCGAAGTTTAAAGGTGATCCGGCTTTTTTTTGGGGAAGAGATCAAAGTACCCATCCCCGAAATAATGAAGGAGGGCGGTCATGAAAAAATCGAAATTTGGGTCTGCTTCTTGATTTGTGATTGCCAGTAGTAGATTTGTCACTGATCAAAATTTAACAATTTTTTTCAAATAATTATCCTCAAGAGGAGGAAGATTCATGCCTAAGACAATTTTCAAATACCGCATTTACACTACTCTGGTGGCCTTTTCCATACTGCTGGCGCTTTTCCTACCGCATGTAGTCAAAGCGCAGCCCCGGGAACTCGAGCGCATTTCTGAGGCCAAATCGGCAGAAGAGCTGATTGAAATCTACTCGGATTCTGACAACGCCATCGCCCGCAAACGGGCCATTCAAGCGCTGTCGCTGTTGGCTGGTCAGGCCGAATCGACGGAAAGTCAGGCAAAATCGCGTTTGCAAGGCGCTGTCACACCGTCTGCTATAGCTCCTGCTTATGAATTGCTGGACCTAGGACTTGCGGATCCAGATATTTCAGTTGTCAAAGAGAGCATTTATCAGATCGGGTATTTGCGTTTGGCGTCTTACAACGAAATCCTGGTCGAAATGTATCACAACGCCGGCAGCCAGTTTCCAGGGAGTCAAAAGGAGATTCAGTCACGAATCATCCACGCGCTGGGTCAAACAGGCGCCCCTGAGGCCCAGGCACTTTTTCGTCAGATTCTTGCCAGCGGCGAGGTCAATTACCGCACGGACAAGGTCCTTTATGCCATTCGTGATATGCAGGATGCTACCTATCTGGAGGCTGTGACGGCCTATGCTGAAAATGTTGAAGATCTGATGATGGCAATGGGCAACACGCCGGAAACCCGTCCACGTTATGCCATGTATATGCAAAGTCTGCAGCTTGCCCGCCGCGTTCAAAAACTTCTCTCAGAGAAATAAGGAGGCGAGATGATGAAGACATTCAGCACACTAGCCACCATGTGTTTGCTCATTATAGTCGCTGTTACAAGCGCTTTTGCACAAATCGGTGTTATTGTTAACAAGAATCTTTATCCCTACATACAGCCTGCAGTCAATCGCTATGTGCAGGACCTGATAGATACAGGCGAAACAGTGCTAATCGATACCACCACCTTTGCTGCCGGCAACAGCCGATCCGAATTGCAGGCACTGCGCAGTTTTTTGCGCGACTGGTACCATCAGGAGGACCTGACAGGGGCTGTTCTCATCGGTGAGCTGCCCCGTGCGGATTATGAACGTATTGCAACTAAATCGGACGGCAGCTGTTTTGTGGAGATGACTTACCCGATTGACTACTACTTCATGAATCTTAACGATGCAACCGATGCCAACTGGAAAGATGATCATCCCGATGGTGACGATGGTGTTTTTGACGGTTACAGCGGCGATAAAGTAATGGAAATATGGGTGTCGCGTATCATTGCCCACAATTTCCAGCACGAAACGGACTGGATCACGATCGGCAAGCCCAAACAAGGCGGCAAATATGAATACGGCGATGAGGTTGACATTCTCAACGATTATTTTTTCAGATTGCACGAGCGCATGACGCAACCGGCCAAAGTGCCGCGCCGCGGACTGTCGGTGGGAGACTATAAAAACTGGTTCAATGAAGCCAATACGGGTCTTCAGCACCTGGGAGTTCCCTATATAACCTTGAAATTTCCGCATGACACACCTGACATCTGGATGCGCGAGCTGCGGCAGGGTCAGGAGATGGCCGCCATTTTCGAGCATTCGAGTCCAACCTGCCATAATTTTGCCCAGGACCAGGGCGAAAATTCCAACGGCCACTTAACCAGTTTTTGGATCGGCGATGAGGCCAAAGACCGCTCTTTTCTGGATATGCCGGTGGATGGCGGCCCTTCCCGGGTGCCTTTTTACAACAGTTTAGGCTGTTCTAGTCTGGAATACAACCAGGACAATTGTCTGGGACAGATGTATGCCATGCTGCACAGCGGTCTTGTGAGTATGGGTGCCACCAGCTTGAACTGGGGCAATAATTCCCATGATCCGTTTGCCGAGGAGCTGGCAAACGGCAGCTCCTTCGGCGAGGCTTATAAGGCCTTCGTCAACAAACGCGGCTCCTGGAGTTATGACCGTCTGGTATTGGCGCTGTTGGGTGCCGGTACCCTCAAGCTGGAACCCTATGTGCCCAATCCGGCACCGCAGTTGGTTATCGAACAGGTCTGGGCCCAAAAAGACGAGTTCGGCCCCTTTGCCGGCCCCTATCTTCACGGAGATCTTCTGACACTGCATGCCGAAGTAACCTCTGACCCGCCGGGGTATTTTGATCCGGCTCAAGCAGTCTTTTCCTGGCACGGGCTGCAAGATGTAGCTTGGGGCAATCCCGCCGATTTCGTTTTGGAAGGACATAATTTACCGTTAGCTTCCAATGGTGGGGAGGGGGAATACTTCATCACACTCCATGTTGAACAACCGAACTGCCAGCCGGCTTCAGCGGTTGTCGATTTGAGAGGCTGGCGCTTTAAAAAGTTTGGAAATATTTTTTATTTTGATCCCGGTACCAATAATTTTAAAGCCCACCTGAACCGTCATAGGCTGGATGGCTCCGAGGTGGAGGTCCGCATCCGGGGATTGACCCAGGATATCGGCGGCACAAACGATGATTTTATTTACTACTATACAGACATCATCAGTGGCGATTTTGAGGTGATGGCGCGGGTCAAGGATTGGCGCAACAGCGGGACGGCCAGCTACGATGATGATGCCAAGGCCGGGGTGATGATCCGCTTGGGTACAGGCACCAACGCTGCGAATGTCTTTATGGGTGTCACCTACGCCAAGGGGGCGGTCTTCCAATACCGCCAGGCTCCGGGCGAATCCACGCAACAGAAATACCATCCTGGTTATACCGCTGGCAACAGCTGGGTCAAACTTAGAAGAACCGGTCAATATGTTTACGGATATGGCAGCCATGACGGCAGCAACTTTGACCTGCTCGGCTCCATGATGATCGGACCAACGGCTCAGCCATATGTGGGATTTGCCTATGCCTGCAACGACGATGCCCTGTGGCCATGGACTTATACGGATTTTTCTCACGAACGGGGTGTTCAGTTTGCGGACATGCAGGTAAAAAAGCTATCAGAACCGTTGCCGATCGAACCGGTTGTCGAGTATGTCAACCAAGTCGACGGCACGATCACCGCCTATTTCGGTTACAACAACCCCAACGATTACACCGTAATTCTGGAAGCCGGTGCGGACAACAACTTTGGATATCAGGGTCAGGGTATACTGCCGCAACCGATCACCGAGTTTAAGCCGGGTCGGGTGCTTGGCGCCATAGGCATCGAATATGACGGTAGTGCGCTGACGTGGAACCTCAGCGGCCGATCAGCTTCGACAGAGGGTGCCTCGGCAAAAAACCTGCGTCTTACCCCTTACGTGGAAAGCGTGGTCAACAACTGTGACGGAACTTACACTGTGCAATGGGGTTACGACAGCTCCCATGACTTTGCCATAGTTAAAGAGGTTGGACCCTTCAATAAATTTGAATACGGGGGAGAGGGGTATTTTTATTATAATAATCCAATGAGGCATTTCGAGCCAGGCCGAATCCATAATGCTCAAAGCGTCGAATTCGGCAAGGGAGAACTCATCTGGCATCTGGATGGAAATAGTGCAACCGCCCATTCATCAATGGCCCAAAACGTTTGCCCCGACTTTAAATTTTATAGAGCCTTTGCCTTCGGCGCTGACGGCTGGACCC
>JASFNW010000160.1:0-11693 GCA_050116835.1 Desulfobacterales bacterium
CGCGTGCAAAAGAAATCTATTGTTCGGGTTGCCAGACGATCACCTGGTTATCAAAATCGATATGGTAATTAAAATTCCTCAGAATATTCATGCCCAGCAGACCGTTTTGGGTTACGGTTGCCCCCTCGTGGTTGATAATCAGAATATTGGCGCCCTTTAGCTTATGAGGCCCGATTTGGATATAGTCAACTTGTCCCATCTCCGTATAGATCTGTTGGCCCCCGGCTACCTGAGACAATCCTTTCTTAAGGGCTATGATATTGAGTTGGCTGGCAATTTCGCGGTGAATGACGGTCTGTGATGCCCCGGTATCCAAAAGTAACAGGGTCTGCACTTCAACACCATTGTTTCCAAGTATGGTCGGCACAAAAACCCTGTTGCCTTTAATGATGACCGGTGTTTCGCGATTCCTTTTTTGGGCCAGTTCTGCCTGGCGCTGTCTTTCTGCTGCTTCTTGTTCAGCGGCCTGTTGCAGGTCACGCACGATCTGGCGCTGTCTTTCAATCTCCAAGGCCTGTTGCTGTTTTTGATCGGTTTCCAGCTGTATTTGCTTTTGGTCTTCCGGCAAATGGTCATACTTTTCCGGGTAAACCTCGACCCGTTTGCGGTACTCTTCGGGAACCTGGCTCAGATCGTCGACATAAAAGGTTCGGCCTTCTTTATCGACATATTTATAAAATTCCGCCTGCAGGTTGTGGGCAACATTCAATACGAGCAAAATGGATAAAAAATGGATGCAGACCGTTCTAATATTCTTTGGCATCTAATTTTTTCCCCAAAACACAACGAAGTCAGCTGTTAGGTGACTCCGTATATATCTGGATAATTTAACAATTCGATCGGTTTGCAAGCTGACGCCAATGGGCGATTGCATTGGCATAATAGGTCAGGACATTCACTTCATCTGGAATCGCCCAGTAAACACCATCTGACTCCCCGACCAATTTTCTTAATTGTAGCATATTCAAAGCATTTAGAATAGACTCCACCCGATTTTGGGACGAAAGATACACGTGGGCGCCGCAGCGCTCAAGTTCAGCGATGCATCGATTCACCCGCTCCTGCAACTCTGCGGCATGAAGGCCCTCGGGTTGAGCGTCGAGCAACACCGTTGCAATCAGTGAAACAGGCAGCACCGGCACCACCTGTCGAATGGCAACCATAAGCCGATTCGCCAGCTTTTCGACCTCGGCAAACCGGTCCGGGCGCTCCAGCCTGGCAAAATTCACACCGTTATCGGCACAATATTGCCTGACAGAGACCGGAATCCCAAAATGAACGTAAGCATAACCAAATCGTTGCCAGCGGCTTAAAATCATCAGCACCAGGCTTTTCCATATAAAGCCGCACGTGGTCTTGATAATAAACCAACGGCTGCGCTGCGCGGCATCAGGATCCAATTGGCGCAACAGACTTCGATCTTCCAAGGTTCGATCATAATTCACCCCCACGGGAATAAAGACGATATCGCGGTCGCTGCGCGCGTCGTAACTGCGCAACATGTAGTCTAAAAAACCCAGTTTCGGCGGCCGCAGCCGTCCGTCACGGCTGAGTCCCCCTTCCAGAAATACCGCCTGACAGACGCCCTCCTTGGTGGCCATGTGGACGTACCTTTCCAGAACGCGCCGGTACAGGGGGTCGCTGGAGTTGCGCCGCACAAAAAAAGCGCCCATGGCCCGGATAAGCGTTTGCAGAGGCCATATTTTGGCCCATTCCCCGACGGCATAAGACAGCGTTGTTTTTTCAGCAGCCAAGAAGGCCACCAGAACATAATCCATGTTACTGCGATGGTTGATGACAAATACGACGGTGGATTCTGGATCAATGGATGCATAGCGCTGCTCGTCGGTCATACCGATGCGGACGCGATAGAGAAGTCGGGCTATCTTTTTGGCCATCCAATAGCCAATCCGAAAATACAGATAGGCATTAAACGACGGCACGATCTCCCGGGCGTAAGCCATCACCTCTTTTTGAACCATTTCCCGGGGGCAATTGCGTTTGTGGGCAGTTTCCTGGATGGCTTCGACGACTATTGGATCGTAGACCAGGCGGTCGATTAAAACCTGTCGTTTGGTCAGTTGAAAGGGTTTAATCTGGATATCCAGGCGGGCACTGATGTCATCGATCAGGCGATTGATCCGTCTGCGGATAAACCATCGCGTACTGGGAATCAGCACCCGTTCCAGTAAGGCCCAGGCCGCCACCGCTATCAGCAGAATGAAAAGCCAGATCGATATGGTAATGTCACCGCTCATGGGTGCCTCTTTTCCTAAACCGGATTGTTGGCTGACATGCCCCTGCAGATTAAGATGGCCTCCCCACCGCAGTCGTATCTTGACGAATCGACAACAAGGTGAAATAATTACGGTTTAAAAGCTTCAACAATCGGAGATACCCATCTTTTTATCCGCTTCCTCTGGATTCAGCACCGGGGCTGAAACGCTATTATAGGCGAGCGTACAAAGAATTCAAAGGGGTTTTTGATGCAAGACTCGCAAAGCGATGACTTTGGGATAAAGGCCCAGGAACACAGGCGTTCTTCTGCGTTCCGGTTCTCGCGGCGTTCGGTGCTGCTGGTTGTCGTATGGCTGGTCCCTGTGATGCTGATTGGGCTGGTGGTTCATGCCAGCTATCGTAATGCAGACAAATATTACCTAAAATTTGAGGCCGGCGCGGTGGAAATCTGGCAGGGGACCTTTTCTCCGGGCGGAAAAAAGCGTATACTAATTATGCCGGGTGTTCAAAAACCGGCTGAAATTAAAGCGGTATATACAAAAGAGGCCGTCTACCCGCTGGTATTTAATTTTTACATCAGCAAGGCAGATGCCTTGATGGCTGTGACGGGGATGCCAGATTTTGTTGGCATCAAATCATATCTGAACAGAGCCCTGTCTTTTGCCACTACCCAAGAGCAACGACACACAGCACATGCACGCATCAACCATATTGATCGCATGATCCTGTTTTACAAAGCCGATGTGGCGGCCGCCAAAGGAACCCGCCGTGATTTGGAGACCGCTCTGGATTATCTTGACCAGGCGGCCGCGTTAAATCCTGATGAAATTGAAACCGAACTGATCCAAAAGAAAAAGGCATCGATCCAAAAAATTTTAGAAACGCTTTAAATACGCCGCCATGACCACCAAACGCATTCTCATCCTAGCTCCGCTTGTGCTCACCGCGATTCTGCTGCAGTCCTATTTCTGGGTCCCCACCTACGAGCAACAGGCCAAAGGCAACCCTCAGCGTTTGAATCAATATATCAATGCCTCGATTGGCGATGCCGCCATTTTGAATCCAATTCTATCGGCAGACAGCGCCAGCAGTGAAATTACCGACAAGGTCTTTGAGGGCCTGATCGACCGTGATGAAGACTTGCGTTTCAGGGGACGATTGGCAACCCGCTGGAAAATTTACGAAGACGCTTTTTTCTTTGTTAATGCATCGGCGGATGTCCCCGGCGTGGGTCAGGCCAGCCCCCAGGCCATCGTCAAACGGGTTCAAGAAGCCCGCCAAAACACCTATCCAGCTTCAGCTGAGCTTCGAAAAACGCTGGACAACATTGAATCCGTCTCGCTGATTCCGGCACGCACCGACCGGGTGACGGAGTCGAAAAAGAATTCCGAAGGTGACCCGCAGGCAGAAACAATCGACATGTCCGTGGCGGCGCCGGCCAGGATCAAGCTCAAATTAAAATCAGTCGATCAGGATCTGTTCGCCAACCTCGGCCAGATCCTCGGAGAGCATTACTTCAGCAGCTTTGAGGGCGCGACATATCTAACCGCCACCCCTGCGCTGGAAACGGAACAGCTCAAGGCTTATGCCCGGAAATATCTGCCGCCCGTCGAGCACAATCCCATCATCGAATTTCAACTCCGGCCCAACGTAAAGTTTCATGACGGCCATACGTTTGATGCCCATGATGTCAAATTCACCTACGATGCGATCATGGATCCCAAAAATCTCTCGCCCCGCATCGCCGACTACGAGCCGGTCAAGAAGGTGCTGGTCATTGACCCGCTGACCGTGCGTATCATTTATAAACGACTGTACTCACCGGCCATCGGCACCTGGGGCATGGGCATTCTGCCCGAGCACCTCCTGAATGACGCCGCCCTGAAAAAAGAAGCACTCAAACTGGGCAAAGATCCGCAGTCATTTTCGATGCGACAGAGCAGCTTCAACCGCGACCCCGTCGGATGTGGGCCCTTTGTATTTCGAGAATGGGTCACCGATCAATATATCATCCTTGATCGCTTTGAGGATTACTGGGAGGGACCGCCCCATTATCAAAAATATGTTTTCCGCGTCATCCCGGATCTGCTAACCCAGGAAATGGAATTTTACGCCGGCACCATCGATAGTTACGGCGTTCAGCCGCACCAGGTCAAGCGGTTAGAGGACGATCCCGATTTCCAGAGTTTTTCCGGCACCTCATTTGGGTATTCCTATATCGGCTATAACATGCGACGCAAGCCGTTTGATGATCGCCGGGTCCGGCTGGCGTTAAGCATGGCCATCGATGTCGACAAAATCATCGAATATGTCCTGTACAATCAGGGAGAACGCATCACCGGCCCGTTCCCCAAACAAACCGATTTTTACAATCCGAATATCAAACCCGTCCCGTATGATCCCCAAGGGGCCCTAAAATTGCTGGCTGAAGCCGGGTGGACGCGCAATGCCGATGGGTGGCTGGAAAAAAACGGCAAGCGCATGCAATTTAAGCTGATTACCAATAATGGCAATGATATTCGCAAAGCCATATTGGCCGTTGCCCAGGATTCATGGAAACAAATCGGCATCGATGTGCGCACCGACCTGGTGGAATGGGCGGTCTTTATTCAAGAACGGGTGAACAAACTGGATTTTGACGCCCTGGTTTTGGGCTGGTCGATGGGAATCGACCCCGATCTGTACCAAATCTGGCATTCCAGCCAGACCGGTTATAACCAGCTGAATTTTGTCGGTTTCAAAAATAAAGAAGCCGACGATTTGATCATTAAAATCCGTCAGGAATATAATCACGACAAACAGGTCAAATACTGCCATCGCCTGCATAAAATAATTGCATATGAACAGCCCTACACCTTTTTGTTTGTCAGCCGATGGACCGCCATTCTGGACAAACGTATCGTCATCAAAGAATCTGATCAAAACGGAAATATCGTATATCGAAAAATCACCCCGACCCAAACGGGTAATTTTACGTTTCATTTCAACCGCTGGATCAAAATGGCACAGGCACCTGAATTTACACCTTAGGTTAACCTTAAACTTCAGTAGAGCAAATGATCTCATTTATCGGCCGCAGTATTGTCCAAAAGATCATAACATTGTTTTTTGTTTCGATCGTATCGTTTTTAATCATCCACCTGGCACCCGGCGAACCCAGCCAGGTGGATCCCATGAATCCCAAATTCACGCGCGAAATGGTGGAACGGTTTCGCGCCGAATTTCATCTGGACAAACCGCTTTACCAGCAATATCTGTATTTTTATCGCGACCTGTTCAGCGGTAAAACCATCTCCTGGAAAGATAATCAGCCGGTTTTTAAAAAGATATGGGAGCGGTTTCTCAACAGCCTACCGCTGTTTATTGTCGGAACGATTCTAACCTGGACGATTTCATTTCCGGTGGGCATTCGCTCGGCCATTTTCAGAGGTGGCATTTATGACCGCAGTTCCACTTTTTTCTCTTATCTGCTGATATCGATTCCCGGATTTTTTTTCGCCTATATCCTGATCATTTTTGTCGTTAATTATTTTCACGTACCGGTCATCGGTATGGAAACGTTCGGCATGGGCGACACCATTTGGTTGAATCGGGCCATGGACCGCATCTGGCACCTGTTGCTGCCGTCACTATTAGGGGCTACCGCCGGCATCGCCGTTTTGTCGCGCTACGTGCGCAGCCAGATGCTCGAAGTCGAAGGCCAGGATTATGTACGCACGGCCAAAGCCAAAGGGCTGGCACCCGATCAAGTGCATTATAAGCACGCCCTGCGCAACGCCCTGCTACCGTTTGTGACCATGTTCGGCCTGATCCTGCCAGGGCTGATCGGCGGATCGGTCATCATCGAATCGATATTTGCCTGGCCCGGAATGGGCCGAATGGCCTATGAGGCCATTCTGGCGCGCGATTACCCGATTATTCTAACCCTTAACTTTGTCTCCGCGGTGCTGGTGCTGGTCGGAACCTTTATTTCTGACCTGCTGTATTTAGTGGTTGATCCCAGGATTCGCTTGTGATGCAAGAGACTACCGTAAACAGCCATAACCTGCTGCAGGAACCGCTGGCGCCCAAACGGACGCGCCTGGAGGAGTTCTGGCGCCTGTTCCGGAAAAACAGGCTGGCCATTGCCGGGATGGTTTTTTTCATTCTTTTTTTCGCTCTGGCCATTGTCGGCTTTGGGCTGACGCGCGGCAACACCCCCATTTTAGATCCGGCCCTGGTACGTTTGCAGGATAAATTGCGCCCGCCGCTGGCCGCGCCCAACCTGGAAGGTCTGCAGCCCCATGAGGTCCCCAAACTGGGCATCTACATTTTCGGCACCGATGACCTGGGGCGCGATGTCTTTGCCAGAATGTTGCAGGGATCATGGGTCTCGCTGACGGTTGGTTTTGTAGCGGTCGGTATAGCGGTGCTGATCGGCATATTTTTAGGGGGTATTGCCGGGTATTACGGCAACCGCCATATTCGCGTCGGGCAGCTGTTGGCCGCAGCCTTGCTCATCATGGGTGCGCTGTTGCTGATCAGCAAGCTGATCTGGGTCGGATCGGTAATGATCATCTGCGGTGCCGCTTGTGTATATTTTGCGCTTCAAATGAAAAAAGCGGCAAAAAGCAAAGCTCGCTCTGCCGCAACGCGCTTTTGGTACTTTAAAACGATTTCGGTGGATACGGTCGTTATGCGCTTTGTCGACATCATGCTGTGCTTTCCCAGCTTTTTTTTGATCCTGACAGTGGTCGCCCTGCTGCCCGCCAGCATTTATAATATTATGATCGTTATTGGATTGACCAGTTGGATGGGCACCACGCGATTTGTGCGCGCCGAATTTTTATCACTGCGCGAACAGGACTTTGTGGCCGCCGCCCGGGCACTGGGACTGAATGATTTTCGCATCATTTTCCGGCATATGATCCCCAATGCAGTGGCACCGGTGCTGGTGTCGGCAACGATCGGTATTGCATCCGCCATTCTAACCGAAGCCGGCCTGAGTTTCCTCGGTTTCGGCGTGCCGCCGCCGCATGCCACCTGGGGCAATATCTTATCGGACGGCAAACGCTTTATATTTGATGCCCCTTGGCTGACCTTTGTGCCGGGGATAGCCATCTTAGTTGTGGTGCTGTCATTTAATCTTTTCGGAGAGGGGTTGCGAGACGTGATGAATCCCAAGCTCAGAGAAAGGCAATAATCTTTTACAGCAACATATAGCTTCATGGATAAACATCATCCGTTAGTAGCCCGTTGTTCGTTGTCAGTTGTTAGCGCAGGTTAATCCCGATTTCTGCTACGGACCATTGACAGCGGACAACTGACCGTTTCGTTATCAGGAATTTTGCCGCGCACGTATAAAACGCGTAATTTGATTCGTGACATGGAAGAAAACGGAGACAAATTGCTTTCGGTGGAGGAGTTGAAAGTCTACTTCCACAGCGAGGATGAAATCGCCCGGGCGGTGGACGGCGTTAGTTTCGACCTGGATCGCGAAGAAACCGTCTGCCTGGTGGGCGAATCGGGGTGTGGCAAGACCGTCACGGCGCTGAGCGTCATGGGGCTTGTTCCCATTCCGCCGGGCGAAATCGTCGGTGGCCGCATTTTATTTCGCGATCAAAATTTGCTGGATTTTGATGATAGCACAATGCAGCACATCCGCGGCAACCAGATTGGAATGATATTTCAGGAACCGCTGACATCCTTGAATCCGGTTTTTACGATCGGCGATCAAATCGGCGAGGCCATTCAAATTCACCAGACGGCACCCCAGAAAGAAGTCGACGGACGCATCGAGCAGCTCTTAAACGATGTCGGCATTCCCGATCCCGCACAACGTTTAAAAGACTACCCCCATCAATTGAGCGGCGGCCAGCGGCAGCGCGTTATGATTGCCATGGCACTGGCCTGCGACCCGGAGCTGATCATCGCCGATGAACCCACCACAGCGCTGGATGTCACCGTGCAAGCACAGATTTTACGGTTGCTGGAAAGCATCCAGAATATGCGTTCCATGTCAGTTTTATATATTACCCACGATCTGGGAGTGGTCTCGAAAGTTGCCGATCGCATCTGTGTCATGTATGCAGGCATTATCGCCGAGCAAGGTAAAAAAGAAGCGGTCTTAAAGACACCCAAACATCCCTATACCCAGGCGCTGCTGGCATCACTGCCCAATCGCCAAAAAAGGGGACAGCGCCTGTACAGCATACCGGGCACGGTCCCCAACCCGGCCTACAAGCCTGATGGCTGCCCGTTTCACCCGCGTTGCCAACGCGCTCAGCAAAGCTGCCGTGAGCAGTATCCGGAAATGTGTGATTATCAAGACGGTCACCGTGCCCGCTGCCCGGTCATTTTCAACAATGAGGTGTAAAAAGGGGTTCGTTTCCAATTGAAATAAATCCAACTCGAATAAAATGGACGCGATGATTATATGACTGAGCCCGGTTCAGACAACAACACCATTTTACAGGTAGACAGCTTAAAAAAATACTTTCCGATCCGCAGGGGCTTTTTTCAAAAAATCACCGGCTGGGTCCGGGCGGTGGAAAGTATCTCTTTCCAGATCGAAAAAGGTAAAACCCTGGGCCTGGTGGGTGAAAGCGGGTGCGGCAAAACAACGGTGGCTCGTCTGATATTAAAGCTGTTGGATGCCGATCACGGAAAAATTCTTTTTAACGGACAGGACATCACCCAGCTCGATGAAAAAGAAATGAAGCCCCTGCGCAAAGAAATACAAATCATTTTTCAGGATCCCTATGGCTCTTTGAATCCCCGTATGACCGTCGGGCAGACCATTATCGAGGGTCTCAAGATCGCCGGTATTCACAGTCGCTCTCAACAGGAGCAGCGCCTAGAAAAGCTATTGAAGATGGTTGGCATGTCGCCGGCCAGCAGCGACCGCTTTCCGCATGAGTTCAGCGGTGGCCAGCGCCAGCGCGTTGGCATTGCGCGCGCCTTAAGTGTTGAGCCCGCTTTGATTATTTGTGACGAACCGGTTTCAGCCTTAGACGTCTCGATCCAGGCCCAGATTATTAACCTTTTAAAAGATCTTCAGCACCAGTTGGAACTGAGCTATCTGTTTATCTCACATGATTTGAATGTGGTCGGTTATCTGTGCGACAAGGTGGCGGTGATGTATAAGGGACATATTATGGAGCACGCGCCCGCCGATGCACTCTTTGATCACCCCGTCCACCCCTATACCCACCTGCTGCTGTCTGCCATCCCGGATACCGAGAGCAGCACCGATTCGGAAGTGAGGGCAATGGCGGATGAACCCGGTAACACGTTGGAACCGCCGGCCGGCTGCCGTTTTCAGAATCGTTGCCCGCTAAAAGAAGCGCGTTGTGAGCACGACCCGATTGAATTTGTAAAAGCAGCTCCAGACCATCTCGTGCGCTGCTGGAAGGTGACCCGGAACGGTACCTATTCATTTTAATGAAACCCCTAAAAACACATCATCAAAAAAGGAATCCGCCTGTGTACGATACCCGCGAAAATACCCCCAAATCCGAAATTGACCAGCGCATCGCCAATCTCAAAAACCAGCTTGAGGAAAACGACATCGCAGCAGCGCTCTTCGTTCAGCGGGCAGATCTGTTTTATTTCAGCGGCACCATCCAGGAAGCACACCTTTTTGTCCCGCTGGATGACGAGTCCATCTTAATGGTTTTTAAAAACTATGATCGCGCCATCGCAGAATCGGCTCTGAGCCGCATCGTCCCCCTGGAATCGCCCCTGGCCATTCCGCAGATTCTACGGGACTACGGTTATACCATACCGCAAACCATCGGCATGGAGCTCGATGTATTACCGGTAAATCTGTATCGGAATTATCAACGAATATTTGCAGACCAACATCTGGTCGATGTTTCTCATCTGATTCGCCGAGTGCGGGCACTAAAATCGACGTATGAAATCGATAGGATCCGCCAGGCGGCCAGTTTGTCTGATGCGGTGGCCGAACAGGTCCCCGCCTTGTTGCGTGAAGGGATGACGGAGCTCGAGCTGGCCGGTCTGGTCGAAGCCGAAGCCCGCAAACGGGGCCATCAGGGGGTTGTCCGCATGCGGCTGTGGGGCAGTGAGGTGTTTTACGGGCACCTGATGGCCGGGCCATCGGGCGCAGTGCCCAGTTTTCTGTCTTCGCCCACCGGTGGCACCGGAGTCAGCCCGGCGGTTGCCCAGGGTCCGGGGTTTCGCCCCATTCAAGCGCATGAACCGGTGCTGGTCGATTATGTCTTTGCCCTAAACGGTTATTATTCGGACCATGCGCGCATTTTCTCAATCGGAGAACTGCCGGATGAATTGATGGCGGCGCATGCCGCCATGATTGAGCTGCAAAATCTGATCAAACAGGAAGCCAAACCCAATGTGCCCTGCGGCGCGATTTACGATCTGGCCCTGGAGTGGACACGCACGAGGGCATACGAAGAACATTTTATGGGGGTCGGCAAGGAGCGCATCCGGTTTGTCGGCCATGGACTTGGTGTCGAGCTGGATGAGTACCCGTTCCTGGCAGCCGGTCAGAAATTAGCGCTTCAGGCAAATATGACCCTGGCGCTGGAGCCCAAGCTCGTTTTCCCCGAAAAAGGTGTGGTCGGGGTCGAAAACACGCACCTGGTGACCGAAAACGGATTAGAACAATTCGGACGGTTCCCGGATGAGGTCGTAATTGTCTGATTTTTTCACGCAAAGAATTTTAGAATTTTATCACCTTCATTTGCGAACCTAGCGTCTTTGCGTGAGATTATTCATATCACCAAACCAGCCATAGAGCAGGAGGCCAGAAAATTCTATGAATCCCAACATTTCACCCAAAGAATTACGCCAACTTATCCGCAACAAAGAATGGACCGCACCCACCAGTGGGGCTGCCAAAGGTTTTCTGCAGGCCAATCTGGTGATGCTGCCCCGTAACGAAGCTTTTCATTTTTTGTTGTTCTGCGAGCGCAATCCCAAACCCTGCCCCATCCTGGATGTACTGGAACCGGGGCAATTTGAACCTTCGATTGCCCCTGGTGCAGATTTGCGCAAGGACCTGCCACGCTATCGTATTTTTGAAAAAGGAAAACTCAAAAATGAAGTCGAAGACGTCACCGATATATTCGAAGACGATATGGTCAGTTTTCTATTGGGATGCAGTTTTTCTTTCGAAAATGCGATGCTGGCCGCCGGTTTGCCGATTCGAAACGTGGAAGAACATAAAAACGTCTCAATGTATATTACACAGGTTGCCTGCCGGCCGGCAGGCCCATTTTCAGCTCCTTTGGTGGTGACCATGCGGCCGATGACCCCCCGGCAAGCCATTCGTGCGGTGCAAGTGACCACCCGGTTTCACCTGACTCACGGTGCACCGGTTCACATCGGTTCCCCGGAACAAATCGGCATCAAAGATCTAAATCAGCCGGAATTCGGCGATCCGGTGACCATCAGGACCGGTGAAATACCCTTATTTTGGGCTTGCGGCGTTA
>JASFNW010000161.1:0-11690 GCA_050116835.1 Desulfobacterales bacterium
GTGGATGTAAAAATGCGCACGAAGAATAGCATAAAACAGCTGAAAAAAATAGCCGTCTGCTGTTATTCTTCGCGCAGACGGCTAAACAACGATTTCTCAAATATGAGCAGTGGTCATTTGCCTTCTTGGATTTTTTCGGTCAGTACCGGCACAAAATCGAGAAGGTCATCGACAACCCCGACATCCGCGACCTGAAAAATGGGTGCTTTGGGATTTTTATTCACCGCAACAATGTAGGGATTGCCCTTGATACCGCCCAGGTGCTGAAAAGAGCCGCTGATACCCAGCGCCAGGTAAACTTTGGGCTTGACCGTCTGCCCCGAAGTCCCCACCTGACGGGCCTTTTCGAGCCATTTGGCATCAACGATCGGCCGGGAGCAGGATACGACGCCGCCCACAGCCTCGGCCAGTTCTTCGGCAATTTCGATATTATCCTGATCTTCGATGCCGCGGCCGATTGAAACCAGAATGTCTTCTTTGGTAATATCCACGTCGCCGGCCTCGGCCTCCACAACTTGCAAAAATCGCCGACCAACGGATAGATCGCCGATTTCCGACGATTTATCTACCACCTGACCGTCGGCTGATTTGCTTTCATCCGGCGCAAATACGCCCGGACGAACATTGATAACGGCACCGGCGGAAATATCCGCTGTCAAGTGCGTGCTGACCTGACCGCTGTACTCCTGACGAATCACTTTAAGGGTGTTCCCATCCATCCCCTCAAATCCAGCGGCATCGGACACAAAGACTGAATCCAGTTTGACCGAAAGTCCCGGCGCAAGATCCATTCCAAATGTATCATGCGGCACGAGCACCACAGCGTCTGCAGGCAACACAGCCACCAATAATTTTCGAATGGCTTCGGCATTCGGATAAGCCAGTGCATCATGGTCAAATTTCCACACCTCCGCAAATGAGGCGGACAGATCATTGCATGCCGCATCCAGATCAGCACCGGAACCGGTGGCAATAGCAATAGGGGATGCGTCCGGAAAAATATTCCGGGCGGCGGAAACAAGTTCTAAAGCGGTATCATCGGCAACACCATTCTTATGTACGATATATGCGAAAACCTGTGCGGCCATTATTTTATTCCTCCTTTGGCTTTTAATAGGTCAATCAACTTTTCGGCAATCTCCTCACTGCTGCCTTCAAGAATTTCAGCGCCTTCGCCGAGCTCCGGAACGAAATAATCAACCCGTTTGACCGCAGCGCCGGATTTACCCACACTGGAACCGTCAAGGCCCAGCTCGGAAGCTCCCCAGATCGGGATGTCCACTGAGGCGACCTTGCGGATACCGCGAATCCCAACGTATCGAGGCTCATTGATACCGGTCTGAATGGACAATACGCAGGGCAGCGCAATTTCGTTCATTTCCTGATTGCCGCCCTCAATTTCCCGCCCGACCTTAAGCTGGCTGTCGTCGACAACTTCGATAAAATTGACAACCGAGGCATAAGGAACACCCAGCATGGCTGCCAGCATGCCGCCGATCTGGCCGGCACCATCGTCAGCCTGTGCGCCGGTCAGGATCAGGTCATAATTTCCCTTTTCGACCACCGACTTTAATATCGCGGCGACACCTTTCCCGTCCGATCCCTCAAAGGCCTCATCGGATGCCAGGATCCCGTTATGGGCACCCATGGCCATTTCTCTGCGCACGACTTCTTCGGAATCCTCGTCCCCCAGGGAAACCACAGTCACGGCACCGCCCACTTTGTCGACGATTTGGATGGCTTCTTCGACCGCATAATTGTCCCACTCGTTGACCGAGTACACCAGATCATCGCGCTCGATGTCCGACCCGTCCCGATTGACTTCGATTTCGTTTTCCGCAGTGTCCGGAACCCTTTTAACACAAACTAAGATTTCCATTTTCACCTCCCAGTATTATTAATACAAAAAAGAAGTATTCAAGATATCAGTTTCAATAAAATAAATCCTAAATTCGAATATCGAAATCCGAAACAATTTCTAATTTTAAAAAATCAATGATCAAAACATTATTGGCATTTTTGTAGATTCAATTTGCTCGCTCTTCAAGGTCATATTGTTTTGGATTTTGGATTTCAGTTATTTGAGTTTGTTTCGCATTTCGGACTTAGTGTTTCGGATTTCAAGTCTCTAGAGCGTGGTAAAACAGCTTCATTTAACTGATAAGCAGGTGCTGATTAATAAGTTCAGTGAGATCCAGTGCCTCCAACTGTCCTTCCAACCCGCTGACCTTGATGGCGTCTTCTATATTCACCAGGCAAAACGGACAGGCGGTCACGATGACATTGGCCCCTGATTTTTGAGCCATTTCCACCCTCAGCACGCCCATGCGCTGTTCTTCCTCGGGCTCATAAAAGAGCATCAGCCCCCCGCCGCCGCAGCAAAAGGATCGATCCCGGCAGTTGCCGGTCATCTCAACTCGTTTGATTCCTGGAATCGAATCGATGGCACTCCGCGGGTCATCGTAGACATCGTTATGTCGGCCCAAATAGCAGGCATCATGGTAGACATAGATTTTGGAGGGATCTTCAACCGCTTTGAGCTGAATCTTGCCGGATTGAACCTGGCGCACAACCGTTTGGCTGATATGTTCCACCGGCGGCAGCTCGCTGTAGTCCTTTTTCAGCGCATTGAAGGCATGCGGATCAGCGGTCACAATGCGTTGCACGCCCGAATTCAGGATGGCCTCCGTGTTTTGGTCCCGCAAGTCCTGATACAGCATCTCTTCACCGAAGCGCCTGGCTTCGTGGCCGCTGTCTTTTTCAGCTTTGCCAAGAATACCGAAATCAATTCCGGCCGCATGCAAAATTTGTGCGGTACAACGAGCGATCTCCTGCATGCGGTCGTCAAAGGAGGTAATGCTGTCGACAAAGTAAAGCGTTTCGGCCACAGCACCCTTCTCAAGGATTTTGACACCGTCTCCTTCGGCAAGCGCCTTGGTCCAATCTGCGCGCTTTCTTTCCATCTTACCCCAGGGATTGCCGCGCTTTTCAAGTGCGCCCAACGGCTTTTGCAAGGACTGGGGTACCAGGCCGTCATCGACCATACCCCGACGTAAATCCACCATCTTATCGATGTATTCAATCCCTAAAGGACATTCCTGTTCGCAGGCCCCGCAGGTGGTGCATGACCAGATTTCATCCTCACCATATATATCACCGATCAATGGTTTGGCCTCACCGCCGTTGCCGCCGGTCAGCGGATAATGTTTGAAGGCATAATCGCGCCCCTTAATGGAGATGAAGCGCGGCGATAGCGGGCGTCCGACGGCATTCGCCGGGCAATGATCGGAGCAGCGTCCGCAATCGGCACAGGAATAAAAATCAAGGATGTGTTTCCAGGTAAAATCTTCAAAGACCCTGACGCCAAAAGAATCCAGATCATCCAGATGCTCGTCGGAAATTCCGTAACGCACCGGCTTGACATTACCCTTTTCAAGGCGCATGAAAAACACGTTGAACAGAGAGGTAATCACATGGAAATGCTTGCCCAGCGGCAAAAAGCACAGAAAAAAGAAAAAGGTCAGATCATGAATGAAATAGGTGATCAGATGCGTATTTTGCAGGACCGCTTGAGAAGAGCCGCTCAGCATATGGCTGAAGAACCAGGCCAGGCTCAGCGGTGCCGGAAATTCTCCCGTCAGGCCCTTCTGAGTCTCGGCAGCCACCTGGCTGGCTTCAAATAAGCTTTCACTGATCATCAGCGTTGAAATCAAACCCAGGACAAAAACGGCCTCGGCGGTATGATCTTTTCCATAACGGGAGGGTACCGTATAGCGCGCGGGCTTAAAAATGCCCCTGCGCACGGCGGCGATCAAACAGGCGATCAAGACCCAGGTGGCGGCGTAATCCTTTAGCACGCTATACACCTGGCCGAAAAGCCCGCTGAATCCGGGCAAAACAAAATTTTCTGAAAAACCCAGTATAACCAGCTGGGTCGAACGCGCGCCCAGGATCAAAAAGCCCGCAAAAATTAGAATGTGGATAATTCCGGCCAGCAGATAGCGGGGGTGGCGCCACTGGGCCAACCAGATTTTGATTGTCAGGCCAATCCGTTGTCCGATGCGGCAAAACCGATCATCTGGCGTTGCTTTGAGCAGCGGCCGGATCCGGCGAAACATAATGTAGGCAAAAATGGCGATACCGACAACCGGTATGAGGATGGAAAAAATCTTCGTCGGAATGCCGAATATCGTTGCAGCAGCCGGCGAAATCAAGGCAGATTCCATTGTATCGGTTTTCCCCTTTTTTGTATCTTATGTAATTTCAGTTACTTATAAATTACAGGACTGCATGACTATAAACCAAAGGAGCATGCATATCAAAAATTTCAGCTTCGGGCAATAGTTCCGGGCAGATGTCAGAGGTCAGAAGTCAGATGACAGATACCGGTAAAAATTGCACCTTGTTACAGATTCCCATGTTCATCTGTCCTCTGTCTTCTGTCTTCTGTTTATGGGAACCCGGAACTCGGTATTACTTGCCCCCGAAGGCATCTTCGGAGATATCAATTGCAGCCGTATTGGCGGCCAGAATCACATTCATTTTACCGGTGCTCACCGGTAAAATCGAATGCACAAAAAATTCGACACTTTTGATCTGACCTTCATAAAAGGCGATATCCTTTTTGCGGGCGCCGTTTTCCAGGTTTTGCGCCGCCAGGGTAGCCCGCCATAGCAACAGCCAGGCAAGGACGACATCGCCGCACACTTCCATAAAAGAATAAGCGTGGGCAAAAGCGCCCATGCGAGTTTCCGTTGACATTGCTGCCTGTCCGATGTGCATCATCACTTCGCCCAGCTTGTTAACGGCAGCCTCAATCTTGACGGCAGTGCCTTCCAGTTTTGCAATGGCCTTTGCAGCAGCCAGTGTCTGCTGGATTTCGCCCAACAGATCCATCACGGGCTTGCCTTGATTCATGCCCAGCTTACGAGCCAGAAGATCCATGGATTGAATGCCATTGGTGCCTTCGTAGATCTGTGTAATCCGGCAGTCACGCAGAAGCTGTTCCATGGGATATTCTTTGATGTAGCCGTAACCGCCATAAACCTGAACTCCCAGACTGCAGACTTCAAAGGCTTTGTCGGTGACATATCCTTTGGCAATGGGAATCAGCAGATCAATCAACCCCTGGTATCTGGCTATATCGGCTTCTTCAGTGCTCAGGCGAGATTTATCCTCGCAGTTTCCGATAAAGTACAGCAGGCTGCGCATCCCTTCGACATAGGCCTTCATGGTCAACAGCATACGCCGGATATCCGGATGTTCGATGATGGGCACCGAGGGGGCGTCGTCTTCTTGTACTTTTAGAAGATGGCGACCCTGGACCCGCTCGCGTGCGTAGTTAACGGCGTACAGGTAGGTCGCGCTGGCACAGGCCAGGCCCTGGAGCCCCACCAGCAGCCGGGCTTCATTCATCATCTGGAACATGGCCCGCATACCTTTGTTTTCCTCGCTCAGCAGAGTTCCCCGACAATTGCCTTTGCTGCCCAGAGACAGGGAGGCGGTTGAATTGCCGTGAATGCCCATTTTATCCTCGATGCCCGTGCAGACGACATCATTGGGCTCGCCCAGGCTGCCGTCGTCATTCACCCAGATCTTGGGGACCAGAAACAAAGAGATCCCTTTGGTGCCCGCTGGTGCGCCTTCGATACGCGCCAACACCGGGTGAATGATGTTTTCCGCCAGATCGTGTTCGCCCGAAGAGATAAAGATCTTGTTCCCGGTAATCGAATAGGTGCCATCGTCATTTTTAACCGCCGTGGTCGTCAAGGCGCCCAAATCGGAACCGGCTTCGGGTTCTGTCAACAGCATCGTGCCGGTCCATTCTCCGGTAAACATTTTCTTCAGATAGAGCTTTTTCTGTTTGGCGGTACCAAATGTTTGAATCAGCCTGCCAGCCCCGTGGGTCAGTCCGGGATACATCATAAAGGCAAAATTACTGCCGATAAAAAGGTCGTTGACGGCCAGCGACACGCTCACCGGCATGCCCTGTCCGCCCCATTTCGGATCATCGGAAAGGGCTATCCATTCACCTTCTTTAAACAGCTCCCAGGCCTTGTGAAAGGATTGCGGAAGGGTCACTTGACCATTATCAAAGTTAGCGCCCTCACGATCACCGTCAATATTGATCGGTAACAGCTCCTTGACCGCCAGGTTACGGGCTTCAGATACGATCAAATCAATGGTTTTTTCATTGAACTCCGCATAGCGCTCATGCTCGCTCAGAGTTTCCACCTGAAGCTGTTCATGCAGAACGAAATCAATATCACGACGATCGGCTATGGTTTGTGCCATTATTCATCTCCTTGTTTAAGATTTTTTCATCGGTACATGACGTGATCCGATGATATCTAATTGGTAACACGCTCTCTTTGTTCGATTCCTTTGATAAACAGTTCGACCAGCGGATCGGCCATGGAAACCAGATCATAGTCATCTTCGGCATGCAGCCAAGTATTGATGACTTCATCCACTGCACCAATGATAAAGCGTTTGACCAGTCCGACATATAGATCCTTGCGAATCGCGCCTTCCTGTTGACCCTGTTCGATGATTTCTGAAATTAGATCTCGATACATCTTGGACATTTCTCGAATCTGGGCCTCAGCCAGACGGCTGTTCTGATGGGTTTCAACCTGGTAGACCACCGCCCCGTCTTTGTCGCGCTGAAACTCGGCCAGATGGCGGTGCACCAGATTGTGCAGTTTCTCGGTGCTGGTCTCAGCCCCATCGACGGCTTCCCGAAAGGATTCAAAAACCTGTTTGGTCCGAAGGCTAAAAAATTGGACCAGGACATCATCTTTATTTTTAAAATACAGATAGATGGTTCCGTCAGCCACGCCGGCTTCTTTGGCAATCTGGGCAACCGTTGACTGATGAAATCCCTGTCTGGCAAAAACCTTGACGGCCGCCTCGAGAATCTGGTGATATTTGTTATTCTTTTCGGCCCGTTTGGTAGCTGCTCTCACCTGTTGATCCTTTCAAAAAAAAATGAATGAATATTCATTCATTTTTATCAGACGTCGATGCCGGCTGTCAAGCCCAAATTTCAAAACCGCCGAAATCAATTTTTATATTAATTACAAATAACTAAAGGATTATACAGTAAGGAAATTTAAGGGCAGACGATATTTTGGGGCCTGAATAAGAAATGAGCATATATTCAGCCCTGAAAGGTTGTTGCGGATTTTCGGTTGAAAACGATGACACCGTAATTGGTGGGATCGATAGGAGCCCCATAAGGAGGGGGCATCCTCCACGTCATCCAAAAGCTGGCCCGACATGGACAAAAATTAAAAAGAAACCATTTTTGATTTATATACAGCGACTGGATGGCAGCGGGATATCCCCTCCTTTTCAGCAGCGGCAACGCACACGGTTGACGGGTGTTCCGGCTAACCCTCCGCCTTTTTTTCGAGCTCATCCAGTTTTTCAGGCTCGGAAACAGCGATGTCCACAAGCGCCTTGGGGATGGAGCTCTGCTCGCACATAACCCTGATTTCTTTTTCCTGATCGCTGAATTCCATGATTTCGCGAATGGCCTCGATGTGATCGAGCATTTCATCGGACGGGATATCTTCCAGCGCCGGACCTTCAGCCTCCGCTTTTTTGCGGGCGGCAGCTTCTGCTTCCAGCCTTTGTTTTTCCTTTAGCTCCTCCTCCATAGCCTGTTTAACGGCGTTAATCACGTCTTGATCGACCTGGGCCATCTCGATGATCAATTCTTCGGCGACGTCATTGTCAAAGAGGTGCTTCACTTTTTCTTCATTGGACTTGCCCTCTACTTTCTCGAGCAGTTTTGCGACTCTGGCCCGCTCAGCGCGTTCCTTTTCAATCTGTGCGTTTACCTGTTGCAGCTTCTCATCGGTAATTTCTAATGCACTCGTGATCACTTCGGGCGCCACTTCCTCTTCTATGAGCAATCGGATGCCATCATCGTCGGGCATATCTTTAGCCTTGGCAATCAGCAAATCGAGTTTGGTCTGCTCGACCATCTTAATGACATCCGCCCTGCGCTCAGATTTTTTGAGATCTGGCCATGTCTGTCCGATGTCACCGATGAGCTTATCGGTAGTATGATAGGGGTCAGCCACGTCCTCCAGTGTCAGTGACTCAAGCGCTGTGTTGACGTCCTGCATGAGGGGTCTTCCAACGTTGCTTGCTGCATTCATTGCCCAGCGCAGTTGAAGCATATGGCCTCCGTGATGCGAAACATTGTACCCGGCATTGTCCAATTCACCCGCAAGCCGTTGAGTCGATGCTTCCAGGCTTTGCCCGGAGAGGTCCTGCGAATCAAGCCCGAGAATGTTCTCTTCGATTAACAACCAGAGAGGCTTTTTTTTCGTCGCGTCGCTTGTCGTCATTTTTAAATCTCCTTTTCAATAATTTTTAGCGAATATAAATACACCGATCGAATCCCGCTGAAACCATATCGTTGATTCCCTCCGGGAAAACAAATTGACGGTAACCTGCTACGCCAAACAAAAAACTATAAAGAAGCACTCGTAATGAGTCAAGCAAAAATAAACCAGGCCTTGTATGCAACGGCCAGCTGGCCGGCAAACACCGCCCGATGCGCCTCATGGCGTCACCTCGTATAAGCAAGCTTTATATTTCGGACTAGATCAACTCCGGAGGTAAACCGCCGCTTGAGCAAATTCATTAATTTAGCTCAGGGCAAGACGGTAACCTGTAACTCGATTTTTCGGCATGTTCAGGTATGAATATCGCGAAGGTTCTTACGCGTTAGAGCGAAGTAAATGGCCGCAAGCCAGGCTCCCAGCCCGCCGACGCCCAAAACGCTGAAGGCCCAGCCCCAGTTGCGAAATACCCCGGTTTCGGTAATGCCCGGGTTGGTCAAGTCCAGAACCGCGCCCAGCACGACCGGTGAAATGGCTCCGGCGCCAAATCCCAAAACGGAACGCAGTCCGAAAGCGGCGCCCATGTAGGATACGTTCACCGATTCTGTTAGCGTTGCTGACAAGATGGGCGAATCCCCCAGTCCGGAAAACGCGTAAACCGTACCCACCAGGATAACGATGGAAAAGGGCAATCCAATGGTCCAGCCAAAGGAAAAGGAACATAGAGTGCTGACACCCGCAAGCCCCACCAACAATGGGGCTCGCCCCAATCGATCAGAAAGCCATCCCATCGTAAAGGAAGCCGTTAGGCCCATCAGGTGAAGACCCGCAGTCAGATGCACCCCTTTTCCTACAGCCTGAATACCCTCATATCCACTGACGGCCAAAACAGCTGCCAGAAAAGTGGGCGTCCAGGCCCACATGCCCAAAATTTCCCAGCTGTGTCCGGTATACCCGCCAATCAACGTCATTACCGGCCGGTTGCGTAAAATCTCGCGGCCAAAGCGTTGCCCTTTTGCACGAAGGGGTTTGCCCACAAAGGTCCGATACAGGGTTATCCACGCCAACACTGCCCCCACCGCCGGACCTGAACAGGTGAGCCAGAAGGCCAATTTATAGCCGCCAGCCGGCATGGCAGCCCCGCTGAGTATTAAAGATATCGCATACCCCAAAGAAGTGCTTGCGATAAAAAAGCCCATGGCACGACCCCGTTTTTCAATTGGATAGCGATGGGCTATAATTATTAGACCTGTGGTATAGTTACCACCCATGGCAAGTGCAGTGAACATGTAAAGCACCAGCCCCGAAACATAATCTCGGGCCCATCCGGCGAACAGGAGTGCGCAAACCGCACACGCCGTCATCGATCCCAAATAAAGTCTTTTGGGGCAAAAACGGTCCGCCAGAAACGAAAAAATCACCAAGGACACAGCATATCCGAGCTGAAATCCACCGGCGATGGTTCCGGCTGCGGCAGCCGTCATTCCCCACTCTTTCTGTAACACCGGCAAGGTGGCTGCATAGGTCATGAACACCAGACCATTAAAAGTCCTGGCCAGACAAACACCGACAAGCCACCAATCGAATTGGATTTTAAATCGCAACGCGGAATCCTTCCGTCTGGTAAGGGGTTCCATAAAAAAACCCTGCCTCGATGACTATCAAGGCAAGGTTTTCGTTCAGACAGATATCTATGGATGTCAGTTGCCGTTCGGTCTCGGATGCAGACCGGCGGCTTCAACGATCTCGGGCACCTTTTCTTCCCACTCGATGGCCATAATATGGAAACCGGCAACTCCCTCACATTCTTTCAGGCGCTGGATGGACTCAACGCACATCTTAATGCCCTCATCGGCCTGCTTGCCTTTTTCAACCCCCTGCAGGCGTTTGATGACCTCATCGGGCACGTCCATACCTGGCACGCGTTTTTGCATGTATTTGGCCATGCCCACGGACTTCATGGGCGTCAAGCCTGCCAGGATAAAACATTTTTCATGCAACCCGCGCTCACGCACGCCCTTCATCCACTCTTCGAATTTGTCCAGGTTGTAAATGCACTGGGTCTGTATGAATTCAACCCCGGCCGCCACCTTTTTGGCCAAACGCGGTACCCGGATCTCAAACGGATCGGCAAATGGGTTGGCCGCGGCGCCTACAAACATCTGAGGCCTGCCATCCAGTTCGTCGCCGCCCAAAAACTTGCCCTCGTCACGCATGTGGCGCACGGCCTGAATCAGCTGAATCGAGTCGATATCATGGACGTTCTGGCCCTGGGGACAGTCTCCGAAACTTTGATGATCGCCGGACAGGCATAAAATGTTGTTGATCTCAAATGAGGCCGCGCCGAGAATGTCGCTTTGCAGAGCGATACGGTTGCGATCGCGTGTAACCATCTGCAGCACCGGTTCCAGACCCATTAATTTCAGGCGAATACAGGCAGCCAGGCTGCATAGACGCGTCATGGACGTCTGGTTGTCGGTGATATTGATGGCATCGACATGATCTTTGATCAACTCGCCTTTCTCTACGATGTGGTCGCTATTGCTGCCGCGGGGAGGACCGCACTCGGATGTAACGGCCAGGTGCCCTTCCCTGAGAATTTTCTCCAGTTTGCTTGGTGTCTTTGCTGTCATTGCTGCACATCCTCCCTTACGACTTTTCTGGGTCCCCCGGCTCGGTCCGTCGACCAGTCCTTCAATGGGCATAGTTTCTCATACTCGTCAAGCCGGTCCAGAGCTTTGAGCCGGTCGACAATCAATTGCCAGGCGCAGTCGACTTCGGGGTTAATTTCACATTTGCCGGTCGTCGAACCGCCGCAGGGGCCGTTGAACAACCGTTTGGCGCAGCGCGCCACCGGGCAGATGCTCCCGGTCGTGGCCAGAATGCACTGTCCACACCCCTGGCAACGTTCGGTCCAAAGACCGCGTTCTTCGGTTGCACCCATAAAACAGGTGTTCACGCCCGGATAGACGGGCTTGTCTTGGTATTGTTCAGCGGTAAATTGAACCCCGACACCACAGGCAAGGGAGACCACGGCATCATACTGGTCGATCGAATCCCGGATTTCATCCAGATACTCCCGATCA
The DNA here is from genome assembly GCA_050116835.1 of Desulfobacterales bacterium. GTDB lineage: Bacteria > Desulfobacterota > Desulfobacteria > Desulfobacterales > JAHEIW01 > JAHEIW01. The sequence goes on from JASFNW010000161.1 coordinate 11,447, forward strand.
CATTGACGTTCGAGGGTCAATTCGTCAATCTTGACCTCTTTGCCCTCTTTGCTGGCGTGCATCCTTAGGGCCGAAGCCAAGACACTTACCTCTTTTTTACCGCCGGCCTCACAAACGGTGACGCATTCGTTGCAGCCCAGCACCAAGATGTTCTTGTGATCTTTGAGGTATTCGATGATTTCCTCAATTGGTTTTTTGTCCGCAACAATCATTGAATCAAACCTCTCCTAAAAGTTTGGGAATG
>JASFNW010000162.1:0-11631 GCA_050116835.1 Desulfobacterales bacterium
CACGCAACCAGATCTCCCCTTCTTCGCCGGCCGGCACCGCATCCCCCTCGGAGTCCACGATCTGTGCGTCGACATGCGGCATGGGATGACCAACCGATCCGAGTTTGCCGTTGGCCAGAAAGTTATTAGGACCGGCTTCAGTTAGCCCGTAACCTTCCCAAATTCGAATCGACTTCATCGTTTTAAAGGTTTCCAGAATGTCCCGGCCCAGCGGTGCGCCTCCCGAAACCATAAACCGTATACTTGAAAAATCCGTCGCGGCAAATTTGTCAGAATCCATCATCATTTGGAACATGGTGGGCACACCGAAAAAAACCGTCACCTTTTCACGTTCGATCAGATCCAGGATTAAATCCGCTTCAAAGCTCTTGATCAGAATATTGACGCCACGGCAAGAGAAAAGCGGCAAGGTGTATACATTCCAGCCGGCGGTGTAAAACATGGCTGCATGCAGGATGGTTCTGTCTGTCGAGCGCAAATCCCAGCCCACATGGGTATTGATGGCGTTCCAGGTGAGCATTCCATGGGTCAGGATGACGCCTTTGGGCAGACCCGTAGTGCCGGAAGTGTAAATAATCAGCTGGGGATGGTCCGGGCCAATCTCGATTTCAGGGGGCGGTTCAGCAGACAGCGCCGACCAGACGCTCGGCAGGGCCTGCCCGACAGTATCATCTTTGTCAAAGCAGACATAGTGTTTCACATCGACCTTGTTTTTAAAGCCATCCACACTTTCCTGGTGGGCCTGATCGAAAAAGATGGCTTTGGGTGCGGCATCTTCCAGATAATAAACGAATTCTGCCGGCGCCAGTCGAAAGTTCAGCGGAACCAGAATGGCGTCCAAACGGCTCAGTGCAAAAAACAGCTTGATCGTTTCCACCCGATTGAATGCGAGCACCGCCACCCGGTCGCCCGGGTCGATGCCCAGGTGGTTACCCAAAAAGTCGGCCATGCGAAGGATATCATCGCTCAATTCGCCGTAAGTGTAACGGCGGTCATCGATGACATCCACCAAAGCTTCCTTATCAGGAAAGCTTCGACCCCAGCGGCCGATCCAGTCGCCGTAAAGCATCTGCTGACTCTCCTTTCTGCATTAGGAAAAACAGTCACCTATCTTTGTATAACCCTGGTGGCTATGGTTTGATCATAATGGGTGGTGCCGTCTCCTGCGGGGATAATTCCCGAACCAGCACGGGAACCGCCCACTCCACATCCGGTTTGACTTCAAGCCTGAATGAGAACATGGCCTGAAGGGCCTGATGATCTTCTTTGCGAAAAATCATCTTCCCCTTGGGTGTCATGAATTCCATCCCCTCCATGGCCGCAATGAGCTTTTCCGTGTCTGTGCTCTGCGCCTTCCGGATGCCTGCGACCACCGCCATGGCGGAGGCAAACCCCCCGCAGGTAAAGAAATCGGGCGGTTCCTTGAAACGCTGCAGATGTTCCCTGACCAGCCAGTCATTGACCGGATTTTGCGGACATTCGTAATAATAGTAGGTGGCACCGACCATTCCGTCCAGGCGCTTCCAGCCTTTAAGGACGGGCAAAATATTGCCGCCGGTCGCGATCTGGATACCATAACGGTCGAGCCCGCTGGCCAGCAATTCCGGCCAGGGTCCCGCCATGCCGGCCCAGATGACATAGATGTATTTGGGACCGGGGTTACGCTTCAAAGCGTTGATCATCCGCTGAATCGGGGGGGTGAAACCCGTTTCCCAAAACCCGCCGATGAACTCCTGGTCCACAACCTTGGCCCCCAGGTTTTCCGCCGCCCGCTTATAAGCGGCAATCCCGTCCCGGCCAAAGGCATAGTCCTGGGCGATGGTGGCAATGCTGACGCCCGGCCGGGCCACAGCAGCTGCATTGGCGACGGCATCCTGTCCGGAATTGCGCCCGGTCCTGAAGACATACCGATTCCAATGAGCACCGGTTATCGAATCTGCCACAGCCGGTTCGACGATAAGGATCTTCTTGAACCTTTTGGCCACCGGTAAACAGGCCAGGGCCACCGCACTGCTGGTAGGCCCGACAGCCAGATCCACCCGGTCTTCTCGGTAGAGCTTGGTGAGGAGCAGCACCCCTTTTTCCGGTTTGCTCTGGGTTTCTTCGATGATCAGTATCACCTCTTTTCCGATGATCTGATTCGTGCCCTGGGTCGCGTATTCCAGGCCCAACTCAAAGCCCGCAACCTCCTGTGCGGCGTAAATATCCAAGGGCCCGCCCAGGCCCTGAATCAGACCGATCTTGATGGGCTCGGTCGCCATCAAGTGGGTAGATGTCGGTAGCAGGATAGAAAGTAAGGCCAGCCATAAGAAGGGGCGAATAGACTTTTGAGTGAGTTTCATCTTATTTTCGAACCTCCGTTTGCCTGGAGCAACCGCCAGGCGACATTTCGAAGTCCGATCTTTAGTCACGGTATCCGATCCGTTGATCACCCTCTGGTATGCGGAACAATAAATGCCCGCCACGGCATAACGCTGGTGACAGCTCCAATCTTTCAGGAGCGGGCCGTTTTGCGCCGTGCTATGACGTCCTGAACCGAGCCGATAATCCCTTTGGGAAAGAAGAAAACCACCAGGATAAACAAAATTCCAAAAATAAGAAGCCAGCGCTCCAATGCCGCGTGCAGAAGATGGACACCCGGAAAAAGGCTTTTGGCAAAATTCTGAAGATCGGGCAAAAAGGCATGGGCAAATTCCAGGAAAACCGCACCGGCAAGGCCGCCATACAGGGTACCCATCCCCCCGACAATTTCCATCAACAGAACGTCGAGCATAATCGGAATACCCAGAACCGATTCAGGGTTCGCATATCCCACCCACATGGCGTATAACCCGCCCAGGATGGTGGATACCAGGCAACCAAAGCAAATCGAAATACTCTTGACAATAAACGTCTTATAACCGATGGCCTCGGCTCTGGGCTCATTGTCGCGAATCGCCTGCATGACACGTCCCAGCGGGGAATGGATAAAACGGATCATGAGCAGAAACAGCCCCAGGCAGACGATAAGAATAAAATAATAGGTAACCAGCCGGCCGGTAATCTCGACCCCCAGAAATGTTCCCAGACTAAATGATACCTTGAAGATTCCCGGCATGCTCATGATGATGCCGTCCTCTCCGCCGGTAAAGCCGCTCAACTTGGTTGCCAGGATGATGGCAAACTCGGCAATTGCCAGGGTTACCATGGCAAAGAATATGGCCTTAACCCGCAACGAGAGAAAGCTGACAATCAGGGCCAACGCTGTAGTGATGCCCAGGGCAATGATAAATCCGACAACCAGATTGATATAGGAGGGGTTGCCGTACTTGCCGATCAGCATGGCAACACTGTAGGCCCCGATACCGAAAAACATGACATGCCCGAAGGACAGAATGCCTGTGTAGCCGAGCAGGATGTCGAAACTGGCGACCAGAACGGCAAAAATCATGATTTTTAAGGCCAGATCCAATGATTTGAACGATGGAAAAAGAAAGGGCGCCAGAATAAAAAGGAGCAATACGGCGAGCTTCAAAAAGAAGGCGCCGCTCCGGTATTGTTTCTGTCTTTCCTGCCTGCGAAAAATCTGAACCGGTGTCTGCTCTGCCATAGCTTGACCTCGTTATTTTCCGGCCGCGAAAAGACCCGTCGGTTTGATCAAAAGGATAATGACCATGATCAGGATGTTGACGCCGACTGCCAGCGGGGGCAGCAAATAGGCCACATAATTATATGAAAGGCCCACGATCAGGGCTCCCACCAGGGATCCGGTGACACTTCCCAGCCCTCCGATAATGACAATAATAAAGGCGAAGATCAGGTAGGCCCCGCCCATGTCCGGATAAACCTGCAGGTTGAAAATCGCCATGGTCAACCCGCCGATGGCGGCCAGCCCGGCCCCGACCGCGAAAACGCCCGTAAACAAAAGGAAGATATTATGGCCCATGGCCTGCACCATTTCCGGGTTCTCCACCCCGGCCCGCACGATTTTACCGACTTTGGTCTTTTTTAAGATGAGCTGTATGATAGCGTAAACGATTAACCCCAGCGCAATGGCATAAATTGGATACTTTAAAATAATGACATCAAAGATGTTCCAATTCCCGGCAAACGATACCGGCTTGGGCATCACCTCGTCGTTCGGCCCCCAGATAATGCGGATCAGCTCCGTCAGAACAACCATGCCACCGAAGGTAATCAGGATCTGAAACAGATGAGAACCGTATACCCGGCGGACCAGCACCCTTTCCACAACGATCCCCACCGCAGCGACAGCGATGAAAGCGGCGACAATGGCAATGAAGAAGATCCCAAAGTTCAGAAAGACAGAATCCGCCGCTACCCAGGTGCTAAAATACTTAAAGACACTAAAGGCCACATAGGCCCCATAGGCAAAGCAAACCCCATGGGCAAAATTGATCACATCCATCAGGCCGAAAATGATACTCAGTCCGGAAGCCACCAAAAACAGCATCATCCCCATAGCCAGGCCTGCAATCGTAAGGGTCATATAGGTACTGAGGTCCATACCCAGGAGCGGAAGCAAGTAGAGAACGATAGCCCCGCCGATGGCCAGCTTTGATCCCCAACGTTTAACTAATATCTGCGCCATTCCATCATCCCTTATATCTCCTGAATTTTACACGGGTCTGAGGTTTTCATGTGCAAGGCACTTAAGAGCCCGGCGATCTGGTTAAAAGCGGGATGTCTCGCCTTTAGAGATCCCCAGATATTTGCTTTGCATCTCCTCGTCCTGGACGAGTGTTTCCATGGCACCGCTGTGAACGACCTTGCCGTCGTCCAGGATATAAAAATGATCCCCCACATTGCTGGCCATGTAGAAGTTTTGCTCAACCAGGACAACCACGCTGTGCTGCTTTATCTGATTGATCGCATCGATGAGCGCGTTAATGATAATGGGCGCCAGGCCCTTGGTCGGCTCATCGATGAGCAGCAGGGCGGTGTCGTTCACGATGGCCCGCGCGATGGCAAGCATCTGCTTCTGTCCGCCGCTGAGAATACCGGCCTTGGCCCGCCAAAAATCCCGCAGGGCGGTGAACATCTCCAGGACCCGTTCCAGCCTTTCGGCGGTCGCAGAATCTTCCCGCAGCATGGCCACCTGCATGTTCTCTTCCACCGTAAGGTCGGAAAAGATTCCCATATTTTCAGGAACGAACCCGATCCCCAGCCGGGCGATGTCGTAAGGTTTCCTGGATTGGATCTCTTCGCCTTTGAAGGTAATTTTTCCTTCAGCCGCCGGGAGCAGCCCCATCACTGTTTTAAGGGTCGTGCTTTTGCCCGCACCATTGCGGCCAATCAGAACGGTTACCGCATCGGCCTTGGCCTCGAAGGAAATCCCTTGCAGGATATGGTGCTGGCCGATGAAGGTGTGGATCGCCTCGGTTTTCAAAATGGTCTTGGTCTCACTCACGGGTCGTCCCTCCTCCCAGATAGGCCTCCTGGACGGCCTCACTTCTGTAGATCTCTTCGGGCTTACCATCGGCGATGATGCGACCCTCCTGTAAAACCATGATGGTATCTGAAAGCGACATGATCATGTCCATCTTGTGTTCCACCAGAAGCAGGGTCCGGTCACGGGCTTCCTTGATGCGCTGGAGGATCTCCAGTATGGCCGGCACCTCCTCCTGGCCCATACCCGCGGTGGGCTCGTCTAGAAAAAGAATTTCCGGTTTGAGCGCCAGGAGGATGGCAATCTCCAGTTTGCGCTTCTCCCCATGGGTTAATTCGGCGGATGTGGCGCTCCACTTTTCATCCAGCAGGACCGCTTGCAGTAGTTCGTAAGCCTCATCCTCGGCATCTGAAAAATGAAGATAATTTTTCCAGAAATTCAAGCCAAAGCCTTCACGGGACTGAATGGCCACACGTACGTTCTCCAGAACCGATAACAGCGGGAAAATATTGGTCAGTTGAAAAGAGCGCCCCATGCCCAGCCGGGTTCTGTCGGCCGGGCTCAGGCCGGTAATATCCCGGCCCTTCAAAAAGACCTGTCCTTCGGTCGGCTTGTACTGGCCCGTCAGCATGTTAAAAAAGGTCGTCTTGCCCGCCCCGTTGGGGCCGATGATCGACTTGAGCGTAAAGGGCTCCATTTTAAAATTCACATGATCGACGGCCACATGTCCACCGAAGCGAATGGTCAGGCCCTTCGTCTCAATGATGGGTTCTGTCTGCGGTGCATTCATTTGGCAAGGTCCAAATTGTCTTTAAAACGAATCCGGCACATCGTTGCACAATACGTTCGGGAGCATAAAATCCGGGTGCGATGAAGCGTCGGAGCGCCGGCAGGGAGGAAATTTTGCCGTCACCCCGAAACGCCATCAATTTTAGAATGCGCCCGGATACATTGCCTGTTTAGCCCTGGTTTCGAGTATGATGGGCCGGCGCCTATTTTTGATTCATAATTGGCGGTGCCGTCTCCTCCATGCTCATAACCCGCGTTAGTTCAGGAATGGCCCACTCGACATCGGGTTTGACTTTCAGTTTGAAGGCAAACATGGCCTGCAGGGCTTGATGGTCTTCTTTTCTGAACTTCATCATGCCCTTAGGCGTCATGAACTCCATACCTTCCATGGCCGCAATCAGTTTTTCGGTGTCCGTGCTGCCCGCCGTTGTGATGGCCTTGACCACAGCGCTGGCCGCGGCAAAGCCGCCACAGGTAAAAAAATCCGGGGGCTCGTTGAAACGCTTCATGTGCTCGGCGACCAGCCAGTCATTGACCTCATTTTTCGGATTCTCATAATAATAATAAATGGAACCGACCATCCCCTCGAGGGGTTTCCAGGCCTTGAGCGCCGCCAGCACGTTGCCGCCACTGGTAATCTGGATGCCGTACTTATCCAGCCCGCTTTCCTGAAGTTTGTTCATCGGGCTGTTTTTCCCGGCCCAAATTACAAAGACGTACTTGGGCTCCGGTTTATCCTTGAGTGCCCCGATGACCTTCTGAATCGCCGCCGCAAAATCCGTGGCTTTGGGGTCGGCATACTCCTCATGGACAATCTTGGCACCGAGTTTCTCCGCTGCCCGCTTGTAGGCGGCAACCCCATCCCGGCCAAAAGCGTAATCCTGAGCGATGGTGGCGATGCTGACGCCCGGTTTGGCGATGGCGACTGCATTGGAGATGGCATCCTGACTTGAATTGCGACCGGTTCGAAAGATATAGCGATTCCAGCTTTTGCCGGTGATGGAATCCGCCACGGCAGGCTCGACGATCAGGATCTTTTTGAATTCCTGGGCCACGGGCAAGCAGGCCAGAGCCACGCCGCTGCTGGTGGGACCCACCGCGAGATCCACCTTGTCGTCGCTGTAAAGTTTGGTCAGCAGCATTTTTCCTCTGGCCGGTTTAAGCTGGGTATCCTCTGCGATGATCTCGACATCCCGGCCGATGATCTGGTTGGTGCCCTTGGTGAAATATTCCAGCCCCATCTTGAATCCGGTGACCTCCGCCTTGCCATATATTTCGTAGGCACCGCTCAATCCTTGAACCATACCGATTTTAATCGGCTCGGCCGACATCGCCGGAGATGCCAGCAGCGCCAGAATCAACAATACCGAGAACAGTAAATAATGCGTTTTTCTCCCTTTCATTTTAAGCCTCCTTTCTGATGATTATAGACAGATTAATGTACAGCGCGAACAAATTAAGCAATTTCGGAGTTTATACGGACAGCATGTCGTCAGAAGCTTAATATTGCTTTAATAATTGAAGATTAAATATTGAATTGTCTGCTTTTACCCAGCGTATGCTCGCAAAAAGCCCGACGACTTATGAATATTCCTCCCTCAATTTGTTTTTGATCACCTTGCCGGCCGCATTGCGCGGCAGCTGGTCGACGAAAATAACTCGTTTGGGAACTTTGTACTTGGCCAAACGATCCTTTAAGAAAGCAATGACGCCGTCCGCGTTTAATTGCGCTTCAGGCTTGAGGGCCACAACGGCGAGCCCGGCCTCGCCCCATTTATCATCTTTGATCCCGATAACCGCGGTCTCGGCAACCTGCGGCAGCTCAAAGATCGCATTTTCCACTTCAGCCGGATAGACATTTTCACCGCCGGAAATAAACATATCCTTCTTGCGATCTACGATATAAAGGTCGCTGTCGGCGTCCATGCGGGCAATATCACCCGTATGAAACCAACCCCCTTCAAAAGCCTCTTTTGTGGCGTCAGGCCGGTTCCAGTAACCTTGCATCAGGTTGGGGCCACGGATCACCAACTCGCCCTCGGAACCAATCGGCAGGTCGTTCATCTCGCCGTCCACAACCCTGGCCTCGACATGAAATAACGCCCGGCCGATGGAACCGGCCTTCTCGAGGGCCAGGCCCCTGCTCAAGGTGGCAATACTCGGAGCGGCTTCACTCATGCCGAAGCCCTGCCGAAGCACGATTCCGGCTTCGTGGTATTGCCGTACCAGACTTACGGGAAGCGGCGCGCCGCCGCTCATGACCACACGCACACGGGCAAAAGCCCCGGCGTTGAAATCAGGATGCTGAATCAGGAACAGAAAAACGGCCGCCACCCCGAAAAAAAGAGTGATATTCTCATTTTTGAGCAGACGCAGCGTTTCGGCCGGATCAAATGAGCGCTGAATAACCACCGTTCCCCCCATATACAGCACGGGCAGGGTGAAAAGCCCGATGCCTCCGATGTGAAACATCGGGAGCACCGAAAGGTTACGATCAGCCGGGGTGAAGTTCATGTCCAGCGTAAGGTTGATGGCATTCCAGAAGCTGGCGCCCTGGCTCAGAACAGCACCTTTGGGTCGGCCGGTCGTGCCGGCGGTGTACATGATAATGTGGGCGGTATCCAGTCCGACCGGTTGATCGACTGTCGGTTCATCATCCGACTGGCCGGTCAACAGATCCTCGTACACTTCGGCCCCGGGTGTCATCTTGTTGCCCAGCACGATCATCCGCTTGATATCCACCTGTGTTTTCAACTGCTCCACAACCTCGGCGAATTCAGCATCAAAAATCAGGGTTTCGCTACCGCTGTCGGAAAAGTTAAACGCCAACTCGGCCGGTGACAGCCGCCAGTTCAAGGGCACCAGAATCAGCCCCAATTTGGCGGTCGCAAAAATCACTTCGACATACTCCAGGCAGTTGTAAGCCAATATGGCGCAACGGTCGCCGTGCGCAAGGCCCAGCGCCTGAAGTGATCCAGCCAGCCGGTTTACCCGGCGGTTCAGCTCGCGATAGGTCAACCGTCGTTCGCCATCCACCAGGGCTTCCCTGTCTCCGGACAGAAGCGCCCTTTTGGTCAGCCAAAAGCCGATTCCATGCACCGAAATCCTCCTTTTTGGGGATCTGATCATTTTATATGAAAATTGAATGCAGTTTACGGCAACATATTCGCCGCCAAGACACAACGACGCAAAGAAAAATAATGACAAAAAGTGTCGCTTTGTGGCAATCTCTTTCGGCCGGTTAGAACTCGGTCACGCGACAAACAGTTTTTTCATCAATCCGGCCATATTGTGGGCAAAATTGATGACCGTTTGAAGGCCCTCGCTGTCATCGGCAGCATCCCGGGCACCACCGGCTCCGGCCAAACCGACGTTCCAGTAAGTGGAGCCCGGCACGATCAGACCGTTAAAGAAAAACCAGAGTAATAGCTGCGAAAACGCCACGTTGTGGCCGGCCCTGCGGGCCACGGTGATAGGTCCCCCCACTTTGCCGGCAAAGAATTTATCACTCCAGTAGGCCACGAATGTGGCCCGGGCCAGCAGGGCCATCATCTGGGGCACGACCGAACTGAGATAAACCGGAGATCCCAGGATCAACCCCTCGCTTTTCCGCATTTTGGCAAATATGTCGTTGAAATCGTCCCCTTTGATGGAGCAAACACCTTTTTTTTTCTTAACGCAGTCGTAGCATCCGGTACAAGGCTTAATTTCTTTTCCCCGCAGCGAAATCAGTTCTGTCTGAATTCCCTCTTCCTTGAGGACCGTTAGGCCCGTCTTGACATAGTGCAACGTGTTGCTTCTGGCCCGCAAGCTTGCGGCGATTCCAATGACCTTCATACGCTTTACTCCTCCAGATCCCTGACGAGGACCAGGGATTGTGCCTGGCAAACCCATTCGCCGCTTGAGCTGGTGCACGTGCCGCTTAGATTCGCCAGATCTTTTTCCGGCCTCAAGCGCACAACGTCAACCCTTGCGGTAATTTCATCACCCCGGTAAGCCGGTGCCGGAAAATGCAATTTTTGTTTCAACCAGTTGGTTCCTCTGCCGGGCAATTTTGTTCCCAACAAAGCGGAAAACATGCCGCTGAGCAATGGCCCGGGGATAATGCGGTCTTTAAACCCATGTCGGCGGCAGTAGGCTGCATCGTGAAACAGCGGATTCGTGTCCCGGGTTAAATCGGCGTATTCGGTCAAATCCGCATCGGTAAAAATCTTTGTTGCAGCTGCGCTCTGGCCGATCTCCAGTCGCTTGAGGGATTGCGCCTCTGAGTCCCCGGCAGCCGCCATACTTGCTTCAATTCCCGGAAAGCCGCCTTTCCATCCCGGCAATTGAATCGATGTGCGCCCCTTGCAAGCCGGATTGCCGCCCGGAAGACCAATCAGCGTATTCATATCGACCCGCTGCCTGTCGGGCTGGAAATCGGCAACTTCAAGTCTTACCGTTATCTCTGTGTCCGTGTAAGTTGGACTCTGAAACATCATATCTTGATTTATCTGCAGGGTTCCGGGACCCGGATATTGTGTGCTCAATCCCTGGCATATGGTGCTGTACAGCAGCATCCCGTGAGCCACGGTCCTGCCGAAACGGGTGCGAGCGGAGAACTGTGGATCAACGTGGATGGGATTATTGTCGCCGGTGAGCCTGGCAAAACGGTCAAAATCTTCCTGTGTAAATCTGCATTTAAAGGTCTCAACATGTCCCACTTCAACTTTCATTGCATTTCCAATGATTTAAAAAGGGCTTGCAGATTACATTATGTATAGCTTTCACGCATAACGCGTTTGAGGGTTTTGCCGGCCACGTTGCGGGGAAAATCCTCCATGATGACAACCTCATGAACCCGCTGGAACTTGGCGCCCACCCGCGCATTGATCCATTCCCGCAGCGCCGCGGCTGTTATACTGCCGGATTTGTGCAAAATGACGGCCGCCAGCGGCGTTTCGCCCCATTTCTCATGCGGAATGCCCAGTACGGCAACCTCCTGAACCTCGGGGTGTTGGGCAGCGATTTCTTCAATGTCCCGCGGGTAGACATTGACGCCCCCCGAGATGATCATGTCCTTCATGCGGTCCACCAGATACAAAAAACCGTCCTCATCGACGTAACCCAGGTCTCCCGAATGCAGCCAGCCATCGACAATGGTGGCTTCGGTCAGGTCCGGGCGCTTGTAATACCCCGGCATCAGGATCGGGCCCTTGCCGCAAATTTCACCGACTTCACCGACCGCTACCTCGTTTCCGCTCTCGTCTAAAATTTTCATTTCGAAAAATGGCGGCGGCACCCCGACAGAATCCGGTTTGGCGGCATAATCTTCTTTATCAAGAACGGTGACAAACCCTTCGGTCAGGCCGTACAGTTCGTAGAATCTACCGGGCAGTCGTTTGTTGAGATCATCTTTGTGTTCTTTTAGCAGCGGCGCGCCCAGAGAAAGGATCATCTCCAGGGATTCAAGG
>JASFNW010000163.1:0-11357 GCA_050116835.1 Desulfobacterales bacterium
AATTACCAGTTGGTGATAAGGACAATTGTTTAATTGAAACTTAGTGGAGATTGACCATGATGCATCGCGTTTTAGTGGTAGAAGATGAGGATTCCTACAGAATGCTTTTGGATGATTTACTCGATGAAGCATTTACTAAATTGGCGAACAGGGTAGAGAAACAAACAGTAACAACATTCCCTGAGGCTTTGGGTGCATTAAATTCTCTTAAAAGCTGGCACCTATTAATTTCTGATATAGGTTTTAAAAACAGAGAAGGGAAAAATGAGAAGCTCGGTATGCGATTAGTTAAAAAAGCATTTCTACGAAACATTCCAGCAATTGCTATATCAGGTGCCGAGGAAGTTACAAAAGCTGACGTTAACGTCATGTTAACTGATTACAAGGCCAAAGCTTTTATTGAGAAACATGAAGTTGAAGACAACAAATTCATTGATATTGTATTGGGAATTTTATCTCCAAGAGATAATATTTCCAAACAATTTTCCGCAGGCGAGATCGAAAGACTCTCGCTAATTTTTGAAAATTTGGATCAGGATCAGGTAAAAGAGACCTTATCTGCACTGGAAGCGCTTGATAAAGATAAAATAACTGTAGCCGATATGAAAACGATGATTGAAACTGCCGGTCAACAGATACAAAATCTGAATAAGTCAAAATATTTCCAGGAGCGGAAACAATTATATAGGAAAGCAAATAAAGTCTCTGAAATATTGGCAGATCCTTCATTGGAGACGCGACACAAAATCAAACTCACCCTCCCAATTATTCCGTTTATCCTAACATACAGTGGAGAGATGGAATTTGAGGGTGGCGTAAAATTAAGAACACTCTGGAAGCGCATCCTATCAAGGGCTTAATTAGATGAAAGGTGGAGATATACCTTTATCATTTTAGATTGCGGAGCGAAACTCAATCTTTCACTGAATTTTATAAATCGGCTATAAAGCTATCCTGCTGACTGTAGTCAATTTTTTTAGATTTCTTATCCTAACCTATATTCACCGATATCCGCTAAAAAATGGCGGACACAATATGTTGTGGTCCGCCGTTTGTTTTCAGGATTGAAGATATCTCGACAAGTCCTAAAGAGAAAATTCTCTTTTATATCTACACCCACCAATGAAAAAAATGATGCACCGGGCCGTGGCCGTGGCCGAGCTTATAGGCGGCTCCGGCTGCGATGGCCCGGTTCATGTAGGCTTTGGCTTTTTGTACGGCCGGTTCGATATCGTGGTCTAGAGCCAGATAAGCGGCAATCGCCGATGAGAGCGTGCAGCCGGTGCCATGGTTGTTTTCGGTTTGAACACGCTCCGCCGTCAACCACACCCGGCGGTTCTCGCCCGTCAGGTACAGCAGGTCGCTGCTTTCATGGTCATCTCTGTGCCCGCCTTTAATCAAGATGCTGCGGCTGCCGTGGGCGGCCAATGCGCTGGCGGCGCTTTCAACATCTTCTCGGCTCTGGATAGCCTGACCGGTAAGGACCCCGGCCTCCGGCAGGTTGGGGGTCACGACCGTGGCCAACGGCATCAAAACCGTTTTGATGGCCTCAACGGCGTCGTCCTGCAATAGCTTATCTCCGCTTTGAGCCACCATAACCGGATCGAGTACGATCTTCCGGACGCGATGTTTTTTGAGCCCTGCGGCCACCGCCTCGATCAGCTCCGCCGAATACAGCATCCCGATTTTGACGGCATCGGCGCCGATATCGCTCAAAACGGCGTCCAGTTGATCAACCGCAAAGGCCGGGGGGACGGGGTGGATGCCGGTAACCCCCTGCGTATTCTGGGCGGTCAGGGCGGTAATGACCGACATACCGTAACAGCCAATAGCTGAAAAAGTTTTCAGGTCGGCCTGGATGCCGGCGCCGCCGCCGCTGTCGGAGCCGGCAATGGTCAGCACCTTACGATATTGTTTGGGTGGATTCTGATTTTGAGCAGCTTCATTCATTTTCTTTGGCCTTAAAATGATCCCAGCCTGTCAAGGTTATGGGTTTGGTTTTACCGTCCGGATCGATAAGGGTGAGCTGTTTATCTGCGGTCACCTCACCGATAGCAAACAGCGTGCGCTTAAATTTTTTTTCAAAGTCCTGCGCAATGTCTTCTGCACGGTCCGGCGCTATCGTGCAGAGCAGGGTATAATCTTCGCCGCCGGAAAGGGCGTAATCGACGGGATCAAAATCAAAGCGCGCGCAAAAATCTTTCAGGCTCGGTGAAATGGGAATCTTGTCGGCGTACAGGCGCGCCCCCACTTTGCTTTCTTCAGCAATGTGGCCAAGATCGGAGCTCAAACCGTCGCTGGTGTCGATGGCAGCGTGAACCCCCGCTCGACGGGCAAGAAAACGGCCTTCCCGCAGATGCGGCTGCGGCGAATTATGCGCCTTGAGCAATGATTTAAACTCTTGGCTGTCGGCAGTAATTTGATTGAGTATCAGATGCAGACCGGCCTTGCTGTCGCCCAGAAATCCGGTTGTAAAGATAGTATCCGCCGGACGGGCGGCGTCACGGCACAGAATCTCTGTCTCCGGCACATCGCCCTGTACAACGATATTGATGATCAGATCAATCTTCGAGCGGGTGGTATCGCCGCCGAGCACATTGACGTCGTATCGGGCGGCCAGATCCTTGATGCCATTGTAAACATCATCCAGGTAATCCAGTTGACAGTCGTCGGGAATGGCAATACTGATAAATGCCTCCCGAGCGGTGCCGCCCATGGCGGCGATATCGCTAAGGTTGACGGCCAGCGCCTTATAACCCAGATCAAAGCCGGAAATGCCCTCCCGCAAAAAATGAATGCGCTCGACCAGCAAATCCGTTGTGATCAGAGTCAGTTTTTCGGGGTCGCTCCGAAAAGCAGCGGCATCATCACCGATGGCTTTGACAATCGTATCCGGCCGAATCAAGCAGCCGCGGCTGATTTTTTTGATAAAACCAAATTCACCGATTTCTTTCAGGCTCATGTCTGTCGGGCCTCTCTTATCACCTGCTTTAATTCGCGGGCTGCGATTTCGGGATTATCGGCGGCTACAATCGCCGACACCACCGCAACACCATCAGCACCATTGCGAATGACCTCAGTCGCGTTGTCCTGATTTAAACCACCGATGCCCACTATCGGTAATCGGACGGCCCTACGAATTTCCTTTAACCCTTCCAGCCCCAGGGCAGGGGCCGTATCGGTTTTGGTGGGCGTGGCATAAATAGGGCTGACGCCCAGGTAGTCAGCCCCGCCTTTTTCGGCCGTTATGGCGTCTTCAATAGATTCGGCCGATATGCCGATGATCATCGTATCGCCGAGAATACCTTTGGCCATTTCCAGCGGCATATCCGTTTGGCCAAGATGCACGCCATCGGCTTGGATTGCCTGAGCGACATCGACCCGGTCGTTGATAATCAACGGGATATGATGTGTTTTAAGAAATGCTTTAATGCTCAGGGCCTGTTCGATATACTCCAGGGTTGAACAGTCTTTTTCACGCAATTGCACAACGGTGGCGCCGCCGTTAATGGCAGCGGTGACGATCTCAAGAGTTGAGCGGCCCCGTGCCAAACCCCGGTCGGTCACCAGATACAATGAATAATCAATATTTGGCAATTTCATCAGGCTTATCTCCGATTTTTTTGCCTCTGGTTGCTGGCTACTGGCAGCTGGCTGAGCACTGATAATTGATGAGGTTTTACTGTAGACCGGTAATATGCAGACATATATCAGCCCATCATACTTTTTATCTGAAGTCTGGTACCAGCAAAACTTTTCCTGATCATGTGAAGCTCGTGCCAAGAAGCCAGGAGCCAGTAGCGAGTAGCCAGCAGCCAAAAACCAGTGGCCGGCGGCCTTAACGAGCTTCCTCTATCTTCGCGCCGTTTTGAAGATCCTGTGGCGTAATGGTATACAGGGCATCGATCATCTGGATCATAAAGCTTCCCGGAGCGTCAGCATGGCGGCCGGCGACTTCGCCGGCCAGGCCAAAATAGGCCAGCGCTGTTGCCGTGGCGCTGAGTGGATCATCATCGACAGCCAAAAATGCTCCGATCACCACGGTGGCCGTGCAGCCGGTGCCGGTGACATACCCCATCAGAGGGTGTCCGTTTGCCACGCGCAGCATGCGGCTGCCGTCGGTGACCAGATCCACAGCTCCGGTAATGGCCAGAGTGGTATTGAGTTCCTCGGCTAAAACCGTTGCCGCGTCGGCGGCTTCTTCGACCGAGTGAATTGAATCCACCCCTTTTGTTTTAGAATCGTCATGCCGCAGCGACAGAATTTCCGAAGCATTGCCGCGGATGACACTGATTCTGGCAGCATCGATAATTTTCTTAGCCGAATTTGTGCGTAGCGGCGTGGCGCCGGATCCAACCGGATCGAGAATAATCGGTGTTTGCTGTTCGGTGGCCTTCCGGCCGGCCTTTATCATCGCAGCAATCCAATCATCGGTTAATGTGCCGATATTGAGCACCAGCGCACCGGCAAACGAAACCATGTCCTCGACTTCATTCTGTGCGTGGGCCATTACCGGTGAAGCCCCCATTGCCAGCAGGGCGTTGGCCGTATAATTCATGACCACAAAATTAGTGATATTGTGAATCAGCGGTTTTTGCTCCCTGACGGCCGTCAGATTGTGAGCGGCCTGTTCGTTTAAATTATTCATCGCTTACCTCTTTTTTTGCTCATTTTTAAAAGCGTTTTCAGAACCCATTTGACGCAGAAGTTGGCTGGGCCCAAGTCGCCACACATGACCGGAAATCATTTTGTCAATTATTTCTGGGACGACATCTTAAATTTTGCATTGACCGGCTTCATTCGACTTGAAAACCAATCACAACAAATAAATAAGCCGCTTCCAGCAGGAAACGGCTTGTTCGTGTGTATGCGATTCTGTGTGTCGTTCCCTTCGCTGGTATTACCCAGATCAGGTTCCAAGGGTATGATCTCAGGCTAATGAAGCCACCCCAACTTAAAGCTTTCTCAAAAATGCATCTAACGCTCAGTGGCTGCGTTACCCAGGATAAATGGATTACACATCTATATTTAAGGAAATTAAGGTGTGCATAAAACCGATTCAAAATGCTCGAATACTATCGTGTATGCGCCACTTTTGAATCAATTTTCGCCTTGCCCCTGAGCGTGATCTACTATTTTTGAGAAAGCTGTTTGAAGTGTTAAAACCTAAATCTCCAACAAATTCATGTCAAGCACAAATTCGGTCTGTTTCCGCAGGCAATGTGAATTCCTTTTGAACCAAACGGTGATGAGCGTTCGCGGGTGCAAAACGATTCTGCTGTTGAGCTCTAATCTACTTGACGGTTACCACCGGGCAAGGCGCATTCAGTATCACATACTGGGCGGTGGAGCCGAATACGAGTTTACCGACTTTCGAGCGGCGCCTGACCCCCATGATGATTTCGGACACCTTGTGTTCTTTGGCCAGGCGGGTCAGATCATCACCGGGCTCCAGACCTCTGACCGACAACAGCGATTCGCAGACAATGTCTTTCTTTTTGAATTCATTTTTGTGATATTCCAGCTCGCGCTCGCTATTTTCAAATTCTCTTTTGGGCACATCCGGCCCGCCGACCATGGATTGCACCAGAAGAATTTGGGCGCCAAATGCCTGCGCATGCTCGGAGGCCAGCCCCAACGCTGCTTCGGATACTTTGGATCCGTCAAATCCGACCATTATTTTCATGATATCTCCCTCCTAAAGTCCCAAATCTTGATTGATGAGAACGATTTTTACCCTGCCTTTAGGAAATGCTTTTTCGGTGATGGTCCAGGTATTGCAAATCCGGTCCGGGCTCTGGCACTCCTGGCAATAAGATGTCTTCACACAGGGCGTTTTTTTGTCCAGTCGCATGGCGTTGGTCGGCGCGACGTAATTTTTCACCCGCAACATGGCTTCTTCCAGATCAGGCACAATTTTATTGCGTCCGACCAAAATGATGACCCAGCGGGGGCCGAAAGTCAGCGCCGCAATTCGGTTGCCGATCATATCCAGATTTACCAGCTGACCGGCTTCGGTGACGGCATTGGTTCCGGTGATGAACAGATCGGCATGCAGCGCCTGCCGTCGTCGTTGCTTTTTTTCTTCATCAGAAATTTTTTTGTCGAACGTGTCCCAGACCTCGAGATCCGCCTGAGCCTTCAGCTGGCTGTAGAGGCCCGATGCGGTAAAGGTCATCGAACCACCCCAGGATACGGTCCTGGGTTTTAATCGGGGGACCAGTTCCTCTAATACAATTTTATTCGCATCCGCTTCATTTTTCGCCAAAAAGACATCAAAGTTGTTGGCTTCAAGAGCCGCCTTTACCTCTGTCATGCGAAGTTGCCAAAAATTGCCAATCGGTTTTTCCATTTTTCTCTTCCTTTCAGTAAATAACTTGCTCTTCCTGCAACGGTCAGGGCGAGTAATGTCTGTAGGCTATCTTCTTTAAGTTATTTTGGCAACTACCAAGGTAACATCATCCATTTTGGCCAGCGGGTGGCAGAAGCGGTCGACAGCTTTAATTACCGCTTGAGTGATTTCCTTGGCCGGCCGATCGGCATTCCGGCGGATGATGTCCTTAAAACGTGCTTTGCCAAACATGTCCCCCGCGGGGCTTTGCGCCTCCCAAATCCCGTCGGTGCCCATCATAATGATCTGGCCCGGGCTTATGTTTTTATCAAATTTTTCGTAAACAGCCTGCTCAGTTACGCCCAATGGCAACGCATTACCGGTCAGTTCTTCAAACTGGCCGTTTGCACGATCGTATATCAGGGCCGGATCATGACCGGCATTAACCCAGTGAATGATCTGACGGTCGCGGTCGATCTCACAGATGAACAGCGTCATAAAGCGCCCGGAATCTTCAACATCCCTTGTCAGCTGCCGGTTCACATCGGATACCACCTGATCCAACTCACCTGATCTCGAGGTGCGCTGGCGCAGAAAAGCACGCGCAGTGGTCATGAGCAATGCCGATGGGATCCCGTGATCGGCGACATCACCCACCACCACACAGGTCTTTTTCTGACCATTCTGCCCGCTCATGATATAGTCGTAATAATCTCCTCCGGTTTCTTCACAATAGATGCTGGTGCCCGCAATATCCAAGCCTTCTAATTGAGGGTCTTCTGCAGGCAGCAGGTTTTGCTGAACTTCCATGGCAATATTCAAGGACTGCTGCAGGCGTTCACGTTCTTTAAGCCCCTCGGTCATTTCATTGATGACGTCCCCGGTATAGCCGATTTCATCATTGGTGGTAACCCGCACCTTTTTGTCAAAGCGGCCGTTTCTGATTTGCCGCAAGGTTTGAATGATTTCACCAAATGGCTGAGTCAGATTTCGGCTAACCAGCACTGTCAGACATAATCCGGCAATGACGAAAATGAAGGTATTTATGAAAATGGCAGATCGTAAAATATTCAGCTGGATTGCCGGATCGTCTGCTGTGCCGGTGATTCGATAAAAGATATGCAAAATCGAAAATAGGGGAATCAAATTGCAAGCGAAAAGAAGGGCGACCAGCCGGGTGCGTATTCTGATGCGCAAGGTTTTCGGGATGCGCGACAATTCTCCTTTCGGAAAAAAATAAGGCGCCAATCGTTTCTGTAAGACATGCTCAAGCAGAAAGAATGCCAGCGTAACCGTAATGAAGCCGGTACTCAAACCCACGAGCACCGATCGATGGATCCAGTAGGAACCGACATCCAATATCCACCACATGCAGGAGTAAACAAGGGCCGACAGTAGCCACATGCTTAAATCCAGGCCAATCAGGACATAAGGTTCATTCAGGACTTTGCGGCGTGCGGTTTCCTCTAAATCTTGCGATACGGATTGATTGGCAAAACGCGCCTCCAAATATTTTCGAATGGGTCGCTCGTAGCGCAGCGTCATGACCCAGACAAAGATAAATGCAGCGGGCGTAAAAAGGATATCAATCATTTCGACCACCGGGTTTTGCCAGATGTACTCAGGCGGATCGGGTTCGGCCCGAAACATCAACACCTGGAAAAAAGCGACCGCGATGAAATTTGCCAGTACGTTGGCCAGCAGCATTTCATTTCTCAGATGGTAGCGCTTTAGTTTTGTCATGTTGGGTGGCTCCTGCCGTCATGGATGCGTTATAGAATGGTCAGCTTATTTTCTGTTGGTTCAAATCTGGCAGTCTGCAATTAAAACAAATTCGATAGACCATGCATTCAATAAGGTGAATGTTCAAAATAATTTGGAACTACATCAATATCAAGTAGAAATCAATGCAGACGACAAATCCGCCCGTGATCGTGAGCTTTATTTGCTTCGCGGTCCATCGCGAACCCCTTTATAGTGGTTGTCAAAAAAAAACGTTCCGATTGCGGAACGTTTTTTGCTAAAACACTTATGCCACCATCCTTCATTTCGGAACATTGATATGACAAGCGGTATAAAAGCGAATTGACGAACTGTAATTCTTACGCATATTATCTTTAAACTGCACCTGTGGTATGTTATCGTGCCTTAAAACTTTGTGCGCAATCCCTCGACGGAACACGGTGAAACTCAATGGGTAAAAGGATAAAAAAATTTAAGGATGTTGCACATGTGGCTGCTGCGTTAGAATCGGCTGATTACATCTGTTCGAAAACGATTGCGACGGTTGTTTTTTTGGCTCAGGCCACGCTGAAACCGGTGCTGGTGGAAGGCCCCGCCGGGGTGGGCAAAACCGAACTTTCCAAAGCGGTTTCCCGCAGCCTGAGCCGCGAGCTGATTCGATTGCAATGTTACGAAGGGCTGGATGAAACCAAAGCACTCTATGAATGGGAGTATGCCAAGCAGCTGCTGTATACGCAAATGGTCAAAGAAAAAATTGATGATGTGGTTTCCGGCGCCCGCAGTTTGACCGAAGCGGTGGATCGCATTGCCGACCAGGAAGATGCCTTTTTCTCCGAACGGTTTATCCAGCCTCGTCCGCTGCTGCAGGCGATTTCATCTGTCCAGCCGGTTGTCCTGCTGGTGGATGAAGTCGACAAATCGGATCCTGAATTCGAGGCCTTTCTGTTAGAAGTATTAAGTGATTTTCAGGTATCGATTCCAGAGCTGGGCACCCGCTCGGCACGCAATATTCCCTTTGTATTTCTAACCTCCAATGACTCGCGCGATATGAGCGACGCGCTCAAGCGGCGCTGCATCCATCTGTACATCGATTATCCGGATCGCGATCTGGAGATGAAAATCGTTCGGCTCAAAATTCCCGGAATTGAAGCCGCACTGGCCGGCAAGCTGATCGATGCAATCCATAAAATTCGGGATCTGGACCTCAAAAAGAAACCCTGTGTTTCAGAAACCCTGGATTGGGCCCAATCGCTGATGGCGCTTCAAATAGAGGACCTGAGTCCGGATGTGGTCAGGGATACTTTGAATGTGATTCTCAAATATCAGGCCGATGTGGACCAGGTTCAAGCCAAGCTGTCTCAGATCATCAACTAACTAATGATCTAAAATGACTGAGACGATCAAAACTTTTAGGTCTCACGCAAAGGCGCAAAGACGCCAAGAATCAAAGGTTAACATTTCTAACTTTGCGAGCTTGGCGGCTTTGCGTGAGCAAATAAGCAAAATGATCTGATTCCACAAATAAGCTCAAGTCATTTTTTCTGATGGTTAATCTGGTTTTAAAATTCGTTGGTATCGCGCGTACCGCCGGTTTGCGGATAGCCACCTCTGAGGTGCTCGATTGTCTCAATCAAATAAAGCTGGTCGATATCACCGAAGAGCCGCAATTTGCCGCGGTCTTGCGTGCCAATTTTGCGAAAAGTCGACGGGAGCAGCGACATTTCGACCGTCTGTATCAGATGTTCTTTCATGAGTTGCGCCAGGATGCCTCGATTGTGAACTCCGAGCCGCTGGCTCAGCAGGTCCAGGATATTTTGCAAGCGCTGGCACCGGCGGAAGAAGACCATCCGAACATGCAACCCGTGCTGGACTTTCTAGACGGCAATCCGCTGCCATATTTCGAGCAGCTCCAGCAGATCGGATCCGACCCCGATGATCAAAACCGCGGACCGGGAGCCAATCTGGGCGCGGTGACGCAGCGTCTTGAAATCGTGCTGGCGCTCAATGCGGTAGAAGAAGCCTTGGCGCAATTTTTGGCCGATCATCGGGATCAGATGAACTGGGAAATGCGTCGCGACTTAAATGCGCTTTTTAAAAGCCGACTGGACATTGCGCGCCGGCAATTAACCCGGGAGCGTCATATATATGCGAACGGCGCTGATAAAACCGTCACCTATCGACAGCGGCTGGACCATCTGGGAGAAATCCACTTTGCGTCGCTGACTCAAAAAGAGGTGGCGGCCATGCGTGAGGTGATCGAACAACTGGTGCGCAAGCTTAAAGATACCATCAGTCGGCGTTATGCACAGCAGAATCGGGGAGTGCTGGATATCAAAAAAACTTTGCGACGGGCTGCCGGCTATCAGGGGATCCCAATGCAATTGTATTATCGCCATCGGCCCTTGCGAAAAAGCAAAATTGTTGCGCTGTGCGATGTCTCTGGGTCCGTGTGGTCGGCGGCACGATTCATGTTGAATATGCTCTATTCACTGCAGGAGTGCTTTACCCAGGTGCACAGTTTCGTATTTGTGGCCGGTCTGGATGAAGTTACCCCTGTTTTCGAAGGTTTTGACATCAACCCGGCCATTGAAAAAATTTTAAAGGAGGCCGACATCGAATACAATGCGGCGACCGATTACGGAATTACGTTTCGCCAGTTTAAAAACAGGCACATGGATTTGCTCAATAAAAAAACGACCCTGATTATTATCGGTGACGGCCGGACAAACTACGGCAATCCGGAAGCCGGCATCCTGGATGAAATGCGCGACAGAAGCCGTCGGGTGATCTGGTTGAATCCCGAGACCCCCTATTTCTGGTATACGGGCGACAGCGAAATGCGAACCTATATGGAATACTGTGACGAGGTCCGTCCCTGCCAGAATCTAAACCAGCTGCTGGAATTTATTGAATCGCTAGTTTTGTAAACAGGATCTGTCAATAACAGATCAAAATCCAAGCGGCACCCACGAAAAAAGAGGCGCTCACCTGCCCCAGGCTGATCAAAATTATCACTCACAAAGACAAGGTCATCGGATTTTTGTTCGGTTTTCACGACCTTTCTGCAGCCATGCAAAGGGCAGGAGGCAAATTAAATCTGTGGTCTACACTTCGCTTGCTGCGCGAATATAAAAAAGCGGATCGGATTCTGATTAATAGAATGGGCATCTTGCCGGATTTCCAGGGAACCGGCGCCAACACCCTGTTATATGCGGAGATCGAAAAAATGATTCGGCGGTAGATGCATTTTTGAAATCGGAAAAAAGCAGCGCCGCTGGGCGCT
>JASFNW010000164.1:0-11215 GCA_050116835.1 Desulfobacterales bacterium
CCACACCGCCGTCATCGATCAGACGATGAGCAAATTCTATCTGTCTGCGGGGAATATCATAGCCCCAGTTGCCGCCCCAGTGAATGGAGGCCACCGCCATATCGCCGCTGCGCTTTATGGTCTGGACTTTTTTCCGGATATGGCGCACAAATTTGGCACCCAAGTCTCCCAACAGGTTGACGCCTGGCCGGTTTGGTGTCGCTGCCCAGCTTGAAGGAATGCCGCTGCTGGGCAGTCCGAATGAAAAAACAACCACTCTGTGCCGACTGTCAATGCTGATCACCGCCGGTGCTCCAGCGGCAATTGCATTCGGACCGGCACCTGTCGCTTTTATATTTATCTTTTGTAACGTTGCCAGGGTCTCCAAAAGGCCTGCATGTCCCCAGTCTAAAACATGATTGTTGGCCAGAGCACAAACGTCAATGCCCGCTGCCGTCAGAACGGCGACATTTTGCGGGTTCATCCGGTAGTGGATGCCTTTGCCTTCCCAGTAATCGTTGCTTGCGGTGACGCTGGTTTCAAGATTTATCAACCGCATGTCTGGATCCGCACGCTTTAGTTCCGCAAGCGCGTCTCCCCAGATGTACCCAAAGCTGACCGGTTTTCGGATGGGACCGTTTGCCGTTTCAGCCAGCTTGACATATCCCATGGCACTTTTAAGGTACGACTCATGGATCAGCGGATCAGATGGATGGGGTAAAACCTGATCGATACCCCTGCCGGTCATCACATCCCCGCACATGAACATCTTGATGTTGCCCGTCATTTGCTCACCCCAGGCCGTGGTTGCTAAGCCGGCGCATACCCAACACGCGGCTAAGATGTAAAAAACCATTTTGGCATGCATATCTATTGATAATACTGAATGACGAAATCGCAAACACGGGAGGACCTGATGACTGCATGCGGACATATCGCGGGTCTGTAAATCGGGACCTCGGCCTTTCAGTCTTGACTGCCCCCACAGTAAGTAGCGGAATCGATGAGGCGATAAAAAATACATATTTGCTATTTTCGTGTAAATAACAACAAAGTTGTTATTAATATATTTTATAATAATATTTTTGTAATTTCATAGAACAGCGCCATCTTTTTGCGAAAAAAATTTATCAAATAAATACAGTTATTTAAGCTGAATATGACCCCTAATGCGCAAATGGTACGAAGGTTGCTCCCTAATACATCCAATTTAAGAAATCCCGGGAATTGACGACCCAGAACCTGTTAAAGGCGGCAACTGCATGAAAGAAATAGATGATATCGGACATCAAAAGCCCGCTGACATATGTCGGCGGGCTTTTGCTTTGTCCAGCAACCCAGCGTTTTCAAGCCTGAGCTACCGCTTATTGAATGGATCTGGCCTCTTCAAATCCGTGTCTGTGTGACAGCTTGGTGAACATCTGCGCCAGCCCGACCCCCAGGGTGAACACCGCATCTGTATTCAAATTTTGGTCCGCAGTTTCATCAAAAAATACATTCAGACTGGACTCAAGCCCATCTTCAGGCCGCCAGTAGCAGATCATCATGGGTACCTTCGGCAGCGGATGCAGCACCACCGAGATGTCGGATTCAAATTGTTTTGCCACCTGCCGGGCGCTGAAAATATGGACCAGGTCGTCAAATAGATCCGTGTAGGTGTCCGCCACCCGTTTCATTGCCGCTTCGCAGCGCTTTTGAAAAAGCGGGTAGCGCTCTTTGCCGTCTTTCAGTTCGCGAAATGAGACCCAGTCGCCGGTAACCGGCAGCCCCTTGCCGGCCAATATGTAAATCAGAAACGGTACCGCTACCCACGGGTTGATGTGGATCTGGGTATATAGGTTGCCCTCGGCGTCGACGCTAAAATCTTTACCCAGTACCTTAAGCGTCAGCTTGCCATTTGCAAAATCAGCGCCCACGCGCTGGGCAGCTTCGGCCAAATCGGCCGCGGCGATATCGGTTTTAAGCTGTTCTAAAAAGTCGGCCCCCTCAACAAAGGTATTATCAATTCCTTCATCGGGTCCCGAAAATCGCGCTACGGTCTGGCTGTCTAGCTTGGGGCAATCGGTGATCTTGCGTTTGCCCTGAAAAACAGCGCCGGCAAATGCCAGGCATGTCTTTTCACCGCACTCCCGGCAGTTGGATTTGTCCAGTAGCTGAAAAATTTCCATGGCGTGTTTGGGTTTTGGCATTCAGGACCTCCGCAGCGGCAATCCTCGATTCTCATCAGCAATGAATAATCCACGGACCTATTCATAGGCATGATCTTTTCCGATGTCAATCCTTGAGCAGTCAGCTAAGGTGGATCCCAGCGGTCATGAATCAGCGGCAAAAGGCGATATCAACCAAGGCCTTTGAGAGATCATCAAATCCTTCGGCAAGCGGGATTTCATTTTGAATGGTTTCGCGAAGAAAATCGTGACTGATAAGAGTAAGAGGCATGCCGGCCTCCTTTCAAGTTGACCACAAAAACACGCCGTGGAGAGTTTTCACACGCTATGGATAATAGGTTACCGTTTCACGAGGTGTTGAGACGCTAATGATCAAACGGGGGCGCTGGTGGCACTATATTCGGACGGCATCCAAGTAGAAAGTATTTTCTACCACAACGTGGTATATATCAACAATAAAATAATTATAATTTTAATGAGTTAGAAAGAATTGATGCTATTTAATGCAAATGTTGCGCTGGTGTGCTTTCAGTTGGCTTGAGGTGTCTAAATAAAAGTTAAAGCGGTTGTTTCGGGGTGGCCTCCCACCTCAGGGGCCACCCCCGGCAACCATGCCATGAGCTTATAAGTGGGTGGTCATGGCAGGACCGTTTTAATTATCGGCTGGAGAACGATCGACTTTAGTTTCAGCATTACTCATAACCTAATCTTAAAAATAGATGTGTAATCCGTTTATCCTGGATAACGCTGGACTTGGGCGTTAGATGCATTTTTATGATTAGGTTTAAAAACAGTTTCGGGGTGGCTCCTAAGAACCACCCCGATCGTGTGAGTACGTCGCACCATCGTGAAACAATACTCAATCATGGATATCGGTAGGACCGAAATTAACTTAAGATTTTTCTGAACAAAGTGTGGCGGAGGAGCTGTGGCATAAATTACCGAATTCCGGGCAAGCCCCTTCCGCATCTCGTGATCAGATGAGCCCTGCCTTTATCTAACTGCCTGTATTTATTATTTTATTTTTTTTATCTAAATAAAGCGTTTTAGCATGATATTTGCAGCCTTAATGCGCCAGGGGGGTGATTCGGCTTTTTCCACAAATTTTACCCCTGAGGAATTCCCACATTATACCGCAGCTTTAGCGCCAATAATCCCGCCAATTGTTTCACTGTCAACCATTAGTGTGGAAAGCCAAAATCCGTTTCACGGGTATGCGCATCAATTCCGGGCCTGACATCTGGTCTGGTGCCGGACAACAAAAAAAATGGGTCGGAGGAAATAAGGAAATGGTTAAGAATATTGGTTTTGTTTCGACGCGTTTTGCGGGATTGGACGGGGTTTCTCTGGAAGCCGGTAAGTGGGCGGATGTGCTGGAAAGCGTGGGGTACAACTGTTTTTGGTTTGCCGGCGAGCTGGATAAGGATCCGGACAAAAGCTATCTGGCCTATGAAGCCCATTTTAAGCATCCTTACAATCTGTGGATAAACCGGCAGGTTTTCGGAAAGACAAGCAAAACGGCTTCGGTCACCGAATCGATCGAAAATTTAAAAAGGATTTTAAAGGCCCGGCTGCGGGATTTCATTGTATATTTTCAAATCGACCTATTGATTGTTGAAAATGCCTTGGCCATTCCCTTAAATATTCCGTTCGGCCTGGCTCTGGCGGAATTAATTTCAGAAACACAGATGCCCACCGTCGCCCATCACCATGATTTTTACTGGGAACGAAACCGTTTGCAGGCCAATGCCGCCGCAGAGTATCTGCATCAATATTTCCCGCCCAAATCTCCCAGTATCCAGCATGTGGTTATTAATTCAATAGCGCACAATGACCTATTGCTCCGGTGCAATATAGAATCAACCATCATCCCCAATGTGCTCGATTTCGATAATCCGCCGCCGACCCACCATGGCGGCTTGAAGGATTTTCTGGCATCATTCGGTTTGAAACCGGACCAAAAAACGATCCTGCAACCCACCCGCATCATACAGCGCAAAGGTATTGAGCATGCCGTTGACCTGGTCAAAGGTCTGGAAGGTTCGCAGTACAAATTGCTCATCTCTCATGAGGCCGGCGACGAGGGCTGGGAATATGCAGGCTGGATAAAAAATTATGCCCTCGATAACGGCGTCGATCTGCGCCTTGCTCAAAGGCCCATTGCAAGCCCCTGGCAACATGCGAAGCAGAGCTTGAATGGTAATTCCCTTTGGAATGTTTACAACCATGCCGACTTTGTGACCTT
The DNA here is from genome assembly GCA_050116835.1 of Desulfobacterales bacterium. Taxonomy (GTDB): domain Bacteria; phylum Desulfobacterota; class Desulfobacteria; order Desulfobacterales; family JAHEIW01; genus JAHEIW01. The sequence continues at coordinate 4,393 of JASFNW010000164.1, forward strand.
TCCCAGCCTTTACGAGGGTTTTGGCAATGCGTTATTGGAGGCCGTTTATTTTAAAAAGCCGCTGCTGGTAAACCGCTACGCCACCTTTGTCAGCGATATCGAACCCAAGGGGTTCGATCTGGTCACCATTGACGCAAGCCTGACAGCAGAAACCGTGCAGGCGGTCAGAGATATTCTGGAATCGCCCCGTCGATCTGCAGATATGGTGGACCATAATTATGAAATCGCCAGACAGCATTTTTCCTATAGTGTGCTAAAAAATCATTTGGCTGCGGTAGTGGATCAAGCGTTGGGGCGGGAACGCGTGGCTCAAAACGTTATTTTTAAGACACGGCCCAATGGAAAGGATTTAACCATCAGGCCGCAAGCGGTTCAATTTGCCTGTTTGAACAACTAGGCCGATCTTTCCAAAGGCGTGTTGTCGGTCGGAGGTATATAGGATCATAAAACTATACAGATTCATAGTATTCATTGCTTGGTTGGCAATTTTGACCTGGGTGGTACTTGAACTGGATAAGATGCATTTTTTTAAATTTTAATGTCCTTTTACATGGTTTATTTGGGTCTAACGACTTCCAGTGTAATTAAAATGTCGACCTGGTTTCCGATAACGCCCATCTCAAGGTATTTTCCCGGACCCACTTGATAATCCAGACGATTAATGGAAAAGCGGGTTTCAAAGCCGGCAACCAATTGTCCCTTCTTTAGCGGATTTTCCCGTGAGCCAAAATAGATGAAGGGCACAGCCACTTTCCGGGTGTTCCCTTTGATGGTGAAATTTCCCTCCAGTGTGTATTGGTTTCCTTCATTTTTTTTGACGCCGGTGGATTGAAACGTCATCGCCGGGTATTTGTTTACGTCAAAAAATTCTGCTGAGCGCAGATGATTATCCCGGTTGGCGATACCCGTATTGACGCTTTTGGTACTGACCTCAATGGTAACGCTGCTCATCTGCATGCGGTCCGGATCAAAATTCAGCGTTCCCGAAAATTCCTCAAATTGCCCCCTGACGGTGGCATAGGTGTGTCTCACATCAAAATAGACGTTGGAATGGGCTTTATCGATTTCCCATTTCTGGGCGTCAGCATGGGCAAAACTGACCGTCACAAGTGTTGCCAAAACCAGAACACATATATGGAATTTCTTTTTCATTATTTTTCTCCTGTTGTCCGAATTCACTTGAGCGCTTAAAAAAGATGTGCCTTGGGCAAGCGCATCGATCCTGAGTGCAGCCATCCGTTTGGATGTGGATCATTTTGTCAAAATTTGAAACATCGAAAAAGAGATAAGAACGCGACACCAGATGTCAACGATCCGGTCACTATAAGCTGAAACGTTCAATGAAGATCATTTTCTGCTGAAACCCCAGCGACAACAGTGAGGCATGAATATCTTTCGTCATTTGATCGGGGCCGCATACAAAAACAGCCGCAGAGCGACTGCAATCAGAAAGCAGCCTTTTTAGCTTCGGCCGGTCCAACCGACCCTTTTCGCCACTGTATTCAGGAGCCCGGGTCATCACATGCACAACGTGCAGCCCTTTTAATTGCGCTGCCAAATCTTCAAACGCTTTCGGCAAGATAATATGATCGGGGTTTTTATTGCTCCAGATCAGCGAAATTTTACGCTGGTCCTTGCAGCCGGCCATATAGCGCAGCATGCTCAACAGTGGGGTGATACCGATGCCGCCGGCGATCATGATCATTTCATCGGTTTTGGAAATCCGCAGATGACTGAACAGCCCATAAGGCCCATCGAAACAGACTCTGCCACCCGGCTGAAGATCTTTAAATTGAGCCGTCCAGTCACCGGTGGTGCGTATTACAAATTCAAGGGCATCAGGTTCCAATGGGCTGGAAGCAATGGTAAAGGGGTGCTCCTCGCCTGAAACACGGTTAGACGAAACGGTGATAAATCCGAATTGCCCCGGTTGGTAGGCCGGCAAACGGGCGCCATCTGCGACGACCTCCAGACCGACCGCATCCGCTCCGGCCGGTTCGACTGCTGAAACCCGCAAAGGCCTCCGCCGGCTCCGCAAGGAGCGGGTTCGAATCCACAAAAAGACAAGCCCACACAGGATCAGGGCCACTATCACCAGAATCCATGGCAGCTGTTGATCAAAGATATCACTGACGGACAATGCATGAATCCCGAGTGCAACAATCGCCAATATGGCAACCGAGCGGTGAAGCGGCCACCAGCGATGAAAGGCAAGCCGCAGCTTCACTCTCCAATGGCTGATAACGACCATGATGACAATCAGCGCCATCAGAAACAGGCCGACAAATTCCGGCCAGTAGCGCCATTGAATCCTGATGAAGAACCGGTCGTCTGAAATAAATATGGCCAGCGGGTGTAAAATTACCAGAACAGCTATGATGGTCCCGCTGAGACGATGATAGGTGAACAGCCGGTCCAGACCAAAAATTCGGTCAAGGCTTCTGATGCGTGCAGCCAGGACAACTTGAATCAATACCAGGCAGCCCGCAACCAAGCCTATCACCTGGCCGGTGCGCAAAAGGATCCGGTCAAAGCTGAATTTGTAAAGAATAGAAGATGACTCAAAAAAAAACGGAATGGACGCCGCCCCTGCCAGCACGAGCAGAAGAATCAGGCCCATGAGCAAACCGAAGAACCGGCGTTGTCCGTGTGTCAGCATTTTGGTAGCGCGCTTGTGTGGGCTGGTTTGCATATCCTGGGATTTAACTCATTCTCTTTTGGGTTGATTACGAACCCGATAAAATTATATAAAATGATGCCCGCCTTCACTGGTTATTTCGTGAAGCTTGTTATTCAATCTATTGATGGTTTTCTTTCGGAGGTATCTTATGACCTATCGCTTTCACCATGTTCATATCATCTGCAAAGATCTTGAAAAAATGATACGCTTTTTCACCGAAGTGCTGGCAGCCAGGCTGATCGATCATCGAAAATTCGGCACCGCCGACGGGGCCTCACTTGAGCTCGATGGCACCACCATTAACCTCAGGGTAGCCCGGAAAGACGAACAGATGGTAGGAGATGCTTCCCAATCGACCTACGGCTTTGATCATATCGGCCTGGAGGTGGATGATGTCGAAAAGGCCTATGCGGATCTCACGGCGCGGGGCTATTCTTTTTTCATGCCGCCCACGGAAATCCCCGGGATGAAAATCGCCTTTTTCAGAGGCCCGGAAGACATTACCATCGAGCTGTGCCAGCCGCTGTCAAAATGAATACAGACAGGATGAGGTTAAAAAAGTGAAAAACTCCGGTCATGCGGAGGGCTTCATTTTTTGTATTGAACCCGCTTTTATGATCAGAAAGCACTTTTTATGGTGCCGCCGTCTACCCGCAGGGCCGCGCCGGTGGTTGCCGATGCCAGCGGACTGGCTATGTAAGCCACAAGGGCGGCGACCTCATCGGGTGTTGCAAAGCGCTTGATCAGGGATGTGGGCCTTACCTTCTCGAAGAATTCCTTCTCGAACTCCGCAAAGGATTTGCCTTCCTGCTGCGCCAGTTCCTCAACAAAGTCACCGACTCCGCGGGATTTGGTCGGTCCCGGCAGCACGCTGTTGACGGTAATGCCGGTCCCGGCGGTCAGCTCAGCCAGACCGCGCGCAACGGCAATCTGAGCGGTTTTGGTCATGCCGTAGTGAATCATCTCGGCAGGGATCTGCACAGCGCTTTCACTGGCGATAAAAACAATGCGACCCCAGTTGTGCTTTTGCATCTGCGGCAAGTACAGACGGCTGAGGCGCACGCCGCTGAGCACATTGACTTCATAAAACCGCCGCCAGTCATCGTCTGATATATCCTCAAAGGCAACCGGCTCAAAAATGCCCAGGTTATTCACCAATATCTCTACCCCGGGATGGGCCTGCGCCAGCTGCCCGGCAACGTCCGCCCTGGATAGATCGCCGGCAAAACCGATGAGTTCACCGGCCGCGCCGGCGGATAATTTCCCGATGGCATCGTCCACAGACGCCTGCTTACGGCCGTTTACAATAACGTTGGCGCCTTCGGCGGCAAGCGCTTTTGCAATGGCGTAACCGATACCGGCCGTGCTGCCGCTAACCAGAGCCATTTTATTTTTCAACTGTAAATCCATGTTTATCCTCCGTGATTCCTAATTTCGCAGTTTTTCAATTGAGTCTTGATGGTAACCACGGGTACAGCACCTGACAACCGTTTTTGGATTTTATGACGCCGCTCAGATGGCTGAGAGCTTTAAGTGGTGTGGCCGGTCCCGACAATAAACGCTTGAAAAAAGATGCTTTGGGCCTGCTTTTCCGGAAGAAATTGCCAGAAGCGGCGCGGCAGCTGGCGCAGGTGTAGCCTGGGATTGTCGCGCTGCGCGATATTGATCGCATCATAATAACGTTGCCACAGGGTTTGACAGAACTGTTCTTTGAAGGGTTCGTTTTTACGAGCGGTCGCCACATCGGCGATATCCACGCGCAGCTCGTGCGTTTGATGCCGGTCGTAGCATAATCCGTAGTTTCTGAGCGTGTCGTATATGATCCAGCTCTGGTCACCAAAACGCATTTCAAAATGGCGCCGAACCAGCGGTAGAACGTCATACTGCGGTGCAAACATGGCAAGGTATTGATCGTCGCCGGTTTGCTCAAATCGAATAAAGCCCTTCATGCGGTGGGCCTCGCGGCGCGCCTTCTGCGCCAATTTTTCGATTTGAATATGGGAGGCCAGATGGGCTTTGCCGCGGCGGCTTCGGGGGGTTGCTATCATATCCCGCACAAATTGATAAATGGCCGTTTCCACTGCCGGGCTGCCTGACAAATAGGCTTCAAAAAGCATCCGGCGGCGTTTGGTGCCCAGATGTGATTTGAGGCCTTTCCAGACACGATCGGACTTGCCAGAATCCGTTATGATCGGAATCCGGCTGTCAAAAAGCCCCGTTTGATGGCCGTTTGCGGGCTCGATGGCATCCGGCGGCTGCTTGGCGGCATAAGCCTCGAAAAGGGCCGTCAACAGGCCTTCAAAAGTCCCGTCGGTCACAAAAACCCGTTGCGACTGGCCGCTCGGTTGCTCGCCGCTTTTTTCTGTACGCTTGATACCGGCAAATCTGCCGTTAAAGGATGCGCCTTTCCACTGCGCTGAGGGCATGCCGTCACAGCGGATGTATGCCTGTGCACGTTTGACAACCACTCCCATTTGCAGCAGGTGCTCGAGCCGGATACGCCCCCGGCGCCGCAAACTCAGCATTCGTTTGGCCGATTTCAGCCCGATGCCCGGCACTTTGAGAATCGTTTGGAAATCGGCGGCGTTCAAATCAATCGGAAACAATGACGGGTGCCGCAGAGCAAACGCCTGTTTGGGATCGATCTTCAAATCGAGATAAGGCCTGTCCCAGCTGATCACATCATCAATGGAAAATCCGTATAACCGCAGCAGCCAATCAGCCTGATAGAGGCGGTTTTCGCGCTGCAAAGGAGGTTTGGCCGTGTTTGGCAACCGCACCCCTGACCCGCCCACCGGCACATAGGCGGAGTAATAAACGCGCTCGAGGGCCTTATGTCGATAGAGCCGATCGGCCAGCCGCAGGATTTTGTGGTCTGATTCCGGGCTGGCGCCGACAATCAACTGGGTGCTCTGGCCGGCGGGCACAAAATGAGGCACGTGTCGCATTTTGCGCTTGCGGTCTTCACGCGTCTCGGCGATGGTTTCCCGGATGATCCTCATTGGTTTTAGAACGGAATCATAGGTTTTTTCCAGGGTCAGCCGTTTGAGGCTTTCTTCGGAAGGCAATTCGATATTGACACTCAAGCGATCGGCGTTAAGCCCGGCCTGCCGGACCAGGCGCCGGTCTGCGTGGGGAACGCACTTTAAAAGGATTGATGATGACTGACTGATGCTCGATCCTTACGCCCGCTCTTAAAACCAGCGACGTTTACTCGCCCAGCAGGGGTACTGCTTTTGCGGATTCACCTTCTTTGGGCGTTAACAATTTGAACATCTCTGGCGGTATGTTTTCCAAACGTTCCTCATTAAGTTTGGTCGAAAGAGGGGCATAGTAGAATGCCATCTTGTACTGCCCCTTGGCCTCTATCATCTTCAATTTGATCTTCACATCGCCGTCTTTCCAGCGGTACACTTGTTGCTTTGATTGATTGTTGATGGAGGTTTTGGCAGCACCATATTTCGTGCCAAATGCCTGTTTCAGCTTGGAGAACTGATCGGGTGATCGCAGCTTGACAAAAACGGCGAAAAATTTGTCATCGTAGAAGGCGTAGAAAACACCTGGAATAGCCTGTCTGGAAAGCTGATAATAAGTGTTCGCTCTGGCGTAATAAGTGGCCAGTTCAGTTTCACGAACTTTCGACAAACCGGCATTTTCCGAAACGGAGCTTCCCCATTTCATTCCATGGATACCCTGCTGAAAATCGTAAGCCATGGCGGTCGAACACAGCATCATGAAAAGCCAACAGCTAAGCATCATTTTGCAATATCTCATGGTCATCATCTCCTCTGCTAAAAAACCGTTGATCATGTTTATAACGTTTCAAAATGGGCATCATACAATATTTGTCAATTATGAAAAACAGGATAAACGGGAGACGTTCGCCTTTTTTCTCAAAAACAAAAGTTTTCTTAAATTAAACCCAGAAAACAACGGTATGCGCAACAAGATATGTGAGCGTTTAGATTTACCGCCGGGTAGTTTAGCGTACCGCAAGCCAGGTGGGAAGGTAAAAAAATCGCCGCGGGGCACCGGGCAATATAATCTTCCGGCACCGCCGGCGGCGATTTGCCATACGGGGGGTGCTCTGGTTTAGCTTTTTTTGAGTTCCTGAAACTTGTCGTGCCAGGAACATTTTTCGCA
>JASFNW010000165.1:0-11083 GCA_050116835.1 Desulfobacterales bacterium
CCAAACCAAACTGATCGATGCGCTGAATGATCTGGGTGCCGATCAGCAGCAGAATCGGAATCAGCCAGTCACGATGGAAAAACGTGCGTTCAACCAGAGAAGCAGATTCCGGTGGCGGCGCCACCCAAGTGGGGATAAACTCGGTCACACCCAGCATCCGCGCCGCATCTGACTGCACCAGGTACTGGTTCCACAACAGGCCCTGAAAAGGCGTGGACAATGCTGCTCCGGCCATATAATACAGCAGGAATATCTCCTGTTGTTTCAATTCACTGTAAGAGCGTTTGGCCAGCTCGGCAAACAGGATGATGGTCACCCAGCGCGCGGCCGGCCCGATGCCGGAGCCGATAACCAGCTGCAGATACATGCTGCCAGGCATCATCAGAAAGCCGATGAAGATCGCCCCGACAACCGTTTTCCAGTCGAAACCCTCCTCAAACTCAGTCGGCGTTTCCAGCAGGTCCCGATACTCTTGCAGTTCTTTGTCTTCGTACATAGTCTACAATTTCCTTAGGAGGAACATGCCACCGATTTCAATTTTCCGACAGCGTATTTAAAAGTATCAGGCAAAGGGCATGGGGCATGGCGCAGGGAGTAAAAAATGCTTTCTTAAAGAGCAACATGCCTATTGGCTCGAAAAAAGATCAATTTAATAGAAGACCTTTGCCTCATGCTCTCTGTTCTTACCCCATGCGCCATGCCCTATGCTCCATGCCATTAGTCCGGTAGCACCAAATAGCTGGAATAGCGAAAGAGGCCGATAATGGCCCAGGTGCCGGCCATAAAAAAATCGCCGATAATCAGACCGATAAAAAAATTACGCATTTTCTTAAACAGCTGCACTCCGCCGTAGCGCATACACAGTGCATTGCAGGCCCAGCCAACGAAAAAGCTAAACCACAAAATGCGCATGGCCGAGCTATAGGCGGTCAGATAGCCAATCGGATGGATCGGCCACCAGTAAAACCGATGATAACAAACGACCAGGGCCAGCATGACCACCGCGCCGCTGATCGTAAAAATCAGCACCCAATCTCCCGGCCTTTGGGGTGATTCGACCAGACTATAAATATTATCATACACCGCTACGGTCGTGCGCGTCGCCCAGTCCAGCTGTAACTCCCGCAGGCCGAATTTGTAACACAGCGCCAGCATGGCCAGAAGTGAAATAACGACGCCGGCGATTAAGGTGATTGCGATGGCAAAAAATATCAGCCGATTATTGCGAGCCCGATTCGTTATTTTGCGGCTGTGCAGCAAAGACGGCATGAGTGATTCCCGCAAATCAACAAAGAGCACTTTCTGGATAACGGCGGCAACAAGGACGCCGGCATTTGTGAATGGTTTCGACCCGAAAAAAGCCATCAACCCGTCCATGGGCGCTGCGGTCAGTGTAAAATAGGCAATACCCCCCTGACAGATAACGCGCATGGCCACCAGGGTAAACATAAAAAAGGCGAAGACAACCAATACGGAAAATAAAAAAGGAATACCGAAGTAATGGCACCAGATGACGATCGCAAGGCTGCCCAGAACAAATCCCCAGAAGGCAAAGCGTGTCGACAGCCATTCGGATTCGGGGTTATCATCTTTTTTCAGACCGATACCATAACGCACAATATTGACAAAATGAAAGCGTGCCAGCCAGGCCAGAAACAGAAAAAAAACAATGTAAGCACCAATCATTTGCGTTTCTTCAGGACGCGAAATGGTGGGGCCGAAGGTTACCCCCAGTGCTGCTGCCGGAATATTGAGCCCCAGGACACTGAGCACCCCGAACAACAGAGTTCCCAGAATGAAAAAAAACCAGAATGAAAAAGAAATCTGTTTGGAAGTTAAAAATGCAAAGCCGATGAATGCCGGATATATGTAAATTTTCAGCTTGAAAAAACCGGAAAGCAGTCCCACTTTCGGAAAATACTTGCCGGCTAGGATCAGTGTCGGAATCTGGGGGATGGATGGATTATAAAAGGCCAGCCCGTTGAGCAGATGCAGGCAAACCGGAACCATCAGACCGGCGAGCAAAAACCGATTGGCAAAAAACTGCCCCAGACCGTTGTGATCCAAGGCTTCCTGCATCATCAGCGGAACTCGCAGAAGCGGAAAGTTCATGCGTTCATTGTATAACGGCTGCTTGCTCAGCAGATTAACGATACACACCATGACAAAATAACAGAGCAGGACAAAAATCGTCCAGGTCAACAAGGGGGTCAGCCAGGCTGCCCAGGGAATCTGTTTGAGGACTTCGAACCATCCCAGCTGGCGGCCACCTATCAGGCCGTTGTATAGGCTGCTGATCGCTTCATGGCTCTGGGGATACCAGATGTCCGGCATTAGTGGATGAAGCACTTCCGACCAGCGATTTTCTACGGTGGCAAAATGAAAGGGTGCGGTTAGATTAATAAAAAAGGTGCGCGCCAGACCGGTCCAGGCAATTCCGGACAACAAGATCATCAATGCCCAGGACACCAGGAGCTCTTTTCCGGTAATGATATTTCGGTCTTTAAAGATCAGGCGCAAAAACGCGGTCAGCATCATCAACCACAACAGAACATAAAAAGGTGCCAAAGGAAAATGTCCACCGCCCAGAGGCGTTGCGTGACGGTAGGCATTATTAAAGGGGGTGATCAGGCAAATGGCCAGCGCGAAAAACGACCCCAGCAAAATAGCCCGCAAGCGTATTTTTTCCCCGATTTTTTCCTCTTTATCCCCCGTTAGTCCTTCTTTATTGAATGCGGCCTGCTGATCGTCGGTCATCGTCTCTGATCCTTGACTTCCCTGTCAAATCAATTGTGCGTACAATATTGTCTAATTTGATTTGGCGGCTTCAATCACCAAGAAGAGCATAAAAAACCACGAAGATAAACACAATTTTTTTTACTTCGCGTCCTTCGTGGTCTTCGTGGTAAAAATTATGCACGTTAACATTGTATTCTTCGAGTCTCCACGAAGTTCACGAAGATGCACAAAGATAAAGAAAAAAATGTTTAGTTATCCCCTTTGTGATCTTCGTGGTAAAAAAAACTTATATTCGAAAATTCGATGGATCGAGATTTAAGCTGATTCGATTTCCATTTTTTTTTCAGCTTCTGCAAGCAGGCGTTCATAATGCTGCTTGGTTTCCAAATCAAAAGAGCGCCACAGCAGCAGCTGCTTGCGAATGTTGTGTAAAAACCCCTTGTTAATCCGGTGCCAGGCAGCGGCTTCCCCCGACTCACGCGTCAGGCGGACTTTGACTTCTAAAAACCCGGGCTCATCGGCCGCCGGGCAAAATTGTAAATCGACTTTCTGATTGATTCCGAAATCAAACGGAGCCAGCCATACACTGGCCCGCACCTGAAGGCAGGCATCATATTCGCAGGCTTGCTGCGGACAGTCGGCATCTTTGCTGGCAAGCCCGGGAGCCGTTTGACAGATAAAACCAAATTGAATACCGCCGGTGGAAAACAGGCCGTGAGATACGTCCTGGTGGCCCTGAAAATATTCCAGCAGAAACCCGCCGATGCTGCGATGCTCAGCATAGCTCATATAAAATGGCAGGTTGACCTCAATAACATTTCCACGGGCCTCAGGAAGAGTCCACGCCCGGTTGACATCGGGGATGGCAATCTCACCGGCAACCTTTGAAGGATACAGAACAGAGACCAGTACCACAATGATCACCAACAACATGGCCGCCACACCGGCCCAGGAAGAATAATTAACGGTGATCCCCGACCACAGCGCCGTTTCGGAAAACAACTTGGCCGAGGTCTGGGCCACTAGATATCCCAGCACGACACTGATAACTGCCAGCGCCATGGCCTCGGCAATAAATAAAAAAGACACGTGGGAGGGTGCCAGGCCCACGGAGGTGTAAATTCCAATCTCGTGCTTGCGTTCATAAACACTGCCGATCATTGTGTTAAGGACAATAAAAACCGAAATGATAATCGGAATGATGATGTTAGGTACCCCGCTGTAACTCATGGTATCACTGGCATGGTAAAGATAGGTCCCGTCCGGCTCTCCACTGAAAAGCGTTAGCCCGAAGCGATCCACCAGATTTTGTGCTTCTGTTTGAATGGATATGTTCGTTTTCGGAACAATGGCCACTGCTTTTAAATGCCCGCCGGTGGCCAGAAGGTATCGATACGGAATGATCAGGGTCAAGTCACCAGGGGTATGTTGGTAGCGGCTTTGAAATTCACGCACATCATCTCCGGAATCCAAAGCGTCGAGTTCTTCTTCTGTCATCACAGTGGCTACTTCTCGTGGAAAGGTCGCCGGTGTCAGTGGCTCACCATCCAGATCGGTCTGCTGTTGCAGTTTTTTTCCTGAAAAAACCCCCACGACATCAAAGGGAATCCCCCACATGGTAACGACCGCACCCTGCGGGTTCTGCGGATCGATGCCTAAGCGCTGCGCCATACGCTCGGGAATCAAAATCGTATTCATTTCATTTTCCGCCAGCCAGCGACCGCCGACCAGGATCTCATCAAGCCCTGATACCTTAGGCTCCAAGTGGGAAAGACCGACCAGCCCCTGGGCTTCAAAAGACCGGCCGTTATGATAAACCGGAATGCGCGTTGTGCGCGTTTTATCCTCATCCTCCAGCCAGACTCGTGGAACACTGAGGCCTTTCTGAGAAAAATTGTTGCTGATAAAACCCAGGGCCTGGGGTGGCAAATCGCGCCAGTTGACATTCTTTAATAGAAACCCGTTGTAAGGCGCCTTCGGTTCGTACAGCAACCTGGCATGATGCCGCATGGACTTGACCGCCGTGAAACTCATAATCGTAAAGGTTAAGATAATTAAGGTAGCGCAGGTCAGAGCAGTTCGCAATCGCCGGCGTCTTAAATTGCTGACACCCAGCATAAAGGCCGCCACAAACGCTTTCCAGCGTCCCAATTCTTCAGCCTGGATCAGTTTCGCACGCGTTTGCAGCTGGGTCATTTCACCTTCGAAACGGAAAAAGATGATCAGTGTCACCATAAGCGAAAGCCCCATAATAAAAAAGGCCAGAATCACGACCATGGGACTGTAAGTCAGGCGAAAGGCCGGATGCACATTATAGATGATTGCAATCAGTAAAATAAGAATACCGAGAAAGGCGATGATGCGTTTATAGATATTGGCATAGCAGAACAAAAGGCGTTCCATACAAAAGGCAAAGGGCACGAATAGGGCAATGTAAAACAGCACCCCGTAAAGCACGTCTTTTTGGGTTTTTTCGACATCATCATACACACGGGAAGCCAGGGCCCATGACCGCATGGCAGCCTCTGAAGCCTGGTCATACAACTTATTCTCGTAGGCAGATTCTGCAGTCTTCAGGGCGGTCAACCCCACCCGTTGAAGATCGCGAATGCGTTCGTTGAAAATCCCGCGCCGTTCCAGGTTCGAAATGCGGGGTTCCAGCAACGTCCACATGTCTTTGGCCACCTGGTATTCGGTGCGATACAGAAAGGGCGTATGACCCACCATGTAGCCGATACCCGTGGATTCATCTTTGCTGGCATTGATTAAAACCAGTTTGTTGCGCAGTACGGTATCAGACAGGGTTAGCTTCAATGGTGTGCCCGGCTCCAAAAAGATGGACGAAATAATCGATGCGTTGGCATATTCAGAAATCCAGGTGTCGAGGCGGCTCATAAACCAGCGCAACGGTTCGGATTCGCGTCGACCATCGATAATTTTGACTTTGTGCAGATGACGAAACGTCCGCGGCTCCAGCAGGTTGAACACCGTGGTCCCATTGCTGGCAAACATGACCAGGTCGGTTTCCATCAGGTGACGGTACATTTTGACGCGGTAGGCGGCCTTTCCGGTTTTATTTTTATCAATGGTCCAGACAACCTTGCCGTTATCCGGATCAAATTTATACCCTTCAAAAATGACTTTATGATAACTGTGCTTTTTATCTGCCAGACCTCTTAAGTAAAAGTTCCCCAGGTGGTCGACGATCACATAAAATCGGGCCGGTCCCTGGTAGCAAAGCAACACGGTTCCGGGTGCCGGCTGGTCGGCAAACAGCTCGCCGTGGCGTAAAAATTTAGCTCTCCCCTTAATGGCCGAATAACCGAAGCGAGGGAAAATATTATCATGCAGCCGGGGAGCTTGCGCCAGATGTTTGATCAGACGGCAGACCACCGCACTTTGTTTGAGGGCAAACGCCATATCAACGGTCTCGGGCGTATCAAAAGGCGTGCCCCAGCGGGCTCTGGCATCATTGGTGGTAACAAACGTCAACCCGTGAATACCGCCCAACGCGGTCAGTTCCCCGCCCAGCGGCGGTTTGTCGAGAAAATAGCTTTGCCAGGAGCGTTTTCGACTGGGGCGCAGGCTGTCCTTGTACATACCGGTTAGGCCCAGCTCGTTTTCGATCCGCTCAGCTCCCTGGAGCAGGACTTCATCGAGTGTGCTGTAGATCGTGGCACGTTTAATCCGTGGTCTGAACGGAAATGCCCACCCATAATTAAAAGCACCAAATCCGTCTCCATGACTGGATAGGTGCAGTGATACGGCTGCATCCAGATCATAGTCCCGAACCTGACTTCTGAAAGCACGGGCATCGCCGATCTCCCTGGCATGCCTGCGTGCATCGGATAAAATGGCCTTTTGATCTGCAATGGTCTGCGGAATGATCTCCGCAAGCGCCCGGCGATCATCAACGGTCAGGTCCGCAAAATCAGGACTCCACATCAGGCGTCTGAGCACCAGCCTTTCGTCGGCCAATTTTTCAATCTGTTCGGTGCTGACAGCGTTTTGCTGCTCAAGACGCAGACGCATCAATTCGCGCGATACCCTATCGGACTCTGTTTTTAACCGTTGGTCGATTGCTTCCTTTATCAGCTGGCGGGATTCTTCATTCAGGGGCCCGTCGACAGCCGCTTGAAGAGGCGACCGTTCCTCTAGCAACTTGATGGTTTTGCGCGTTTTCTCAATCAGCGCTTTGAATGTCTTTCTCAAGTCACGCAGGTCCTTGGATCGTGCCGAAATACTCCAGATCATTTCCCGAAAACCCGCCAGGGTCTGAGCGTGACCGCTGCTGGCAATCAGCAATACGGACCGTTGCGGAGGATTTTCCTTGAGAAATCGCGCCAGTTCCAGCAGGGTGGCGATACCGACGGCTTCATCAGCTCCCGGAGAAAGCCCTGCCACTGTGGCAGTGCTGTCGTAAAAGGCTTCCACCATGATGAGTTTTTCCTTGAGTTCGGGATCTGTGCCGTCGACAAAACAGTAGATATTTTCCGAACCGGCCAGTTGCCAGCGGATCTGCGAAATCAAGCGTGCCTCGGCTGCCACTTGTCCATTCGGCGCCTTTTCAAAATCGCCGAACGCTTCGGTGGCTTGCGACAGTGACATCCAAAACCGCGGAAACTGCAAGGGTGACAGCTCAAACTTTTCCTTAAATAAGGATTTGGATGAATTTCCACGATCAATATAAATGAGCGCGCTGGCACCGAGGTTGGCGGCATGCAGCCAATTTTTGCCCGAATCCATTTCCATTAAAAGAATGGCACCTTTGATGGGTTTGCCGTTTAATTCGGCCAGCTCGCCGTGCTCGGCATAAATTAGCGGACCGGATAATCCAGGCGGCGCAATGGTTTGCGGTGTTATGGCATTACCGATGATGGGATGCAGGTCAATGGAGCGATTGAGGTTAGGAAGCGTTAACCGGCTGCCGGCATGCTCGATGACCGGCACCGAAAATCGGTAGGCGCCCACGTCCTTATAGCCGAGCTCTTCCAATTTTTCTTTTAGATATTTCGCTGCAGCCGCATTCCCGGCCTTACCCGTGCTGCGATCTTCCAGAGACGAAAACTGTTTGATGACATCAGTAAATGAATCCGGCAAATTTTTTTCGACAACCTTCCCTGATGCGACAGAAGTCCACAACAGGCTGCACACCAGTGTCAGGAGGATCACATACCCGTTGGCGCAGGCTGCTAGCCGCCGGCTCCTTACAGAGGGCAGCTTCTTAGGAAGTGCTGGTTTTATGTTTTTATGGTTTTTTAAGCTTTGATAGAACATAATCTTCAAAAAATCTGGGCATTTGATTACATCAGCCATGATTCACACGGTCAGAAGGTGACCGCCAGTAGCCGGTGATCAGTTGCCAGCAGCTAAAGGCTATTGTCGGGTATCGATTTTGCCGATCGATATCGACAACTCCTCCCGGTCTTCGATTTTATCAACGGTTCCGTCCCG
Organism: Desulfobacterales bacterium; assembly: GCA_050116835.1. Classification (GTDB taxonomy): domain Bacteria; phylum Desulfobacterota; class Desulfobacteria; order Desulfobacterales; family JAHEIW01; genus JAHEIW01. Next base: position 8,194 of record JASFNW010000165.1, read on the forward strand.
GATCCAGACCACCTGATCGGAGACATTGAGCATTTTAAAATCATGGGTGGCCGAGATGACCGTAACATTGCGCTCCTGGCTCAAACGCTTCAGCAACGCAATAATCTCTTCGCCGGTGGTTAGATCAAGATTGCCTGTTGGTTCGTCAGCCAGAATGATGGCGGGGTCATTGGCCAGGGCCCTGGCAATGGCAACGCGCTGTTGCTGACCGCCGGAAAGTTCAAAAGGCTTGTGGCTGTACCGATCTCCCAGTCCCACAAGTTCCAAAAGCTGCAATCCCTTTTCTGTCGCCGCATCATTGTTCATTCCGGCAAAAATCATCGGAAGAGTGATATTTTCCAGGGCAGTCATTACCTGAATAATGTTAAAGGTCTGAAAAATATAGCCGATCTTGCGGCAGCGCAGCCAGGCCAATTCGTAAGCATCCAGTTGAGCGATATCCACCTCATCGATGAACACTTTGCCCGAAGATGGCTTGTCCAGACCGCCGATCATATTAAAAAGGGTGCTCTTGCCGGACCCGGAAGGCCCCATAATCGAAATATAATTACCCCGGGCGATTTCAAGGTTTATCCCTTTTAGGGCCTGAACCTCAATCTTTCCCAGTTGAAAGGCCTTATAGACATCTGTGACACGCACAATATTGGTGGATTCAGCCATAATACACTACCTCTCGCTACGTTCATTCCTAAGCCTTGCGCCTTTCTCCTTGTGCCTTGACCCATTCGTTATTGCTCCACCCGCATGGCCTCAACCGGCTGCATTCTGGCAGCCACGATCGCCGGATAGAGCACACCGATTAAACTCAATGTACATCCCACTGCGATGGCAATCGCAAACGAACCCACCACGGCAATCCATGACACCGCGGCTAACGAAACCGGGCCAAATCGCAACAAGGCACCGATCAGAGCAAAAAGAGCCCCCGCCAGTGCACCCGCACCGGCACCGGCCAGCCCCTGCATGCCGGCTTCGAGAATAAACAGCCGCAAAATAAACCGGTCCAGGGCTCCCAGACATTTCATGGTTCCGATTTCCCGAAAACGCTCTGTTACTGCCATCAGCTGTGCGTTGACGATGCCCACCACACAAACCATCAGTGACAGAATAATAATCCAGCGCTGTTTGGGGCTAGCCCCCACATTGGTGTCTGCCGGCCCGATATCATAACCGGCACGATTAACAGCCTCACGCAATTGTCGATCCTGGGTTGCCAGCAGTCCATTGGCCACATCATTGCTGACCCGCACAAAACTTAAGAATGAAACAGCCAATACCAGGCTCAACGTAGTGATAAGAGATCTGAAAAAACGAACCTTTATGCTTTTGAGGGAGATTTCAAACGACTTGGCAAATGGAAGAACAATCTGGCGTTTTACGCTTATCGTTTCATCTTTACCAGTCAATGGGATATGTTGATTAGCCATCTGGGTGACCTTTTATAGTCGTTGTCAAAAATACGTTTCGATTGCAGTACGTTTTTTTGCTACAACACTTACACCGCCATCCTTTCTTCGGAACATTTTAATGACAAGCGGTAAAATTCGGCGAAACAGCGACAGACGATCGGTTGAAAATGATTTAACACAAACGAGGCGAGCTTCACATTTAACCTCTTGCCGATAAATTGGCAACGGTTAATTTTTCACCCGTACTTTGGCCAAGATTCATATTTTATGTTATTCAGAAAAGCTACTCTATTGTCAAGGAAAACAGCATCTTCAGGCTATACTATCAGCGGGGCCAAAGCGTAATAAACTCTCTTAATTTAATATATAATGGACTGTAGCTGTATCATATGCAAACCTTCCTGTAAATAGGAACGATTCCTAACAATTGTTACAAGCATGCAATCAACAATGCCCTGAGGATTCAAAATTCGCATCGGATAAAATGTAAATGCCAGCACCAAACTAGAACCTGTAAGAAAATCAGCCTATCGTTTACGAATTAAATAGATGCCGTCGCGAACACCCAACATCACCTTATCAATACCGGTGGTGTTTTTTACCTTTTGATTAAAGGCGGCGATCGCTTTTGCATTTTCATTTGAAATGGGTTTTTTGAATATTTTGTTGCGCCAGAACACGTTATCAACAAAAACCAGGCCCCCGGGTTGTAGAATGCGCAGCGCTTCATCAAAATAAATGCCGTAGGAAGGTTTGTCTGCGTCAATAAATACAAAGTCAACGCTGTTATCTGAAATTTCCTTCAGGGTTTCAATGGCTGGCTTCAATTTCAGACGAATTTTGCGGCCATGGGGGCTTTTCTTAAAATAGCGTAAGGCTATCTCAGCATAAACGTTGCTGGATTCGCAGGTAATCAGCAGACCGTCATCCGGCAGGGCCTCGGCGATCATTAAGGCTGAAAACCCGGTGAATGTGCCGATTTCAACGGCCGATCGGGCCCCGGAGGCCTTGAGCAGAAACTGCATCAGCCTGCCTTCGACTTTGCCGACGCTCCAGCGTGAGCGACCGGTGATGGTTTCGGTTTCTTTTATGAGATCCTGCAGCAACGGAGAAATTTCGTCAGCATGTTCAGCAATGTAAGCTTCGATAGTTGAATCCTGGTTTTGTTTCACGCGAATGTCTCCGATTTCCAGTTCGTTAAATGGCGAAAATGATTTTAGCGGCCAAGCCATGTTTCAAGATATCTGGCCGTATGAACGGCACCATCCAGATTGACCGGTGCCGGTTCGGCCGGCCGCGATTCAAGCAGCAGTTCATGAATATAGTGGCTTATCCGTTGCGGTTCAATATCTTTGTCACGCAGTATTTTCATGGGGATCAGTTTGTCTATTTTGGCCACCCGCAATGGTTGTTCCTGTTGCTTCGAATATGGATAAACCAGTGCGGGAACTCTTGCAGCGATAAGATTCATGCAGGTGTTA